>NZ_JAVREQ010000019.1:0-145216 GCF_031845485.1 Streptomyces hazeniae
GCTCGACACCGAACACCTGCTTGAACTCGTCGATGAAGGCTACGAGCGCCTGTGTGGCCGGTCGAGCTCGGCCGCGAAGAAAGCCGATGCGGCCTTGAGGATCTCGTTCGCCCTCTTCAGCTCGGCGTTCTCGGTCTTGAGTCGCTTGATCTCGGCGGCTTCTTCAGAAGTGACCCCCGGTCGCTGGCCGGCGTCGACCTGGGCTTTCCGGACCCAGGTCCGCACGGTCTCCGCCGCACCGATTCCGAGCTTTGCGGCGACCGCTTTCATCGCGGCCCACTCGGTCGGGTAGTTCGGGCGGACCTCCGCGACCATGCGGACCGCACGCTCACGAAGCTCGGGAGGGTAGGGGGACGGACGGGTCATGACTCGATCCTCTCAGGGAATCGAGCCTCCATCAGACCCGGAACGGTTCACACTACATGGCTGATGAGGCGTACTACGCAGACGGAGCCGGTCGCAGTCTGGCCAAGAAGTTCGAGACTCAGGCGTACGATCTGCGCGCCTTTCTCAAGGAGTTCGAGACCAAGACGGGCGAGGAGGCCATCACCGATGGCTTCGGCGTTCTGACCGAATCCGACGAGATCAACAAGGCCTACATCGGGTACTCGGACACTGCCGCTGATGCCGTCAAGTTCATTCACGAGTATCTGGATCAAATAGCCGACTCACTCCGCAAAGTCAACGAGAACACCGAGGTCAACGACGAGGGCATGGCCGCCCTGTTCGGGAAGAAGAACGCGGGGGAGGCCTGATGTCCGGAAACGAGTCCGCTGCCGAGGAGCTGGTCGAACTCGGCATCGAGTTGGTCAACCCCGGTGGCAGGCCCGATGTTCTGCGCGACGCCGCCAAGGCGTGGCGCAAGCTGCAGAAAGACCTCGCCGGCGACGAAGGAATCCTCAAGGCGCTCGAGCGGGACGTCGAGAATACTGTCGGGAACACGTGGCGTGGCGAGGCGGCCGACGCGTTCAAGCTTCACTTCCAGGAGTTCAAGAGTGCCGTGGCGGACTCGGTCGACGAGTTCGATGAGGTCGCCGACGGACTCGACGAAGCAGCCGACGCGATCGAGAAGTGCAACGACGAGATCCATCAGATCTATCTCGAGATAGGCGTCACCGCTGCCGTCGGAGTGGCGACATCGTTCTTCTCCTTCGGCCTCACGGGTGCGGCCGCGGCCGCCAACATCACCCGCCTCGCCGCGCAGGCGGTCCGCATCGCAGGGCGTCTGGGCACACTGCTGCAGAGGATCGCGGCGATCTTCCGCAGGCTTTCCAGCCTGAACAAGGTCCAGAGCACTCTCAAGGGGCTGAAGGGCCTCAAGGACTTCGTCAAGAGCAGCAAACATTTGACTAATCTTGCTGTCAATGCGGGAGCAAATACGGCCGGTAATGTCGTCGCCACGGCCGTGGCCAACGGAGGGAGGATGTCTCCCAAGGATTTTGCGGATGCCGCTTGGCAAGGGGTCGCCGCTTCCGCGTTCGGCACGGGGATCGGCATAAAAATCGGGGGTATGGTGAGCAAGCCCGGTTTGAGCGCCGTCACCGAAGGCGTCGTCGGGAATGTTGCCGGAGGGGCGGGCGTCGACCTCATCAAGTACGGCTCAGGTCAGGACCTGTCAGTGAGGGACTGGGCGTACAACGCACTCGGCAACACCATCGGAGGCGTGGCAGGCGGAGGAATGACCCATGGTGCCAACCAACTCTCGGGCCCCCGGTCGAGCGACAACCCTCACATGGCCTTCGAGGGAATCCTCGGAGGAGTGGCACTGGGAACCGGTGGAGTGGCGAAAGATAAAATCAGGGCGCTGGAGGAGGACTTCGGATGAACACTGGTTCTCGTGCGGTCGCGATGTGGCTGACACTCGCAGCCTTTGGGTTCATCGCAGTGTTCGTGGTGATGTCGGAGCGTTTCTCGGCTGCGACACCGCGCTGGGATCTGATCGCGTGCTTCGCCGTGACAGCAGTCGGCGTGGTCGGATGCCTGGTGACGGTGCGCGGAAAGAGGTTCACTGCTTTCGGCGGAATCGGGTCACTGCCCTGGTGGCCCGACCTGCGTGCTGTGTGGAGGGGGTTGTTCGTACCGGTTTCGCTGATGACGCTTGTGTACTTCGTGGGCGGTATCGTCAACGTGTCGCCTGCCGCCTTGCGGATGGTTGAAGAGGGGCACGTCATCGCGACCGTGGAGGTCGACGACGTCCTGTCGAGCGAGCGTGAACGCGGCAGCCGAGGGGAGAGGTACTACAGCGTCAGAGTGAGAGCTTCGGTGCCCTACAACGACGGCGACACAACCAGGGTTTGGGAGTTCGATTCCCGTCAACGAGTCGAGGCGGGCGACGAGGTCTGGGCGCTGTACGCACCTTCGAGGCCGGATCTGGGAGCCTTCCTGGAAGAGGACCGTGGACAGCTGGAACAGAAGGCTGGAGGGCCACCGGCAAACATTCCCTATATGATCCTGACGATCTTTTCCGCCTTGCTCGTGGCTGCTCTCGCCTACAGTGCTCCCGGGTTGCCGCGACACGTCAGACGGGCGCTTCGGGAAGGACGTGTCCGGCGCATGTCTGTACGGCCGACCGGCGGCACAGCAGTCATGTTCGCGAGTGATTCTGCGAACCGCAACAGGAAGGGTCGGAACGACGAGCCCGAACTGAAGCCGACTCCCTGTCTGTTGCTGTGCGGGCCCGCAGGTGAACGTATCAGGGCGGTGGTCGGCAAGGGCATCGATCCGATCGCTGCGGCCAAGGCCCTGGAGGATCGGCACGACCACACTCCGGTGACAATTCACTGGATTGCGTCCGGCGAGGGTGCGGGCAAGGGAGTGCTGCTTTGGGGGCGCCACTACCTGCGCTGTCGGAGTGTTACCGATGCAGACGGTGAATCGCTCCTCACGGATGGGGAATCGGCCCTGCGCGTCGCTGGGCAGCGGAGGCCGCGGGAGGTTCGTCGGGTCCCGGAGTGGCGGTCCGACCTGCACGTTGTCGGATTCGGCTGGACGCTCTTCATCCTTCTGCTTCTCGGTGTCATCGCGTTCGGTGTCGGCCTCATCGCGACCATAGTTCTTGCCTGCATCGTCGCACTGGCCGGGCTCGTCGTTCTGTACGGCGCTTCAGCGGAACGTGCTGCCGAGTTGTCCAAACTGATTCCCGAGTCGCGGGATGAGGATTCCGGACACGCTTCGGACGAGGGTCCCCCGTCGTCCGCCGGGGAGGGGGCACGGTGAACGATGCGACAGAGCGAAGGGAGGGGTACACGCCCCATCCCTACGTCGGGGGTCGCGACGCGGTGCTGCGTCTGCTGGCCGAATGGGGCGCCGCCCGTCCCGAGGTGCCCCGCAACGTGGTGCTGACGGGTACCCCGGGGACGGGACGGACGCGGTTGATCGCGGGGTTCGTAGCGCTGTGCGATGACGAGCTCCGACGCCGCCTGCCCCTGGACGAGATGGATCCGGCGCTCGTCCCGCCGGTGCCGCCTGTTCCTCCGCTGCTGCCCCAGCCCGGCAGGCTGACGGTGGAGGATTTTCCGCTGATGGTGGCGAGTGCGCTCGGCCTCGAGACGCTCTCTGAAGGCGAAGCGGGAATGGAGGAGCTCGGGGCAGCCCTGAACGCGTCGAGTGAACCGGTGACCATCGTCGTACCGGAGATAGAGCGCGCTGATCGCCGCGCTGCGCGCGGAGCCGAGCGGCTCGTGAACGACGTGCTCAACCCCCTGGCCCGTACGGAGAACGTGCGGTTGCTCCTGGACCTCCCCAGGGATTTCGTTCACCCGCTGACCCGCGATCTCGCCGACGACGCCGTCCTGGTGCTCGACCTGGACCACCCACAGTGGTGGGAGACGGAGGGTCTCGCTGCGCAGGTCGAGGCTGCTCTCGACCCCCGGTCCGGAGCGCCGGAGCTGCCCTTCAGCAGGGACAGCACCGCGAGGGCCGCGGTGGCACAGGCGATCGCCGGGCGAGCGGGTAACAACGTGCTCGTCATGGACCTCGTGGTGAGAAGTCTCTTCGCCGCCCCCGAAGGTTTCGACGCGGCAGACCACGGGGCACTGCCCCGAACTGTGGACGAGGCTCTCACGTGGCATGCCGAGCGCGTCGGGCTCGACCCGGGGACCCTCCGCACCGCCCTGACCCCGCTGGCTCTCAGTACCGCCGACGAGTTGCCCGAGTCCCTCTGGTGCCGACTCCTGGCCGCCCTCGATGATCGGTGCGACGCCTCCGCACTGCTGGGGAGCCCGGCGCTGGAACCCTTTGTCTCCGTTCGGCGGGAGAGCGGTCGGAGGGCCGCCCGACTCGCGCTGACGCACGGCGCCATCGGCACGACAGTCCGGTCGGGCATCGAAGACATACGCGACAGACAGGCCCGCATCGCCGTGTCCTTGCTCGAGGCGGTGCCGGACCAGCAATGGGGCCGGGCCGACCCGTACGTGAGGGACCATATCGCCGACCACACGCTGGAAGCGGGTCTGCTTCCTCAGCTCCTGACCGATCCGGCGCTGTTCGTTCATGCCGATCCGGTGCGACTCCTCGCCGCCGTCTCGGAAGTACCCGCAGAACTCCTCGGCTCCCCGGCCCGCACCTATCTGCGGATCGCGCCGCTCCTCGCCGGAAACGGTGTGTCGGTGCCCGTCCGGGCGGCGCTTCTGGACATGGCGTTCGTCCAGGACGGTCTGCACGAGTACGGGCATGCCGTCCGCCGACTCGGTATCGACCTACCGTGGCAGACCTTGTGGTCCCTGCACCTCCCCTGCGTCCGGGGTGTCTCCGCCGCTACCCTCACTCCGCCCGAAGACCCCGACGGGCGTACTCCGGGCCTCCCGGCGCCGGCCGCCGCCCTGGTGGTCCCCGCCGGAACCGCAGGAGCCCTCCCCCTCGAAGAGGGCAGCGAGGTGGGCCTCCTGGTGCACGACCTCAACCGCCCGGCCCTGCTCGACGACGCGGAGCTCGACCGCCTTACGTTGGCCTCCGGGGAGGCGCGCGCTGCGGCCCCCTTGGCACTGGACCCTCGTCCGCAGGCGATCGAGATCTGGGACCGCGTTGAGGGGCGCGTCGTCACCACCTTCCCCACGGAGCAGTCACTCGTGGACGTCGACCTCTCGCCGGAAGGCGTGCTGCTGGTGGCCACCGAGAGCTCGGTGACGGCTGTCAGTATCCGGCGCGGGCCGAGCCTGGCCCCCCTGTAGTGCGGGTCGTCCGCGTGCATCGGGTACCGGTGTCAGGGCAGGCGGGCGGCGGGGGTGTGTCGTAGGGTGACGGCATGCACGCGCAGCCCGCGATGAACTGGTGGTGGACCGCTCACTCGGCGGCCCACTGACTGCGCGCGCACCACACAGACGACGCGAAGGCCGCCCGAGGGGCGGCCTTCGGCGTGTCCGGCACGACCGGCTCGCGGCCGTTCCCTCCACAGCCCGGAAGGGAACACCGTGAACACCAGCGCCACCCACCTCGTCACCCGGCTCACGGCCGACGACGCTCCGCCGTTCGCCCTGCTCCGCAGGAGAGCCCCGGGGCGGGACCACGACACCGTCGAAGTCCTTGTCGGAGGGGTCCGCGAGGCCGGACGCCTCGCGCAGCTGCCCGACCGCTGCCTCGCACTCGTGCCGTTCCGGCAGATCGCCGAGCGCGGCTACGACGCCGTGGACGACGGCACGCCCCTGTCGGTGCTGGTGGCCGACGAGCAGCACGAGCTGCCCCTGACGGACGTGCTCGCGGCGCTGCCGCGTCACCGCGTCGCCGTGCGGGACGGCGCCTTCGACGTGGACGACGGCGCCTACGCGGACACCGTGCGCCGGGTGCTGCACGACGAGATCGCGACGGGGGAGGGTGCGAACTTCGTCGTACGGCGGACCTACCGTGCCGGGATCGACGGGTTCGGCCGTACGGACGCGCTGGCCCTGTTCCGCCGGATGCTCGCGCACGAGCGCGGCGCGTACTGGACTTTCGTGGTGCACACGGGCGACCGGGTGCTGATCGGGGCGAGCCCGGAGGCCCACGTGCGGATGTCCGGCGGGACGGTGGTGATGAACCCGATCAGCGGCACGTACCGTTATCCGCCCGCCGGACCGAGTGTGGACGGGTTGCTCGACTTCCTCGCCGACCGCAAGGAGACGGAGGAGCTGTCGATGGTCGTCGACGAGGAGCTCAAGATGATGAGCGTCGTCTGCGACCGCGGGGGAGTGGTCGTCGGGCCACGGCTCAAGGAGATGGCGCACCTGGCGCACACCGAGTACGAACTCCGGGGCCGCAGCACCCGGGACGTGCGCGAGGTGCTGCGCGAGACGATGTTCGCCGCGACCGTCACCGGCTCGCCGGTGGAGAACGCCTGCAGGGTGATCCGCCGGCACGAGCAGGGCGGCCGGGGCTACTACGCCGGTGCGCTGGCCCTGCTCGGGCACGACGCCGACGGAGGACCGACGCTCGACTCGCCCATCCTGATCCGCACCGCCGACATCGACGCGGCCACCGGCGCGCTGCGGGTGGGCGTCGGCGCGACGCTCGTCCGGGGCTCGGACCCCTCCTCCGAGGTCGCGGAGACGCACGCCAAGGCGGCCGGCGTCCTCACCGCGCTGGGCGTACGCGAGGCCCCGGCCCGGACGGCGACGGAACGGCCCCGGCTGGCCGACGACCCCCGCGTGCAGGAGGCACTCGCCGCACGGCGCACCGCGCTGGCGCCGTTCTGGCTGCGGATGCAGGAGTCGGACCGGGCGGCGAGCCGTGGCCCGGCCCTCGTCGTCGACGGCGAGGACGCCTTCACGGCGATGCTCGCTCACCTGCTGCGGACGTCCGGCCACGAGGTGACCGTGCGCCGCTACGACGCTCCCGGACTGCGAGAGGAGACGCTGCGTCACCCGGGGCCGGTCGTCCTCGGCCCCGGCCCCGGCGATCCGACGGACACCCGCGACCCGAAGATCCGGCTGCTGGGCGGCCTCGCCTGCGAGCTGCTGGACCGGCGGGCGGCCGGGGAGGGCCCGCCGGTCCTCGGCGTGTGCCTGGGCCACGAGATGCTCGCCGCCGCCCTCGGGATCGCACTCGTCCGGAAGGAACGCCCCTTCCAGGGCGCCCAGGAGACCGTCGACGTCTTCGGCACGCCGCAGACCGTCGGCTTCTACAGCTCCTTCACCGCCCGCTGCGGCGACCGCCACGCGGCCGAACTCGCCGCCCGTGGCGTCGAGATGAGCCGTGACCCCGCCACCGGGGACGTGCACGCGCTGCGCGGACCGGGGTTCGCCGGGGTGCAGTTCCACCCGGAGTCGGTGCTCACCCTCGACGGGTCCGGCATCGTCGCCGCCCTGCTGGCCGACCTGAACCCGGCCCCGGCAGAAGGCCGTTCGGAGAGCGCGGTGACCTCCCCGTAGCTCCTGACACCCGACGCCGAGCGGGGAGAGGCCGCGGGTATCTTCATCCGGCGAAGAAGCGAACGATGCCCACCGGCAGGAGATGCGGGCCGAGAACGAACGGAACGCCGCCGCTGCGCGCGGGCACGCGGACAACACCACCCTTCAGTCGGAGTTCGGATGAGTGGCGACGGGGGTGCCCCGGACCTGTACGGGCGGGGCGCCGGTATGCGGGAGGCAAGGATGAACGCGCCGGACGGCGGGGGAGAGAGCGCGGTCCGGCGGGCCGTGACGTTGGGCCGGGTGGTCGGCGCGCTCGGGACGGCGGCACTGGCCGGGCAGGCGGCGGCATGGCTCTGCGTCGGGGATCCCGCCCTGCGCTCCGCCCTCACGTGGTGGTGCGCCGGTGCCCTCGTCCTGTGCTTCGCCGCCGTGCTTCTGGTGCAGGTCTCGGCCCGGGGCACCGACGTCCGGAGCGCGTACCGGGCCGCGTGGCGCCTCGGGGTGGGGGGTGCGCCGAGTCGCCGGTGGCAGGCGGTGGTTCCCGCGCTGGTCGGCCCTGCCTACCTGGCGCTGCTGGTCGGACTCGGCGCCTCCGCACTGCAGGAGGCGGGCGACGCGGAGAAGATCTCCGCCGCGGGAGCCCGCATCGTCGCCGCGCCCGTCGAGGCCGTGGACCCGCAGGGCAAGACGGGCAAGGGGCGCTACGACGACTATCGCGCCGTCTACGACGTGCGGCTGCCGGTGAGCGGCGTCGGCGGCGCCGAGGCCGCCGACGGGCGCTCGGTCCGCGTCGAGGTGCTCAGCAGCGCGTATCTGGGTGAAGGAGACACCCTGTACGTCGCGTACGCGCCCGAGGACCTCGGACTGCGGCCGGTCGCCGACGAGGAGCGCAGTCAACTGGAACAGGAACTCGCGGGGTTGCCCCTCACCTTCCGTGCGTGGGTGGCGGTACTCGTCGCCTGGGGCGCCGGGACGCTGTGGCTCGCCTTCCGCGCGGTGCGCGGCGCCGCCGGGTTCCGGGCGGAGTCGGCCGCGGGAACGCCGGTGGCCGTGCCCGTAGCGGTCGACGGTCATGTGCAGCACGCCACCGCGCCGGACGGCCCTCCGGGCCTCCTGCTGCGCGGTGACGGTGTGGAGATGCCGTTCGAGCCGGCGGGCGGCTCCGTACGGGCCGCCGCTGCCGCCCTCCAGGGGCAGCAGGGCAGCGTGCTGTGGGAGCCGGCCGGCGAAGGCGGCGACGGCGGCGCCGACGGGAAGGCCCCGGCCGTGTTCGTCGCCGCGGAGGGCCGGCGACTGCACGGATCCGTGGCCGTGGCCAGGTGCCGCGACGTCGAGGCGCGCGGGCAGGCGCGGGCGGTGGCGTCCCAGGCCTCCGGCGGGCGTGACGTCGACTTCGGCCCCGTCTGGCCCCTCGCCACGCGTCCGGGCGTACTCGGGCTCTTCTTCCTGGCGTACGCGCTGCTCACCCCGCTGTTCGTGCTGCCGCACAGCGGCGGCTGGGGCGTCGCATGCGGCGTCGCGAGTGCCGCCGCCGTGGGCGCCGGCTTCCTCTCCCACTGGAACCGGGCGGAATAGCCGGGCGCGGCCGGCGGCCTGTCAGCCGAAGAAGACGCCGGCCTCTTCGTAGAGCGCGGGCGGCACCGTCTTGATCCGGGCCGTGGCGTCGGCCAGCGGCACCCGGACGATGTCGGTGCCGCGCAGCGCGACCATGGTGCCCCAGTCGCCCTCGTGCCCTTCCGGCGGAGTGCGGGACGGCGCTGTCGACGTGGTCGACGTCGCGGCACAGCGACGGTGCCTGCCGGACGAACAGAGCGCGTCCCCGATGATCTTGGTGCACACCACAGACCGGGTGCGATCAGCCCTCCCTAGAGAACCGGGGAAGGGCTCCTCTGCCGGCGGAGCGCGAACAGCTCGGCCAGGGTCGCGCCCTCGGGACCGACACCTTCCTCGGTACCGAGCCAGTCCGTCGCTTCCGCGCGGGTCAGGGGGGCGACATCGATTCGGGCGAGACACCGGCCGGGCCGCACGACCGCAGGGTGGAGACGTTCCAGGTCCTCGTTCGTCGTGATCCCGACCAGGATGTTGCGTCCCTGTCCCAGGAGACCGTCGGTGAGGTTCAGCAGACGGGACAGGGCCTGCCCGGCGGCGTCCTTCGCCTCCCCGCGGATCAGCTCGTCGCAGTCTTCCAGCAGCAGCATCCGCCAGCGTTCGTCGCCCGATTCGTCGTCCTTGCCCACGGCGACGCTCATCAGATAGCCGACGTCGTTGAGGAGCCGCTCCGGGTCGAGTACGCAGTCGACCTGACACCAGCCGCGCAGAGAGCGCGCCAGGGTGCGCAGGGCAGAGGTCTTGCCCGTGCCGGGCGGGCCGTGCAACAGCAGCAGGCGTCCGGTGACGTCGTCCGGGGTGATGCTCATCAGGCTGTCCAGAGCAGTGGCGACCGGGGCCGTGTAGTTGCTGCGTACGTCCTCCCAGGCGCCCGCGGCTATCCGGCGGGTGACCCGCCGGGGTCCGCGCTGCGGCGAGCTGTACCAGAAGCCCATCGCGACCTCGTCGGGCAGCGGCTCGTCCTCCTCCTCCGCGCCACAGGTGGCGGAGCCGAGCACACGCTCCGCCAACTCCTCGGCGACCGCCGTGACCGTGACGTCGGCACCGCCCCCGCCTCCCCGTGCCACCAGCACGGTCCAGCCGTCCCCCTCGGCCAGGACCTCGGTGCGTTTGCCTTCGCGTGACGAACGCAGCACGGTGGCTCCGACGGGTAGCAGCGGGAACTCCTCCCTCACGCCTCTCAGGTGGCACGTACGGGTGTGCGGCTGCTCGCCGCTGGTGAAACGTGCCAGGAGCATGGCTTTGACGGGGGAATCGCTGGAGTCGACGGTGATCACGGGAGCGGGTGTCCGGCCGGGAACGGCGATCTCCGGGTGAGAGGTCGGCATGGCACCCGATGATGCGGCATGGCGGTGGCCGGGGGAAAAGGGTTTTCCCGCGCGCGTCACGGACCTGTGCCGCCGCTCCGCGCGGGCCCAACACGCTGCGCGTCGGCGGTACAAGGACGCCACGAGGTCGTGTGCCTGCGGCGGGAAGCCGGTCAGATGCCGCAACGACGCCCACGTCCGTCAGTGCCGCCGGCGTGTCGTGGGCCGACGCAGGCGTCGCTGCGACCCCGCGTTGCAGTGGCGGCCCGTCAGCCGAAGAAGACGCCGGCCTCCTCGTAGAGCGCGGGCGGCACCGACTTGATCCGGGCCGTGGCGTCGGCCAGCGGCACCCGGACGATGTCGGTGCCGCGCAGCGCGACCATGGTGCCCCAGTCGCCCTCGTGCACGGCGTCGATCGCGTGCAGGCCGAAACGGGTGGCGAGCCAGCGGTCGAACGCGCTCGGCGTGCCGCCGCGCTGGATGTGCCCGAGCACCGTCGTGCGGGCCTCCTTCCCGGTGCGCTGCTCGATCTCCTTGGCCAGCCACTCGCCGACGCCGGACAGGCGCACGTGTCCGAAGGAGTCGAGGGAGTCGTCCTTGAGGACCATGCCGCCGTCCCTCGGGACGGCTCCCTCCGCCACCACCACGATCGGCGCGTAGCTCGCCTTGAACCGCGACCGCACCCAGCCGCACACCTCGTCCACGTCGAACGGGTGCTCCGGGATGAGGATGCAGTTGGCGCCGCCGGCCAGACCCGAGTGCAGCGCGATCCAGCCCGCGTGCCGGCCCATCACCTCCACCACCAACACCCTCATGTGCGACTCGGCCGTGGTGTGCAGCCGGTCGATGGCCTCCGTCGCCACGTGCACGGCGGTGTCGAAGCCGAAGGTGTAGTCCGTCGCCGACAGGTCGTTGTCGATCGTCTTGGGCACGCCCACGCAGCGGACGCCGTACTCGTCGGTGAGCCGGGCAGCGACCCCGAGGGTGTCCTCCCCGCCGATCGCGATCAGTCCGTCGACCTCGGCCTTCGCCAGGTTCTCCTGAATGCGGCGGACGCCGTTCTCCTGCTGGAAGGGGTTGGTGCGCGAGGAGCCCAGGATGGTCCCGCCGCGCGGCAGCGTGCCCCGCACCGCCGGAATGTCCAGCGGCATGGTGTCGCCCTCGACCACGCCGCGCCAGCCGTCCCGGAAGCCGACGAAACGGTGGTCGTACTCCTGGACGCCTTTACGGACCACGGCGCGCATGACCGCGTTCAGGCCGGGGCAGTCGCCCCCGCCGGTGAGCACTCCGACCCGCATGGGATCTCCCTTCTCCGCGTGACCTCTCCGCGTGACCGCCGACGCACAGCGGCCACGCTAGCGGTGATCCAGGTCACAACGGGATGGGGGAGCGCGACATTCCCGGCGCCGGGCGGGAAGGGGGCGCCCGCTCTCACCCGTACGAGCGACCGCGCGCGGCGCCGGGCGGGAGCGGATCGGCGGTTCAGCCGTCGTCGAGGCCGCGCTCGATCGCGTACCGCACCAGCTCCACGCGGTTGTGCAGCTGGAGCTTGCCCAGGGTGTTCTGCACGTGGTTCTGCACCGTGCGGTGCGAGATCACCAGGCGCTCCGCGATCTGCTTGTAGCTCAGCCCCTTGGCGACCAGCCGCAGCACCTCGGTCTCCCGGTCGGTGAGCTGCGGCACCCCCGGCTCGTCCCGCGCCGCGGCGGGCGGTTCGGTGGCCAGGCGGCGGTACTCGCCCAGCACCAGCCCCGCCAGGCCCGGCGTGAACACCGGGTCGCCGGCGGCGGTGCGGCGCACCGCGTCGATCAGCTCCTCGGTGCTCGCCGACTTCACCAGATAGCCGGTGGCGCCCGACTTCACGGCCTCCAGCACGTCCGCGTGCTCCCCGCTCGCCGACAGCACCAGCACCCGCAACGCCGAGTCCGGGCCGACCAGTTCACGGCAGACCTCGACACCGGGCAGCTCCGGCAGGTTCAGGTCCAGGACCAGGACGTCCGGCACGGCCGCCCGCGCCCGACGTACGGCCTGACGGCCGTCGCCCGCGGTCGCGACCACGGCGAAACCCGCCGCCTCCAGATCCCGGGCGACCGCGTCCCGCCACATCGGGTGGTCGTCGACCACCATCACCCGCAGCGGCTCCCGCTCGCCCGTCGCTTCCTCAGCCATCCTTCGGCACCCTCATCTCCACCTCGGTCCCCTGCCCCGGCACCGACACCAGTTCCGCCGTCCCGCCCAGGTCGCGGAGCCGGCCGCGGATGGACAGCGCGACGCCCATCCGGCCCTCCGCCTCGGCCGTGGCCAGACGCCCGGCCGGAATGCCCGGACCGTCGTCCCGGACGGTCACCAGCACCGCGTCCGGCTCGTCCTCCAGCAGGATCCACGTCCTCGCGTCCGCTCCGGCGTGCTGCCGCACATTGTCCAGGGCGGCACCGACAGCCGCGGCCAGTTCGCGTGCCGTCTCCGGCGCCAGCAGCACCGGGGTGCCCGGCTCGGAGAAGGTGACCAGGGCGCCGGCGTGCCGTGCGAGCAGCTTCCGCAGATCGTACGGCTCCCCCGCTTCCACGTCCCCGGCGCCGCCCGCCGCGCCGTGCGGCCCCGGCCCGGCAACGGCCTGCGCCGCGTACGCGGCCGCCGGAGCGGGCAGCGGCGGCGGGCCGCCGGAGACCAGCGCGCGCAGCGCGACCTCCTGCTCGCCCGCCAGGCGTCCCAGCTCCGCCGCCTCCCCGCCCAGCGAACTGCCGCGGCGCTGCACCATGGCCAGCACCTGGAGGACGCCGTCGTGGATGTCGCGGGCGAGCCGCTCGCGTTCGCGGGTGGCCGCCTCGATCTGGAGCGCGCGGGCCAGGGTCCGTTCGCTGGCCCGCGCGACCTCGACGACGTAGCCGATGGCGATGCTCGCGACGCACACCAGCAGCACGTTGTGCACGGTGTCGCGGGACGGTGCGCCGCGCTCGACCACATTGGCGACGCCGACCAGCACCGAGGCGCCCGCCGCCCACCGCCACCCGCCCTTGATCGCGAAGCCCAGCACCGCCCCGGCCGACCAGATGGACGGCAGCGTGTTGATGCCGCTCTCCACCCGCGCCATCGTCTCGGTGAAACGGGTCAGCACGATGCCGGTGAGCGCGATGGTCAGTTCACAGACCAGGAACGGGTAGCCGCACCGGGCGGCGGACACCGTGCGGGTGGCCGTCGCCAGCGTCCACACCACCAGCAGCGCCACGAAGCCGACCGCGAGGTACGGACGCACGTAGTGGTCGTAGGCCAGGACGCACAGGCCCGCCGCGTAGGCCGCGCTCAGCAGGCGGTAGCCCGTCAGGGCCCGCCACAGCGGCTGTTCCACCGACATCCTCGCCGGCATCCGAATCCCCCCTCGTGCACCGCGTGCGCTACGCGGCGTTCCTTCTCTCGCCGTGCTTCCCCGGCTCACCCTGCGGGTCGCGCCCGGCTCGTTCGCCCGCGGCGGGCGTGCCCTCGGGCTTCCGCTCCGGCCGGTCCGCGGCCGGTTCCGCCGTGCCGGCCGCCTGCGCCGACTCCGGTTTCCGGGTCTGCTCGGCCGCCTGCGCCTTCTGCGCCTCTGCCGCCGCCTTCGCCGCGTCCGCGATCTGCCGCTTCGCCGCCGTGGCGTAGATGTCGACGTACTCCTGGCCGGACAGCTTCCAGATCTCGTACATCACCTCGTCGGTGACGGAACGCTGGATGAACCGGTCGTTCTCCATGCCCTGGTAGCGGCTGAAGTCGAGCGGGCGGCCGATGCGGATGCCCGGCCGCATGATCTTGGGCCGGATCTGTCCGGGCGGCTGGATCTTCTCCGTGTCGATCATCGCGACCGGGATCACCGGGGCCCCGGACCGCAGCGCCACCCGCGACAGGCCGCCCGGCTTGCCGCGGTAGAGCCGCCCGTCCGGCGAGCGCGTGCCCTCAGGGTAGATGCCGAACAGCTCGCCCTTCTCCAGCACGCTCAGTCCGCTGCGGATCGCGGCCTCGCCCGCGCCGCGCACCCCGGACCGGTCGACCGGCAGCTGACCGGCGCCCTTGAAGAAGGCCGCGGTGAGCTTCCCCTTCACCCCCGGCGCCGTGAAGTACTCCGCCTTCGCGATGAAGGTGACCTTGCGGTCCAGCACCGCGGGCAGGAAGAAGGAGTCCGAGAACGACAGGTGGTTGCTCGCCAGGATCGCCGGCCCGGTCGCCGGCACGTTCTCCAGCCCTTCCACCCAGGGGCGGAAGACGAGCTTCAGCGAACTGCCGACAGACAGCTTCATCGCTCCGTAGAACACCCGAGGACCTCCTGTACCTGACGGAACCGACCATATCCCGCGCAGCCGCCGGTATCGCCGCGCGCGCTGCGGACACCGCCGCAGGCGGTGTGCTACCCGGGTCACCCCGCGCACGCGTAGGGTGGCACCGTCCGACGTCCTTCCCGCGGTGCGGTGCGAAGGGAGACCCGCGGTGCCGATCCTTCCCGGAGCCGAGCCGATCCGTCACGACGGCTCGCAGACCGGCGTCCTGCTGTGTCACGGTTTCACCGGCTCGCCGCAGTCGCTGCGTCCCTGGGCGCGCCATCTGGCGGACCGCGGATACACCGTGTCGCTGCCGCTGCTGCCCGGTCACGGCACCCGCTGGGAGGACCTCCAGGTCACCGGCTGGGAGGACTGGTACGCGACGGTCGACCGCGAGCTGCGCTCGCTGCGCGCCCGCTGCTCGGAGGTCTTCGTCTGCGGCCTGTCCATGGGCGGCGCGCTGGCGCTGCGCCTGGCCGCCAAGCACGGCGACGACGTCAGCGGCGTGGTCGTGGTCAATCCGGCGAGCACCTTCCCCCGCCTCGAGGGGTACGCGCTGCCGGTCCTGCGGCAGCTGATGCGCTCCACCCGCGGGCTGACCGACGACATCGCCAAGGAGGGTTCGCACGAGATCGGCTACAACCGGGTGCCGCTGCACGCCGCCTACTCGCTGCGGAACCTCTTCCGCCGGCTGCGCACCGAACTCCCGGAGGTCACCCAGCCGCTGCTGCTGCTGCACAGCCGCACCGACCACGTGGTGCCGCCGTCCGACTCGGCACTGATCCTCTCCCTCGTCTCCTCCACGGACGTGACCGAGACGGTGCTGGAGGACAGCTACCACGTGGCGACCCTGGACCACGACGCGGAGCGGATCTTCGCGGACACCCATGGCTTCATCTCCCGGATCTCAGCGAGGACGACGGCACGTGACGGAGCGTAAGGAGGGCGCGGGCGGTCCCGGCGAGGAGCGGGAGCCCGCACTGCCGGCCGACGAGGAGGCGGCGTGGGCGCAGATCGTCGCCGCCTACGGCGACGAGCCCGACGACCGGCCCGGCGACCGGCCCGAGGACGAGTCCGGCGAGGCGCCCGGCGGTGCGGACGAGGACCGCGACGCCCGGGACCGCGAGCGGGCGGGCGAAGCGGAGGAGTCGGAGGCCGGGCCGGCCGACCGGCCCGCTCGCAGCTTCACCGTGTACGCCGCCGGCACCGGCCCCCGCGACTGGGAGCGCCCGGACGCCGAGGACGACGACCACTTCACGCCACCGGAGCCGCCACCGCTGCCGGAGACCGACGCCACCACCAAGTTCGGGTGGCTCGGCGCGCTCGGCGGCCCCCTGCTGCTCATCGGGGCGGTGCTGTTCGACGTCTACATGTCGTGGTGGATCGTCACGCTCGGCGTCGGCGGCTTCCTCGCCGGCTTCGCCACCCTGCTGACCCGGCTCCGCGACGACCACGACGACGACCTGGGCGACCCCGGCGGCGGCGCGGTCGTCTGACCTGCGGCCCTTCCGGATCCGCCCCGGTCCGGCCCGCACGGACGATCCCGGCAGCCGCCGGGCGGCGGACGCTGCCGGTAAACGGAAGTGCGCCGCGGGCCCGTTCCCTGCGACGATGGGGCGCCCGCGGCCGGAGCAGCCGGCGCGGGCGACGGTAGGAGGGGGAACCGACCGTGCTGACCCTGTTGTTCGTCTTCACCGCGGTGGCGCTGCTCACCGGCTGGCTGGTCGCGATCGAACTGCGCCGCGAGCGTGCCCGGGCGGGCGGCGACGGCTGACCGGGCCACACCCGCCCGGCGTCAGCCGTCCGTCGACCGCCCGCCGTCCCCCAACGGGGCAAAGGCCGGTACGCGGAGCGCCGCCAGCACCGGCAGGTGGTCGGTGGCCGCCCGCAGGTCCCGTTCGGTCACGCCCGGCAGCCCCTTCGGGACGCCGCAGCCCAGCACCTCCACCTCCGGCGACGCCAGTACGGCGTCGATGCGCTGGTGTGGGTCCGACGGCGTCGAGGTGTGCTCCCCTCCCCACGGGTTCGTCGCCCAGCCGTCCTGCAGGGCGTCCGTGAGCCGGCGGAAGGCCCGGCCGCGCGGCCGTTCGTTGAGGTCGCCCGCCGCCACGGCGTACGGGGTCCGCCGCCGCATCTCGGTCAGGCGCTCCAGCAGCATGCCGGCCTGCGCGTACCGCTCGTCCTTCTGGAGGCTGAGGTGCGTGCTCAGCACGCCCAGCCGGGCGCACGGTCCTCCGGGCCGCTCCGGTCCGAAGCGGAGCCGCGCGGTGGCGAACCCGCGCCGGTGCAGCCCCGGCGTCAGCGGCAGCAGCAGGTCTTCGGCGTCCTCGACGTGGGCGCGCAGCGACGCCAGGATCATGGGCCCGGCGGCGGTCGCCCCGCCCGTGACGTGGACCAGGCCGGACTCCCGCGCCAGCCGTGCCGCGTGCTTGCGCCAGCGGAAGAAGCGCGGCGCCTCCTGCACGCACACGACGTCGGGGGCGCACGCCCGGATGACCCGGGCGAGCGCCCCCACGTCGTCCCGCAGGGAGCGGACGTTGTAGCTGAGCAGCCGCACCACGGCGGAGCCGTCCGGTTCGGTGCGCGACCCGGGCAGGTCGGCGAGTACCGAAGCAGGTGTCATACGCCGCAGCGTACGCCGTGGCGGGCCGCTCGATCAGCCCTGACGCGCCAGGTCGGCGGCGCCCACCAGGCCCGCCTCACCGCCGAGTTGGGCGGACAGCACCTGCGCGTGCGGGCGCCAGTTGCCGCCGACCAGCCAGCGGCGGAACGACTTGCGGATCGGGTCCAGCACGAGGTCCCCCTCGTCCGAGACGCCGCCGCCCACGATGAACGCGGACGGGTCGAACAGCGAGGCCAGGTCGGCCAGCCCGGCACCGGCCCAGCGCGCCAGCTCGCGGAACGCGTCGACCGCGACGGGGCAGCCCGCCCGTGCGGCCTGGCTGACGTGCCGCCCCTCGATGCCGTCCGGAGTGCCGTCGCCCAGCTTGAGCAGGATCTCGGCGTTCTCGGGAGTCGCGGCCGCCCGCTGCCGCGCGTAGCGCACCAGGGCGCGGCCGGAGGCGTACTGCTCCCAGCAGCCCTGACTGCCGCAGCCGCACAGCAAACCGTCCGGGACGACCCGGATGTGGCCGAACTCCGCCGCCACGCCGAAGCGTCCGCGGTGCAGCCGCCCGCCGATCACGATGCCGCCGCCCAGCCCGGTGCCCAGGGTGATGCACACGACGTCGTCGTGGCCCTGGCCCGCGCCGAAGCGGTACTCGCCCCAGGCCGCGGCGTTCGCGTCGTTCTCCACCACGACCGGCAGGTCGACGCGCTGCTCGACCTTGTCCTTGAGCGCCTCGTGGCGCCAGGCGATGTTGGGGGCGAAGAGGACCGTCGCGCGCTTGTCGTCGACGTACCCTGCGGCGCCGATGCCGACCGCTTCCACCGTGTGTTCCGCGCTGACCGTACGGACCGCGTCCGCGATGGCGTCGACGACGCCTTCGGCGGTGGGCGGGGTCGGAACCTTGCACGTCTCGAGGATCGAGCCCTCTTCGTCGACCACGCCGGCCGCGATCTTCGTACCGCCGATGTCGACGCCGATGGTGAGTCCCATGTGTCCCTCAGTTGTTCCGTCGATCCCCGCTGCGCACGAGGGTACCGGAGGGGTGTGTGGCGCAGCGCACGCCGCCGGGGAGTGGGACGCGGGGGGAGGGACGGGGCGGAAGGAACGGCGGGGTCGCCGTCAGTCGAGGTCGATGCGTTCCGGGCCGTCGGGGCCGTCGTCGTCCCGCCGGTCCGTCGGGCGGGTGCCCTTCGCCCCGTCCGGCCCTTCGGGGCGGTCCACGTCTCCCGGCCGGTCCGGGCCGTCGGGGCGGTCCACGCCTTCGGGCCGGAGCTCGTCGCCGCGCGGCGCGGGGGCCGCGTCCTGCGGGCGCAGGTCCGCCGACCAGCGCTGCTCCTGCCCCTGCACGGCCGCACGGTAGGCGGCCGCGATCTCGTTCCCCGCTGCCGCGAGGTGGTCGAAGATCTGCGGATTGCGCTCGACGACCGGCTCCACCACCGCACGCGCCTGCGCCAGGAACTGCTGGGCGAACCCCTGGGCGGCGAAGCCGCCCGGCGTCCCGGCGAAGGGCTTGCCGATCTCCGTGACCTTCGCGGACACGGCGTCGGCCAGCCGCCGCAGTTCCTCCGACGCGCTGACCGGCTGCGGACCGTATGCGGCACGCCGCCGCTCCCGCTCCGCGGCGAGGTCCTCCTCGCACGCCTCGGCCCAGGCGTCGGCGTCGTTCCGCTCGAAGGCATCGCTCATCGTGGGGCTCCCGTGCTGGGTCGGCTTCTTCCTCCGACGGTACCGGACCCGCCCTCCGGCTCAGCCCTGCGCGGAGTGCTCCGCGGTGCCGTCGGCACCGCGCTCCGTGGGGTCGTCGGGCCGCTCGGGCCACAGCGACGGATCCGGCTCGAACCGCACGCACAGCTCGCCGTTCTCGAACGCGGCCCCGGTCACCCGGCAGCGCCGCAGCGCCGACGGCAGGGGCAGCGTGCGCCGGTGCGGGCCGACGCCGACGACGAGTTCGTCCCCGCGCCGTACCAGCCCGAGTGCTTCCTTCCGCGCGCCCGGCAGCGGCAGCCGCCAGTGCAGCCTCCCCTCGGTGGCGCGTCTGTCCTCCACCGTGCCCGGCGCGCCGCTCTGGCCGGGGACGAACACGCCTCGGGGCGGCTCGGCGACGTCCGGCGAGCGCGCTGGGTCCGGGGAGGCCGCTGGGTCCACGGAGCCGAGGAGGTCCGCCAGCTCCGCCAGGTCCGCCGTCCCCATCGGCGCACGCCCCAGATGCGGCACCTCCCGCACCGGGAGCCCGCGCACCGGGTGCGCGCGCAACGCCTTCAGCGCGGCCTGCTGTTCACCCGACAGCGCGGCCAGGAACGGGTCGCGGGAGCGGGTCGGCAGTACCCGGTTGGCGATCACCGTGTCGCACCGCAGCCCGTACAGGGCCAGTGCGGCCCGCGCCGTGTGCAGCCGCTCCACGGCCGTGTCGCCGGGCTCGGCGACCAGCCGCACGGCCGTCCCCGGTGCCGTCAGCACCCCGGCCACGTCGGCGAGTTCGGCACGGAACCGGTCCGCCCCGGCATACAGGCCCGGCGGCGGCATCGGGACACCCGCCAGCCCGGCCAGCAGCGGGCGCAGCGCACGGGCGGCCTGCTTCTGCGGCGGCAGCAGCCGGTCGAGGTACCGCCGGACCTGGTCCGGGAGCGCGAGTGTCCGCAGAGCCCGTTCCACGGGCGGCAGATCCACCACGACGGCGTCCCACCGCGCCCGGCCCCCGGCTCCCGTCCCCTCCTGGGCCGCGGCCCGTCGCACGGCCCGCAGCACCGCGAACTCCTCCGCGCCGGGCAGGGGCGTGAGCTCGTCGTCGTCCAGCGCCTCCGCGCCGGTGAACCGCAGCAGCGTGTCGCCTCGCTCGCGCAGGAGGGCGGCCAGCGCGCGGACTTCGGCGTCCGGGTCGACACGTGCGGCCCAGAGGCCGGTGCCGGGGTCCGCCTCGGCCGGTTCCCCGGCGGCTGTCCGTGCGCCCAGCACACGTTCGAGGACCCCGTCCTCCTCGGTGCTCAGCAGCAGCGTGCGCGCGCCGCCACGCGCGGCGGCCAGCGCCGTCGCCGCCGCGACGGTGGTGCGTCCGGCGCCGCCGGTGCCCGTGACCAGCAGCAGCCGCGGACGTCCGGAGAGGCCGTCGGCACTCACGTGCCCAGCGCCTCGACCCGCTTCTTCAGCCCGTCCAGGGCGCGGTCGATGATGACCTTCTCCGCCTTGCGCTTGATCATGCCGAGCATGGGGATCTTGACGTCCACGGTCAGCTGGTACGTCACCTCGGTGCGGTCGCCGCCGGCCAACGGGTGCAGCCGGTAGGAGCCGTCCAGGGAACGCAGCATCTGCGACTTCACCAGCGACCAGTGCACCTCGTTCTCGTCGACCCAGTCGTACGCGAGGGTGTGCTCGTCTCTGATGGCCCCGGCGTCGAGGAGCAGCCGGACCTGTTCCGCCCGCCCGAGGTCGTCGGTGGAGACGACCTCCGCCTCCTTCACCTCGCCGGTCCACTCGGGGTAGCGCGCGAAGTCGGAGATCACCCCCATCACCTCGGCGGGTGCCGCCTCGATGGTGATGCTCGAGCTGGTGTGTTCGGCCATCTCCGTGGCTCCTCCGTCGTGCCGCCGCCTGTGGTGTGCGGTGGCAGGCTACCGCCCGGGAGGCGGCCGTCCGTCCGCGACGCCGGTCACCACGTCAGAACCCACGGCGTGCCCGTGGCGTTGAAGTGGCCCACGTTGACGCATTCGGTGCGGCCGATGCGCATCCGGCGGGTCAGCGGCTGGTGGACGTGTCCGAAGAGGTGGTAGCGCGGCCGGACCTCGCGCACCGCCTCCAGGAGCGCCGCGCTGCCCCGTTCGAACCGGCGGGCGACGGTGTCGTAGCACAGCTCCGGAACCTCGGGCGGAATGTGCGAGCACAGCACGTCGACCTGCCCCAGCGCCGCGACCTTGGCCGCGTACGTCTCCTCGTCGATCTCGTACGGCGTCCGCATCGGGGTGGGCAGGCCGCCGCCCACGAAGCCGAACCGGAGGCCGCCGATGTCACAGGTCTCGCCGTCCAGCACCGTCGTGCCCGGCCGGGCGTACTCCGGCCACAGCGGCGGCACGTCCACGTTGCCGTAGGTGGCGTACGTCGGGCTGGGGAAGGCGGCGAACAGCTCGGCGTACTGGCGGCGCACGGCCTCCTCGGTGGCCGCCCGACGGTCGATGCCGGACCACAGCCGGGAGGACAGCGCGCGGGCCTCCTCGAAGCGGCGCGCGGTGCGCAGCGCGACGATGCGGTCCGCGTTCTCGACGCCGAAGAGGTCGGGGAAGATGCCCCGCGCATGGTCGGCGTAGTCGAGGAAGAGGACGAGGTCCCCGAGGCAGAGCAGCGCGTCGGCGCCGTCCCCCGCCTTCGCGAGATCCGTCGCGTTGCCGTGCACGTCGCTCACCACATGGACCCGCATCCCCCCACCCTAGAGGCACCGTGGGCCACAGCCGCCGCCGTTCCACCCCGCGGCCGGAGCGTCCGGAGCACCCGGCAGAGCAGCACGGTGCCCGGGCGCGACCCTGCGGCAGCGATCGTCAACACCGGGGTAACAGGCCGTTAGCACCCCTGGCACACCGTTGCCGGAGGGTGGTGCGCATGGCAGATCCACAGCACCTCCTTCCCCCGTCCCGCGGCCACTCCGGGCTCGGCGGGCACGGCGGGCACTGGCGCCGCGACCTCGTCGAGCTGGCGGCGCTGTTCACCGCCGTGACGGTCACCGACCTCGCTGCCAAGACGATCGTCGGGGGACCGCACGGCGTCGGCCTGCTGGCCGCGTCGGCGCTGGTTCTCGTCTGCACGGCCGGCCTGCACGCATGGTGGTCGCGCCGGCGCGTGCCCGCCGGAACGGCTCCCGCCGCGCCCCCGGCCGTCGCCGACACCGCGCTGTGGCGGCTCCGGACGACCGTCCGCGAGCAGCCGGGCGCGCTCGCCGCGCTCTGCACGTCCCTGGCCGGACTGCGGGTGGACGTGCTCGCGCTGCAGACCCTGCCGCTGGGCCCGGGAGAGCCCGCGGCAGGGCCCGACGGCGGCGCGGAACGCCCGGAAGGGGCCGACCACACCGTGGACGAGCTGTTGGTGAGGGCTCCCGCCGCGGTGGACGCCCCTGAGCTGCGGCGCGCCGTGACGGCCGCCGGCGGACGGGACGTCCTGGTGGAGGAGGCCGACGCGCACGAGCTGGTCGACGGCACCACCCGGGCGCTGGAACTGGCGGCCCGCATCGCCCACGACTCGGCCGAACTCCCTCCCGCGCTGCGCCGGCTGCTGGGACGCTGCACGATCCGCGCGGAGGCCGCCGCCCCGGCGCCGGGCGGTGCGCCGTCCGAACGCCCCGGGGACCGGAACGCGTTCACACCGCGCCGCCTGCGGCTGGCCGACCCGTCCGGCGGCGTGCTCGTCGTGGAGCGGCCCCACGCTCCGTTCACGCCGGGGGAGTACGCCCGTGCCCGCGCTCTGGTGGCACTGGACCGGCGGCTCGGCAGGCGCCTCCCCGCCCAGGTGTGGCCCGCCTCCGCCCGCGACGGAGGCGAGCTGATCCTGCGCCGTGCGGACGGCCGTGACCTGCCCGCCGTGCGCGAGCTGCACGCCCGGTGCTCCCGGCAGACGCTCGCCGAGCGCTACCACGCGCCGGTGGCCGACCCCGGCCGGTACCTGGGCGGGCTGTTGTCCCCGCACGTGGGCCGGACCGTCGTGGCGCAGGACCGGTCCGGACGGACGGTGGCCGTCGGCCACCTGCTCTGGGACGGGGAGGAGACCGAGGTGGCCCTCCTGGTCGAGGACGCGTGGCAGGGGCGCGGAGTGGGCGGTGCGCTGCTGCGCAGGCTGGTGCGCATCGCCGCGGAGAGCGGGTGCGCGGACGTCTACGCCGTCACCTCCCCGGCGAACGCGGCGATGATCGCGGCGATGCGCGGCCTGGGGCTCCCCCTGACCCGGGAGGACCGTGACGGTGCGGTGGTCCTCACGGTGCGGCCGGCCGGGGCGTGGGCGTCCGCGCCCTGAACGCCGGTCGCCGGCGCGCCCGGCCGGGGTGCCCTCCCACTCCGGCCGGGCCGTTCGCTCGCTCCCACCTGCGGGATCCCTCCGGTCGTCGGCGGTGTGCACTAACCTTTCCGGCAGTGCGTCAGCATGTCCGCGTCGTGACGTGTGACGCACGGAACATCTGGCCGCGTCCCCTACCCGGACGGCCTTACCAGTGGGTAACGTCCGGGCCGTCATTCCTTCGGGAGCGCAGCGCGGTCCCGGACACACGCGGACGGGTCCGGCCGCAGGGCCCGCCCGGCGCCGACGAGGAGCAGCAGTTGCGCGAGTTCAGCCTTCCGGCCCTGTACGAGGTCCCCGCGGACGGCAACCTGACGGATCTCATCCGGCGGAACGCCGTGCAGCATCCGGACGTGGCGGTGCTGGCGCGCAAGCGGAACGGCTCCTGGGAGGACGTCACGGCGACCGCGTTCCTCGCCGAGGTGCGCGCCGCGGCCAAGGGCCTGATCGCCGCCGGCGTCCGCCCCGGCGACCGGGTCGGCCTGATGTCGCGCACGCGCTACGAGTGGACGCTCCTCGACTTCGCGGTCTGGAGCGCCGGCGCCGTCACCGTGCCGGTGTACGAGACGAGTTCACCCGAGCAGATCGCCTGGATTCTCGGCGACTCCGGGGCGCGCGCCGTCCTCGTCGAGACCGACGTGCACGAGAAGGCCGTCGCGTCGGTGCGTGAGCGCCTCACCGAACTCGAGCACCTCTGGCGCATCGAGCCCTCCGCGGACGCGCCGGGAGCGGTCGCCGCGCTCACGGCGGCGGGGGCCGAGGTGACCGACGAGGCGGTGGACAAGGCGAGTTCGACCGCGTGCGCCGACGACCCGGCCACCCTCGTCTACACCTCCGGCACCACCGGCCGGCCCAAGGGCTGCGTGCTCACCCACCGCAGCTTCTTCGCCGAGTGCGGCAACGTCGTCGAGCGGCTGCGCGCGCAGTTCGACACCGGCGAGTCCTCGGTGCTGCTCTTCCTGCCGGTGGCGCACGTCTTCGGGCGCCTGGTCGAGGTGGCCGCCGTGATGGCACCGATCAAGCTCGGTCACGTCGCCGACGTCACCACCCTCACCGACGAGCTCGCCTCCTTCCGGCCCACCATGGTCCTGGGCGTGCCGCGGGTCTTCGAGAAGGTCTACAACTCCGCCCGCGCCAAGGCGGCCGCCGACGGCAAGGGACGGATCTTCGACAAGGCGGCCGACACCGCCATCGCCTACAGCAAGGCGCTGGAGACGCCCGGCGGCCCGTCGCTCGCACTGCGGCTGCGGCACCGCCTCTTCGACAAGCTCGTCTACCGCAAGCTCCGCGCGGCCCTCGGCGGCCGCGCGACCCACGCGATCTCCGGCGGCGCCCCGCTGGGGGAACGGCTGGGCCACTTCTACCGCGGCATCGGCTTCTCCGTCCTGGAGGGCTACGGCCTCACCGAGTCCTGCGCGGCCACCGCCTTCAACCCGGCCGACCGGCAGAAGATCGGCACCGTCGGCCAGCCGCTGCCCGGCTCGGTGGTGCGCATCGCCGACGACGGCGAGGTGCTGCTGCACGGCGAGCACCTCTTCACCGGCTACTGGAACAACGAGACCGCGACCGCCGACGCGCTGTCCGACGGCTGGTTCCACACCGGCGACATCGGCACCCTGGACACCGAGGGCTACCTGACGATCACCGGCCGGAAGAAGGAGATCCTGGTCACCGCCGGCGGCAAGAACGTCGCCCCCGCCGTGATCGAGGACCGCATCCGCGCGCACGCGCTGATCGCCGAGTGCATCGTCGTCGGCGACGGCCGCCCGTTCGTCGGGGCGCTGCTGACCGTGGACGAGGAGTTCCTGCCGCGCTGGGCGCAGGAGAACGGCAGGGCCGAGCTCACCCGGGAGGCGCTGCTCGCCGACCCGGCGCTGCTGGCGGAGCTCCAGTCGGCCGTGGAGCTGGGCAACGCCGAGGTGTCCCGTGCGGAGTCGGTGCGGAAGTTCCGGGTGCTGCCCGTCCAGTTCACCGAGGAGTCCGGCCACCTCACGCCCTCCCTCAAGCTCAAGCGGAACGTGGTCGCCAAGGACTTCGCGACCGAGATCGACGACCTCTACGCGGCCTGACCCCTCCCGGCGGGGTGCGCAAGCCCCCCGCCGGGACACGTGGCGAGATCTGGTGGATCGCGTCTCATCAGCCGGTCACGGCCCCTTTCGGCCCGGTGCAGCCCTTAGGCTGGACTGCGTGACCGTGAACGCTGAGACCAGCACCTCGAACGCCACCTGGCGTGATCTTCCCGCGGCGCAGCAGCCGGAATGGCCGGACCACCAGGCTCTGCGCGACGTGATCGCCGAGCTGGAGTCCTATCCGCCGCTCGTCTTCGCCGGCGAGTGCGACCTGCTGAAGCAGCGGCTGGGCGCCGTGGCCCGGGGTGAGGCGTTTCTGCTCCAGGGCGGCGACTGTGCGGAGGCGTTCGACGCCGTGTCCGCGGAGAACATCCGGAACAAGCTGAAGACGCTGCTCCAGATGGGCGCCGTGCTCACCTACGCCGGCTCGGTGCCGGTGGTGAAGGTCGGCCGCATCGCGGGCCAGTACAGCAAGCCGCGGTCCAAGCCGGACGAGACCCGCGACGGCGTCACCCTGCCCAGCTACCGGGGCGACTCGGTCAACGGCTTCGAGTTCACCGAGGCGGCGCGCCGCCCGGACCCGGAGCGGCTGAAGCGCATGTACCACGCGTCGGCGGCGACGCTGAACCTCGTCCGCGCCTTCACCACCGGCGGTTACGCCGACCTGCGGCAGGTGCACGCCTGGAACCGGGACTTCGTGCGGAACTCGCCCTCCGGTCAGCGGTACGAGGCGCTGGCACGGGAGATCGACCAGGCGCTGAAGTTCATGCACGCCTGCGGCACGGACCCGGAGGAGCTCAAGACCGTCGAGTTCTACTCGTCGCACGAGGCGCTGCTGCTCGACTACGAGGGCGCGCTGACGCGTACGGACTCCCGCAGCGGCGACCTGTACGACGTGTCCGGCCACATGCTCTGGATCGGCGAGCGCACACGTCAACTGGACGGCGCGCACGTCGAGTTCGCCTCCCGGGTGCGCAACCCGATCGGAGTGAAGCTCGGCCCGACGACCACGCCCGAGGACGCGCTGACGCTGATCGACCGGCTGGACCCGGACCGCGAGCCGGGCCGGCTCACCTTCATCACGCGGATGGGGGCGGACAAGATCCGCGACCACCTGCCGACCCTGGTGGAGAAGGTCACCGCGTCGGGCGCCCAGGTGGTGTGGGTCAGCGACCCGATGCACGGCAACACCTTCGAGGCGGCCAGCGGGCACAAGACGCGGCGCTTCGACGACGTGCTCGACGAGGTCAAGGGCTTCTTCGAGGTGCACAAGAGCCTGGGCACGCACCCCGGCGGCATCCACGTGGAGCTGACCGGCGACGACGTCACCGAGTGCGTCGGCGGCGGGGACGAGATCTTCGTCGACGACCTGCACCAGCGGTACGAGACCGCCTGTGACCCGCGGCTCAACCGCAGCCAGTCGCTGGACCTGGCGTTCCTCGTCGCCGAGATGTACCGCGACCAGTAGTCGCGCCCGCGTACGTCCCGCTCGGGGCGGCCGTACTTCTGCCCGTGGGGCCCGTGTCGCAGGTGTGACGCGGGCCCCACCGGCGTTCGGTGGACGGCGCCGCACGAGTAAGGTTAGGGTTACCTCACCCCTGGGAATACAGGGGAGGACGCGCCGCGACGGCGGCCGAGCGACCCGACGGAGGTGACCCGCGTGTACGTCTGCTCCTGCTTCGGCATCACCGAGCAGCAGGTCCGCGCACACGCGGCAGCAGGTTCCTGCACTCCCCGGCAGATCGCCTCGGCGTCCAAGGCGGGCACCGACTGCGGCTCCTGCGTCCGCCGCATCCAGGGCATCCTCGGGCGCGGCGACTGCCCCCGGCGCGAGTCCCTCGACCGTGGCGAGCCGGCGCTCGCCCCGGCGGCACGCGCCCTGCGGCCCACCGAGGAAGAGGCTCCCGGCACCCAGGCGCCCCCGCGCGTCGGGCCCGTCCCGGCGACCGCGTTCAGCGCGCCCGCCGCCTGACGCCTCCGTCCGGCCGGTCCCTCCCGACGCCGCCGGGTCCCTCCCCCCTGCGCCTCCTCGCCCGCCTCGCCCACCCGTGTGCGCATGCCCATGCCGATTTGCGCGCCCGCGCAGCGAGCGGAGAATTCACGGTAGAGGCGCCCGTACCCGCGCCCCGTACGAACTGCCGCCTTCCCGACGCGCAGCAGTTCGCCCCGGCTCCCGTACCGCCACAGCGCCTCGCTCGAAGTCCGAGGAGGTAACCATGGCTCACACAGTCCGACAACGGCCGGTGGACTACGGCCTCGCCGCGGGACTCACCGTCTTCGCGGGTGTCATGCTGCTCATCGCGGGCGTGCTCGACCTGCTCCGGGGCGTCATGGCGATCGTCAACGACGACGTCATCGTGACGACTCCCAACTACACCTTCCAGTTCGACACGGAGGGCTGGGGCTGGGTGCACCTCTTCGTGGGTGCCGTGGCCGTCATCGTCTCCCTCGGGCTGTTCCGGGCGAACATGGCCGCACGCGTGGCCGGTGTGGTGATGGCCGCGCTGGTGATCATCTCCAGCTTCCTGTCGCTGCCGTACTACCCCGTGTGGTCGGTGGTGCTCATCGCCATGTGCGGCTTCGTGATCTGGGGCCTGTGCAACGTGCGGGGTGAGGACGTCGCCAGGGGCGGCGACTGACCCGGGAGGCGCCGGCGGACACGTCGCAGGCCGAGTCGCCCTCGGCCGTCAGGCGTCCGCCGGCTGCTCGATCTGCTGGGCCAGGTACAGCGGTTCGCCCAGCTTCTCGATCAGCTCCAGCTGCGTGTCGAGGTAGTCGATGTGGTGCTCCTCGTCGGCGAGGATGTCCTCGAAGATGTTCGCCGAGGTGATGTCGTTCTTGGCGCGCATCACCTCGATCCCGCGCCGGAGGCGGTCGATCGCCTCGACCTCGACCTGCCGGTCGGCCTGGAACATCTCGGTGACCGTCTGGCCCACCCGCACGTGGAAGAGGCGCTGGTAGTTGGGCAGCCCCTCCAGCAGCAGGATGCGGTCGGTCAGCCGCTCGGCGTGCCGCATCTCGTCGAAGGATTCCGAGCGGGTGTACTTCGCGAGCTTGGTCCACCCGAAGTTGTCCTGCATCTTGGCGTGCAGGAAGTACTGGTTGATCGCCGTGAGCTCGGCGGTCAGCTGCTCGTTCAGGAACTCGATGACCTCGGGGTCTCCCTGCATCGCCGCGGGCTCCTTCCAGGGATGAACGGCTGGTTGCCTGCGCATACTCGCACCCTTGTGGCATGCACTTCCAGTAAGCACAGGCTTACCGAAACGCCTGGTCGGCGTACTGCGCCGGGCACGGCGGGGCCCTCGTCGGTGCGGTCGCACGGGGGTCTGACACCATGGGGACATGGGTCAGCCGGAGAGCCACGGAGGGGAGCCCCCACCGCTTCCGCCCGGGCAGCGACTCCAGCGCGGCTGGCCGGTCACCCACTACGGGCCGGTGCCGAAGTTCCGTCCGGAGCGCTGGGAGTTCCGCGTCTTCGGCGCCACCGCGGACGGCCGCAAGCACTGCTGGTCCCACGAGGAGTTCACCGCCCTCCGGTACGAGACGGTGACCGCCGACCTGCACTGCGTCACCAAGTTCAGCATGGTCGGCGCCGAGTGGGGCGGCGTACTCGCCCGGACCCTGCTGGCCCTCGCGCCGCCCGCCCCCGAGGCCGGCCACGTCATGGTGTGGGCCGAGTACGGATTCAGCTCCAACCTGCGGCTCGCCGACTTCACCGCCGACCACACCGTCTTCGCCACCCACCGTGGCGGCGAACTCCTCACCGCGGAACACGGCTTCCCCGTCCGCCTGATCGTCCCGCACCTGTACGCGTGGAAGGGGCCCAAGTGGGTCCGTGGCATCGAGTACATGACCGAGGACCGCCGCGGCTTCTGGGAGGAGCGCGGTTACCACAACGTCGGAGACCCGTGGCGGGAACAGCGCTACAGCTACCAGGAGGACCCCGGCGACGGCCCCGAGCCGTGACCGCCCGGTCGTCCTATCCTCGAAGAAGCGAGTCTCTTCTCCCGCCGTCCCCTTCCCGGAGCGCAGACTCATGGCTTCGACGCGCGCACCCGCCGCACCCGCCGGCGTCGACCGCTACGCCGTCCTGCACGGACTCCGCTTCCACTACCGGGAGTGGGGAGAGCCCGACGCCCCCGCCGTCCTGGTGCTCCACGGTCTGCTCGGCCATTGCCGTGAGTGGGACACCCTGGACGCCGGCCTCGCCCGGCGCTTCCGCGTCCTCGCGCCGGACCAGCGCGGCCACGGCGAGTCCGACCGGACCGCCGCGTACAACGCCGCCGCCCTCGCCGCCGACGTGGCGGACCTGGCCCGGCGGCTGGACCTTCCGCGTCTGCATCTGGTCGGCCATTCGATGGGTGGCCTGGCGGCGCTGCTGACCGCCGCCGACCACCACGACCTGGTCGAACGGCTCGTCCTGCTCGACGTCGGTCCGGACTCCCTCACCACCCCCTGGGCCCGCGAGGCGCTGCCGACGATGCTCCGGGCGCTGCGCGACGTCACGTACGGCGAGCCGGACGAAGCGGTTCGCGACTGGGTGGCCGGCGACCCGCTGGCCCGCGAGGCCCTGGTCCGGCACGTCGTCGCGCACAACCTGGTCCGCCGCGCCGACGGTCGCCTGGCCTGGCGGTTCGACGCGGACGGCCTCACCGGCTTCGTCGCGGGCGCCGCCGGCGAGGACGACCTGTGGCAGGCCGTCGACCGCGTCGCGGCGCCGACCCTGCTGGTCCGCGGCCGGCACAGCGAACTCCTTTCGCAGGACACCGCCGCACGCATGGTCGACCGCCTCGCGGATGCGGCGTTCGCCGAGATTCCCGACGCCGCACACGACCTCGCGGTACAGAACCCGGAGGCCGTCACCACCGCCGTCCTCTCCTTCCTGAGCCGTTGACCGCGCACGCCCGGCTCGGCGGCACCGGCGGACCGGATCAGCCCCGGGCGGTGCGCAGGGCCTGGACGCTGGGGCCCAGTTCCGGGTCGCCGGTGAAGGCGTTCAGGGCCGACGACAGCACCTCGGCGTAGGTGGCGCGTGCGGCCTCGTAGCGCCGGCGTCCCTCGTCCGTGATCACCGCGTAGACGCCGCGCTTGTCGGACGGGCACAGGTCCTTGTACGCGAAACCGGCCGTCTCCAGCCTGCTCACCAGGCGTGTCACCGACGACTGGCCCAGTCCCACCCGGTCGGCGAGGTCCTGCATGCGCAGCTCGCTGGTACCGGAGTGGTACAGGTGCTCCAGGGAGCGGTATTCCGACAGGCCGAGTCCCTGCCTGCGCTGCAGCGCCGCGGCCAGCTCCCGCTCGACGCGCGCGTGCAGGGCGAGTACCCGGTTCCAGACGGCCTGGTCGGAGGTGCCCAGGCGTGCGGCGGGTGAGGTGGTCATGGGCGCAGGCTACATGAGCATGCAAGCTTAAGCCCGGGCCCTTCCCGGGCTTCCGTGGGCTTTCTCCGTGGTTGTCGCAGTGCGGATGCGGGACAGCTAGTTGCACGTACAAGCAACTTGTTGCAGGATCTCCGTGCCGGCGCCACTCCGCAGCGCCGCACTCCGCGCTGCCGAAAGGACCTGCCATGCAGTGGCTCCACCTCGCCGTCGCCGTCGTGTTCGAGATCGCCGTCGCCCTCGCGGCGGGCAAGGCCGAGGGCTTCCGGAACCGTCCCTGGACCGTCGCCACCCTGATCAGCGGCGCCGTCGCCACGTTCTTCCTCAGCAAGGCGCTGCTGACCTTCGACGTCGGGGTCGGCTACGCACTGTGGACCTCCGTCGCCGGTGTCGGCATCACGCTCCTCGGGGTCCTGGTGTTCGGTCAGCGCCTGAACTGGCGCAAGGCGCTCGGCATCGCCGTGATCATCACCGGCGTCGTCGGTCTCCAGCTCAGTGGTGCCGCCTGACCCCTCGCGTCCGCTCCGTCCCGCCCTCCAGGAAAGGAACCGCTCACATGTCCATCTCCGCACGTACCGCCGCACGCTCCTGGCTCATGCTCCTGCTCGCCGGCGTCTTCGAAGTCGGGTACGCCCTCGCCGTCGGCGGAAGCCGCGGCTTCACCCGCGTGTCGTGGTCGCTGGTCGCCGCGGTCTTCTTCCTGCTGACGCTCTGGGCGCTCAGTGCCGCCCTGCGCACCATCGACGTCGGCATCGGCTACGCGGTCTGGGCCGGTATCGGGGCGCTCGGTGCCGCCCTGCTGGGGCCGGTCCTCTTCGACGAGACCCTCACCGCGGCCCAGGCCGGATGGCTGGGCGTCATCATCGCCGGAGTCGTCTGGCTCAAGCTCGCCGACCGGCCGCATGCGCGGCAGGAGGCCGGTGCCGTGCCCCGGGAGGTCCGGGGTGCGGCAGCCTGACCGGTGGCACGGGGCCGTCCTGGCGCTGCGGTGCCGGGACGGCCGAGCCGCAGGGGAGGAGTTCGCCCCGGCTCAGTGGTGGGCGTGTGCGACGGCGTGGCCCTTGCCGCGCGCGATGAGGGAGCGGTTGACCGGGGTCGTGACCAGGAAGGCGACCGCGAAGGCGAAGGCGAGCGTGCCCCAGAAGAGCCCCGAGGTCAGGTGGGCGTCCATCGCGCCGGGGACGAGCAGGATGACGCCGTTGTCCACCAGTTCCATGACGGCGATGGACACGGTGTCGGCGGCCAGGGCGACTTTCACCGCGCCCCGGAGGGGGAGACCGGCGCGGAGCACGGCGACCATGGTGAAGCCGTAGCCGAAGAAGAACGCCAGGGTGATGGCCAGGATCATGGTCGGGATGTCGTGCCAGGCCAGCGCGGTGCCGATGACCAGGCCGAGGACCTCGCCGACGGCGCAGCCGGTGAGGCAGTGCAGGGTCGCGCGGGCGGCCGTGCTCCAGGACCTGTCGTGGTGGTGCGGCATCGGGGTGCCTCCTCGTGGGGAACGGGGCGTTCACCACACGGAACGCTATACCCCTATGGGGTATTCCGCAGGTCCTTGAGGCGGGCGATGTCCGCCGCGTGCCCCGCCTCGCCGCCCGGCGTCTCGATCACCAGGGGGACCCCCTCGGTTGCGGGGTGGCCCATCAGGTCGGCGAAGGGCTCCGCGCCGATGTGGCCGGCGCCGATGTTCTCGTGCCGGTCCTTCGCCGCGCCGCAGACGTCCTTGGAGTCGTTGGCGTGGATCAGCCGGAGGCGGCCCGGGCCGACGGTGCCGACCAGGTCGTCCAACGTCTGCTTCGCTCCGCCGGGGGCTGCCAGGTCGTTGCCGGCGGCGAAGGCGTGGCAGGTGTCCAGGCAGACGCCGAGCTTCGGGTGCCGGTCCAACGCCTCGAAGTACGGGCCCAGTTCGCCGACCAGGGAGCACAGTGAGGAGCCCTGGCCCGCCGTGGGTTCGAGCAGCAGCTGCGGGTCGTCGTCGTGGGTCAGCTCGTCCAGCAGCGGAAGCATCAACTCCCGTGCCTGGGCGAGTGCGACGGCGCGTTCGCGGCCGCCGGTCGCGGAGCCGGTGTGCACCACGACGCCCTCGGCGCCGATCGCACGCCCCCGGCGCAGCGAGTGCCGCAGCGAGACCACCGAGCGGGCCGCCGTCGCCTCCGTGTGCGAACCGAAATTGATCAGGTACGGCGCATGCACGAAAGCGGGAATTCCCCGTGCGGCGCAGCAGGTTCGGAATTCCTCGTCCTGTGCCGGGTTCCCCGGTGGTGTCGCCCAGCCGCGCGGGTTGGCGACGAACACCTGGACGGCTTCGGCGCCGATCCTCTCGGAATGGGAAAGGCCATTGGCGGCCAGTCCGCCTGCTACGGGGACATGGCCGCCAATGGGATTGCGTTGTTCGCGGTTCGTCACGCCGTCCAGTATCGCGGGGCGTGCGACCGGGGCGTCGGCAGGGCTCAGTAGGCCGAGTCGACGTTGTCGATGGTGCCGTAGCGGTCGGCCGCGTAGTTGCAGGCGGCGACGATGTTGGCGACCGGGTCGTACTGGTCGTGGGGCGTGCCCTCGACGTGGTAGGCGTCGAAGGTGGGCTTGATGACCTGCAGCAGACCCTTGGAGGGCACGCCGTTCTGGGCGTTGATGTCCCAGTTGTTGATGGCGCGCGGGTCGCCGGAGGACTCACGGATGATGTTGCGGTGGATGCCCTCGTAGCTGCCGGGGATGCCGTGCTTGGCCATGATGGACCTGGCCTCACGGATCCAGCCGTCCAGGTTGTTCGGGTAGCTCGGGGCGGCGGCCTTCTCGGCCTGGCCGCGCTTGTGGCTGCGGCTGGCCTCCTGCTTGGCCTCCCGCTTCTTCGCGGCCGCGGCGGCAGCCTTCTCCTTCTTGGCCTCGGCGGCCTTCTTGTCGGCCGCGATCTGCTTCTCGACGGAGTCGAGCTGCTGGGCTATGCCGTCGCGCTGCTTGTCGGCCTGCTCGACCGGGCCGGAGAAGGCGACGGGGGCGGAGGAGACCTTGGCGGCGGAGCTCTGGGACTCGTCGCCCGCGTCGGCGGAGCCGGGGACCAGGGTCAGCGCCATGGCGGCGGCGCCGGCCGTGGCGATACCGGCCACGGAGTACTGCTTCGTGCGGGCGGAGGAGCGGAGGGTCTGCAGGTCGACCTTCTTGAGCGTCTGAAGGGACTGCTTCGTCCTGGTGGTCAGGGCGGAGATCGGAAGATTGATGCGAGGCATGGTGCGTGCGGGCCTTTCGAATTGCGTGACGGTCGCCAAGCCGGTGGCGGCGCGCCGCGTTCTGTCTCACGGCGCCATGCGACGCTGGCAATTCTTAGAGGCTCGGAATTCGCGAATCAAAAGTGTGACGTACTATCCCGTTTCGTGAAACTAGCGGCACTCACCTGGTCATAACGGACATGCGGGCCGTTCGGGACGCCGCTCGTGCCACTAAGCGGCTTCGTACGTGACGTGGGTCCTATGTGCGGCCTCACAGTGGGCGGCTTCCGGGCGCACGCCGGGTCCCCCGCCCGCGACCCGCGGTCACCGGAAAACCCGTACAGGTCGGGGCGGGTGGAGCGGCGGGGTCGGCCGGGTCGGGCGGTGGAGGCTCAGCGCACCCAGAGAGTGATCTCGGAGCCGCGCGGAGCCTGCTCCCCGGGGTCCGGGTTCTGGTTGAAGACGGTGTCGCCGAGGAAGATGCGCCGGATCCGCACCTCGAACCCGGCGCCCTCCAGCGTGGAGCGTGCCTCGTCCGCGCTCATGCTCTCCACGTCCGGGACCGCCACCAGGTCCGGGCCCTTGGAGACGGTCAGGGTGACCGTCTCGCCCCCGCCCCGGACGGCGCCGGGCTCCGGCGACTGGACGGCGATGGTCCCCTTCTCCTCCTCGGAGAAGACCCGCTCCGGGGCGATCCGCACGTCCAGCCCCGCCTCGCGCAGCGTTTCCCGTGCAGAGGCCACGTCCTGGCCGGAGACGTCCGGCACCTCGATCTCGCGGCCCTTGGAGACGGTGAGCCGCACGGCGGAGCCCGTGCGGCTCTCGGTGCCCGCGGCCGGCTCGGTGGAGACCACCGCGCCCTGTGCCACCTCCTCGTCGAACCGGCGGATGACCAGGCCGGGCTCCAGGCCCAGGCCCTTCAGCTCCCGCCGGGCGTCGTCGAGCGGTGTGCCGGACAGGTCGGGCACCTTCACCACCTCGGGGCCGCGCGAGACGACGACGGTGACCGCGCCGTTCCGGCGGATGCGCTCGCCCGGGGAGGGGTCGCTCTCCATCACGCGTCCCCGGTCCACGGTGAGGCTGTGGTCGCGCTCCACGCGCACCTCCAGCCCGGCATCCCGCAGCTTCGCGCGGGCGTCGCCCTCCGTCAGGGACAGCACACTCGGGGTGCGGATGAACTGCCCGGAGTTGATGTACCAGACGCCGGTGCCCAGCAGCACCGCCAGCACGGCGCCCAGGACGACGAGCAGCGGACGGCGGGGCCCGCGCCGGCGCGCGGCGCGGTGCCGGGAGCCGTCCGTCTCCTCCGGCGGATCCAGGGGAGGGGAGGGGAAGCGGGCGGTCCGTTCGACCGGCGACGGGTCCCGGTCGTCGTCCACCGGGCGCGGAAGCACGGTGGTGAGGTTCTCCGCACCCGCCTGCGTCCGGTTCCGGGCCTCCGGCGGGACGACGTCGAGCTGGGCGTCGGTCAGGCCCGCCCGTACGCTCCGGACCTCGGAGAGCAGTGCGACCGCGTCCGCCGGGCGCCGTTCCGGGTCGCGGGCGGCCGCGCGGGCCACCAGCGCGTCGAGCGCCGGGGCCAGCCCGGGCACCCGGCCCGAGGGGGCGGCCACGTCGGCCTGGAGGCGCTGGTAGAGGACCTGCGCGGGTGTACCGCCGGAGTGCGGCTTGGAGCCGGTCAGCATCTCGTAGAGCACCACGCCGCACGCGTAGAGGTCGGTGCGGGTGTCGGAGACGCCGTGCTCGATCTGCTCCGGCGCCAGGTAGGAGACCGTGCCCAGGAGGGACTCGGTGTTGGTCGAGGTCTGCCCGTCCACGGCCCCGACCAGGCCGAAGTCGGCGACCTTCACCCGGCCGTCGTCCCCTATCAGGACGTTCTCCGGCTTCATGTCCCGGTGCACCAGGCCGGCCCGGTGGGCGGCGCCCAGCGCGGCCAGCATCGGCTCCAGCACGTCCAGCGCCGCCCGCGGCTGCAGCGCGCCGCGTTCCCGCAGCACGTCCCGCAGGGTGCAGCCGTCGACGTACTCCATCGCCAGGTAGACGTGGCCGCCGTCGGTGCCCTGGTCGAAGACGCCCACCACGTTGTGGTGGGCGAGCCGGGCCGCGGAGCGCGCCTCGCGGATGAACCGCGCCACGAACACCTGGTCGTCCGCCAGCGCGGCGTGCATCACCTTCAGTGCGCACACGCGGTCCAGCCGCATGTCCAGCGCCCGGTAGACCGTCGCCATCCCGCCCACCGCGATCCGCGCGTCCACGCGGTAACGGCCGTCGAGCACATGGCCGATGAGCGGGTCCTGAAGCGTCGTGTCCACCCGCCCGAGTCTACGAGGGGCCCCGCACGGGAGCGGGTACCCCCGCCGCGCCGGGCCCGCTTCGCAGCAGAACGGTGACACGGAGCCGTCCCCTCCGTGACCTGCGCGGGTCGTGCGGCGCCCGCCCGGGCGGCAGGTGACGGCGACTCACCCCACGCCCGGCGCCCGTATCAGGTGAAAGCGGGACGTTCCGGGTCGAATGCAGCGAGGCCCCCGGTGGGGGAGGACGCCTCCGCGTAGTGCCGCCGGGGGATGCGCCCGGCCCGGTGCGCCAGCCGTCCGGCGGCCACCGCGTGCCGCATCGCCCGCGCCATCAGCTCCGGTTCCTGCGCCCGCGTCACCGCCGAGGCCAGCATCACCGCCGCGCAGCCCAGCTCCATGGCCAGCGCGGCGTCCGAGGCGGTGCCGGCCCCCGCATCCAGGACGACCGGCACGGAGGCGCGTTCGGCGATCAGCCGGAAGTTGTGCGGGTTGCGGATGCCCAGGCCCGAGCCGATCGGCGAGCCCAGCGGCATGACCGCCGCACAGCCCGCGTCCTCCAGCCGCCGGGCCAGCACCGGGTCGTCGTTGGTGTACGGCAGTACCGTGAAACCGTCGTCGACCAGCGTCTCAGCGGCCTCCAGCGTCTCCACCGGATCGGGCAGCAGGGTGTGCTCGTCGGCGACGACCTCCAGCTTCACCCAGTCCGTCTCCAGCGCCTCCCGGGCCAGGCGCGCGGTCAGCACCGCCTCGCCCGCGCTGTAGCAGCCGGCGGTGTTCGGCAGCACGCGGATGCCGTGCCGGCGCAGCACCGTCAGCACCGACCCCTGCACGGCCGGGTCGAGCCGGCGCATCGCGACGGTGGTCAGTTCCGTTCCGGAGGCGAGCAGCGCCCGCTCCATCACCTCCAGGCTGGGCGCTCCACCGGTCCCCATGATCAACCGGGAGCCGAACGCGACTCCGTCGATCACCAGCGGATCCGCCGCGGCCTGTTCGACGTCGTCCGCGGTGTGCACGGTCATGGTCAGCCTCCCTGTACGGCGGTCAGCACTTCGACGCGGTCGCCGTCGGCCAGTTCGGTCTCCGGCCACCGGCCGCGTGGCACGACGGCCTCGTTCACGGCCGCCGCCACCCCGGACGGCGCGGTGGTCAGCGTCGCCACCAGACGGTCGAGGGTCTGGCCGCGGGACAGCTCCCGCGGCTCCCCGTTCACGGTCAGCGTCACGGTCGCGGCGTGTGCAGCGGTCATCGGGTGTGCTCCTGGAGGGTGGAGGGGAAGCGGTCCGGGGCGAACGGCCGGGCGTCCTCGGGCAGCCGGCCCGTCGTCAGCACCTCTGCCATCACGTCTCCCGTCACGGGGGTGAGGAGCACGCCGTTGCGGCCGTGGCCGGTGGCGACGTGCAGCCCCGGCAGCGCGGTGGGCCCCAGCACGGGGGCGTTGTCGGGGGAGACCGGGCGCAGGCCGGCGCCGGACTCGGCGAGCGGGAGCTCGGTGACGCCCGGCACCAGCGCCCGCGCGTCCCGCAGCAGTTCGTACACGCCGCCGGCGGTCACGGTGGTGTCCCAGCCCAGCTCCTCGCTCGTCGCCCCCACTACCAGCTCACCGTCCTCCCGGGGCACCAGGTAGACGGGCGTGCCGCGCACCGTGGCCCGGACGGTGCGCGAGAGGAACGGCGCGTACGCGGGCGGTACGCGCAGCCGCAGCACCTGGCCCTTCACCGGCCGCACCGGCGGCAGCACCCCGGGCGGCACGCCGTCCAGCTCCCCGCTCCACGAGCCGGTGGCCAGCACCGTCTGTCCGGCGCGGATCTCGCGGCCGTCCGTGAGCACCGCCCCGGCCGCCCGGTCGCCCGCGACGGTCAGCCGTGCAGCGGCGGCCTCGTGGAGGACGACTCCGGCGCGGGTGCAGGCGGCGAGCAGCGCCGCCGCGAGCCGCCGGGGATCGACCTGGTGGTCGCCGTCCACCCGGACGCCGGCCCGCACCGAGGGAGCCAGCATCGGCTCCAGCCGCCGGCACTCGCGGCCGGTCAGCCACTCGGCCTCCAGGCCGCACCGCTGCTGCAGCGCGTGCACGTCCCGGAGACGGGCGCGGTCGTCCGCGTCGAAGGCGACGGCCAGCGCACCGCAGGCGCGGTGGGCGGTGAGCCGCCCGCTCGCCTCCTCCAGTTCGGCGACGAAGTCCGGATAGCGGCGGGCGGACGCCAGGTTCAGGGCGAGCAACGTCTCCTCGCCGTAGTGGAGTTCGGTGACGGCGGCCAGCATGCCTGCGGCGACCCGGGCGGCGCCGCCGCCCGGCGCGGGGTCGGCCACGGCCGTCCGCAGGCCGCGCTGGGCCGCGCGCCAGGCCGTGACCAGGCCGGACAGTCCACCGCCGAGCACGAGGACGTCCGGGGCGGACGTCTCAGGGGTCGGCACTGCGCGTCTCCTCCCTTCGCCGGAATGACCCGGATCAGGTTCGTACGGTCGGAGGCCGTCCCGCCTCCCTCTCAGCCCGGTCCGCCGGGCTCCCGCGTGCATGACGTATGACCGCCACCCTACTGCGTCCGCCGGGAGCCGTTCCGCGGCGGGCCGGGCGCCCGCGGCCTCCAGGACGCCGGGGCGACCGTGCCGGGTGCCGTCATACAGTGGCGGTGTGACCGAGGACAACGCACGCGTGGTGATCGTCGGCGCCGGGATGGCGGGCGTCCAGACAGCGGTGCAGCTGCGCGAACAGGGCTGGACCGGCCCCGTGCTGCTGCTGGGCGCCGAGCCCCACCAGCCGTACGACCGTCCGCCGCTGTCCAAGGCCGTGCTGCTCGGCACGGCCGAGGGCTCCGCGTTCGACATCGACTTCGACGCGCTCGGCGTGGAACTCGAACTCGGCAACCCCGTCACGGGGTTGGACACCGGGGAGCGGGTGCTGCAGACCGGCCGCGGGCCGGTCCCGTACGACGCCCTGGTGCTCGCCACCGGAGCCGAGCCCCTGACCCTGCCGGGCGGTGAGGGCGCCCCCGGCGTGCATCTGCTGCGCACCCTGGACGATGTCGCCCGGCTCCGGCCCGTGCTCGAGGAGCGCAAGGACGTCGTGGTGGTCGGCGCGGGCTGGATCGGCGCCGAGTTCGCCACCGCGGCCCGCGAGGCCGGCTGCGCCGTCACCGTCGTCGAGAGCGCCGACCGGCCGCTGCCCGGCGCGCTGCCCGCCGACGTCGCGGTGCACATGCGCGACTGGTACGCACAGAGCGGCGCCCGGCTGCGCACCGGTGCCCGGGTGGCGGCCGTCGAACCCGGCGCAGTGGTGCTGGACGACGGCGAGCGCGTGCCCGCCGACGCGGTGGTGGTGGGCATCGGCGCCCGCCCCGCGACCCGTTGGCTCGCCGACTCGGGAGTCGCGCTCTGCGCCGACGGCTCGGTGCGCGGCGACGACCGGCTGCGCACCTCGGTCCCCGGCGTCTACGCGGTGGGGGACTGCGTGTCGTTCCCCTCCGCCCGCTACGGCGCCCGGCTGCTGGTGCACCACTGGGACAACGCCCTGCAGGGCCCGGTGGTGGTCGCCGCCAACGTCGTCGCCGACCTGTGCGGCGGCGGCCCGGCGGAGGAGGCCGTCTACGACCCGGTGCCCTATTTCTGGTCCGAGCAGTTCGGCCGCTTCGTGCAGTACGCGGGGCACCACGCGGGTGCCGACCGGATGCTGCTGCGCGGCGACCCGGGGGAGCCGTCCTGGTCGGTGTGCTGGCTGCGCGGCGAGACGCTGACCGCGCTGCTTGCCGTCGGGCGCCCCCGCGACCTCACCCAGGGCCGCCGGCTCATCCAGCAGGGCGCCGTGCTCGATCCCACCCTGCTGGCGGACGCGTCGGTCGCCCTGAAGAAGGCCGTGCGCTAGTGACTGTCGGCGGCAGGTGGCAGGCTGGTGTCCGTGACCGAGATTGACGCGAAGACCGATGCTCTCGTCCCCGCCTGGCTCACGCTGCCCGACATCGCCGAGCAGTTCGGCGTCGAGGTGACCCGGGTACGGCAGTTGGTCAAGGAGGGCCAGCTGATCGCCGTGCGCCGCGGCGAGAACCGCGCGCTGCACGTCCCCGCCGACTTCGTCGCGGGGGACCGGATCGTGAAGGGCCTGGTCGGCACGCTGACCCTGCTCAAGGACGACGGGTTCACCGACGAGGAGATGCTGGAGTGGCTGTTCACCCCGGACGACAGCCTGCCGGGCACGCCCGCGCAGGCGCTGCGGGAGAACCGCGGCACCGAGGTCAAGCGCCGCGCCCAGGCACTCGCCGTCTGACCACCCGGACCACCAGGATGGGGCGGACCGGCGCGACCGCCGGGCCCGCCGGAGCCGCCCGCGCCGCCTGACGGTGCGTCCGGCCGTCACCACCGCACACATCAGCTCGACGGTGCGCGGGCCGCCCCGGCGCGGCCCGCGCACCCCGACCCGGGGACTCGCCCATGCCACCCACCGCCACCGCCCGGCTCGCCGACGCCCGGCTCTACCTCTGCACCGACGCCCGCAGGGAGCAGGGCGACCTGCCGGAGTTCCTGGACGCCGTGCTCGGCTCGGGCGTGGACATCGTCCAGCTCCGCGACAAAGGCATGGAGGCCGGCGAGGAGCTGGAGCACCTGGAGGTGTTCGCCGACGCGTGCCGCCGCCACGGCAGGCTGCTGGCCGTCAACGACCGGGCCGACGTGGCGCACGCGGCGGGCTCGGACGTGCTGCACCTGGGTCAGGGCGACCTGCCGGTGCCCGCGGCCCGCGCGATCCTCGGCGGCCGGTCCGACGACGTGCTGGTGGGCCGCTCCACGCACGCCGAGGAGGAGGTCGACGCGGCGGCGGCCGAGCCGGGGGTCGACTACTTCTGCACCGGCCCCTGCTGGCCCACCCCGACCAAGCCGGGCCGGCACGCGCCAGGGCTGCCGCTGGTGCGCTACGCGGCGTCGCTCGCGCCCGTCCGCCCCTGGTTCGCCATCGGCGGCATCGACGCCGCGAACCTCGACGAGGTGCTGGACGCCGGTGCGGCGCGGGTCGTCGTCGTGCGGGCGATCACCGCCGCGGACGACCCGGGTGCCGCGGCCGCCGACCTGGCCCGCCGGCTGCGCGAGCGTCCACTTGCCGGACGCGAGTTGTCCGCCATGTGAGCTGTGCGGGCCTCTTGGCGCTGTTCCGGCCGGATGCCCTCTACGGGCGGTTAACCTGCACACATGGCCCTTGGTACCGCTTCCGTCAGGACAGACCGCGCGCCCACGATCCGCGACCTGCTCGCCTCCGGCCGGCGCTCGTACTCGTTCGAGTTCTTCGCGCCGAAAACGGCGAAGGGGGAGCGGACCCTGTGGGACGCGCTCCGTCGGATCGAGGCGGTCTCCCCGACGTTCGTGTCGGTGACCTACGGCGCGGGCGGCAGCTCCCGGGAGGGGACCGTCCGGTCCACCGAGCGCATCGCCAACGAGACGACCCTGACCCCGGTGGCGCACCTGACCGCGGTGAACCACTCGCGGGCCGAGCTGCGCCACGTCATGGGCTGCTACGCCGACGCGGGCATCCGCAACGTGCTGGCGCTGCGCGGCGACCCGCCGGGCGACCCGATGGGGGAGTGGGTCCGGCACCCCGAGGGCGTCAGCTACGCCGCAGAGCTGGTGGAGCTGATCAAGGAAGCCGGCGACTTCTGTGTGGGCGTGGCCGCGTTCCCCGAGATGCACCCGCGGTCCACGGACTGGGACACCGACGTGCGGCACTTCGTCAACAAGTGCCGGGCGGGCGCCGACTACGCCATCACGCAGATGTTCTTCCGCGCCGAGGACTACCTCCGGCTCCGCGACAGCGTGACCGCGGCCGGCTGCGAGACCCCGATCATCCCGGAGATCATGCCGGTCACCAACGTGCGGCAGATCGAGCGGTTCGCCCAGCTGAGCAACGCCACGTTCCCGCCGGAACTCGCGGACCGCATCCTGGCGGTACAGGACGACCCGGCGGCGGTACGCTCGGTCGGAATCGAGTACGCCACGGAGTTGTGCGCGCGCCTGCAGGCCGAGGACGTTCCCGGACTGCACTTCATCACGCTCAACCACTCCACGGCCACGCTCGAGATCCACCAGAATCTGGGACTGCACTAGGGTCTGACCGGACCGGGTCCGGCCGGGACGCGGTTCCACGAGCTGCGCCGAGGGCAGCGGGAAGAGGGGCGGACATGGGCTGGACGGTCCTCTACATAGCGTTCGGAGCCGTCGCGGTCTGGCTCCTGGCCGAAGTGCTGCTCCAGTACAAGGCGCGACTGCGCTGGAGGCTGCTCGCCTTCGCCGGCTTCGCCACCGTCGTGCTCGGCGTCGTCGCCCTCTCCTCGGTGATCGTCATCACGCTGGGCGCCATGGCGTTCGCCGTCGGCCAGACCTTCGTCACCCTCTCCTACCGCCGCGGCTTCTCCACCGGCTGGGCGCTCGGCGGCATGCCCGGCTCCAGCCGCAGGCGCCGTGAGGGCAACGACATGCCCCCGGTCGAGGACGCAGACCCGGTACTCGAGGTGTCCGGAGTCGAGGAGGACCGGCCCGGCGGCGGCCACGGCGACGCGGAGTACGCCGGGGACCCGTACGACACCTCGGCCTACGACCCGCCCGCCTACCACCCGCAGCCGATGCCCGACGACACCGGCGAGTACGGCATCTACGACCGCGACGACGACCGGTCCGTGTTCGCGCCCGCCGCCTCCCACGGCGCGGCGGGAGGCGACGCGCCGTACGGCTACGGCTACGGTGGCGAGGACCCGCAGCAGCAACCGTACGCCGCCTACTCCGACCCGTACATCGGCTACGACACGGGTCCGTACGGCGGCGGCTGGGACAGCCCGGGCGGCGGCTACGGGACGCAACAGGGCTACGGCACGCCGGACTACGGCATGCAGCAGGGGTACGGCGGCCAGGGCGACGGCTACGGCGACGCCGGCTACGGCGCCGGCGGCTACGGCGCCGACGCATACGGCGGCGCATGGGTGCCGCAGCAGCGCGAGTCGGACCAGCAGCCCGTGCCGGAGCAGTCCTACCCGTACCAGGACCCGTACGGCGCCGGCTACGGCGGCGGCTACGGGGATGACGGGCTGGGCACCGACTACGGGTACGGCTACTCCTACGGCGAGGCGGGCTACCCCGCCGAGGGCGGCTACGGACAGGGCCACGACGCGGGACAGGGCTACGACGCCCCCGCGGCCGGAGGCCAGGGCGGCTACCACTACGACGAGCAGCGCGGCTACTGACCGCTACCGCGTCACCGGCCACGACGCGCGGCCGCGGCTCCCGGCCGCGCGCCGGGCCGCCGTCGTCACGTCAGTTGGGTCACCGCCCCGGGCCGGTCACCGCGAGCCGCGCCAGTCGTCGCCCTCCAGCAGCAGCCCGGCCGCCAGCGCGCCGGACATCCCGGCGTGCGCCGTCCCGCCCCCGGGGTGCGCCCAGCCCCCCGCGCGGTACATCCCGCGTGGTGATCCGAGGTTGGCTTCCCGCCGCCAGGCCCCGCCCCCGCCGGCGAGCACCGGCGGGGGCACCGCGCCTCCCGGCGCGTGCGTCGCGGCCGCGTGGTCGAGGGGCGTCCGCACCTCCCGCCACCGCACACGGGACCCGAGGTCCAGCCCCGCCGCGTCCGCCGCGGCGACCAGCGTGTCGGCCAGCCGCTCCGGTTCGGCCACCGGGCCGGCCGGCACCACCGCGGTCAGCACCACCGCCTCGTGCCCGGCGTCCGGGACCAGCGCCGGGTCGTCCGGCCGCAGGACGGTCACCAGCCGGTCCGGGCCGTGCAGCAGCGTGCGGTGCGGCTCCCCCGCCGGGCGGGGGCCGTCCAGCGCGAGCAGCACCGTGAAGCGGGCCCGCGCACCGGGCGCGTGCGCGTCCGCCCGCCCGGGGGCGACGACGGCGTCCGCGTCCAGCACCTCGCCGTCGGCCAGTTCGGCGCCGGTCGCCCGGCCGTCGGCCTCCCGTACCCGCGCCACCTCGGCGCCGAACCGGAACTCCACCCCGCGTGCGACGCACCGGTCGTGCAGCGCGCGCGCCAACTCCCGCATACCGCCGCCGACATACCAGGTGCCGAAGGTCTGCTCCAGGTACGCCAGCACCGCCGCGCTCGCCGGCGCTTCGGCCGGGTCCAGGCCGTAGGACCGGGCGAAACCGCCCAGCAGCGCGGCCAGCCGGGGGTCGCGCAGCTCGTCCTCGGCCACCTCGGCGAGTGTGGGCGGGCGCCGCCGCAGCAGTCCGCGGCGCCGCGACGCCGGGTACGGGTCGGGCGTCGGGCCGCCGTCTCCCGGGCGCGACGGCTCCTCCAGCAGCGGGCGCCGGGTGGCGTCCCAGGCCGTACGCGCCCGCCCCAGCAGGTCGCTCCAGCGTTGCCCGGCACCCGCGCCCAGCGCCTCGTCGAGCGCGGCACGCACGCCGCCGTGCGAGAAGCCCGGCAGCGTGACGGCCGTGCCGTCGGCGAAGACGTGCCGTGCGTCCGGATCGACACGGCGCAGCTCGACGCACTCCTCCAGCGGCTCCCGGCCGGTCTTGACGAACAGGTCCCGGTAGACGGCCGGCAGGTGCAGCAGCCCCGGCCCGGTGTCGAAGGCGAACCCGTCGCGCGCGTAGCGCCGCAGCGCCCCGCCGTAGGTGTCCCCGCGCTCCAGCACCGTGACCCGTCTCCCGGCCACGGCCAGCCGCGCGGCGGCCGCCATGGCGCCCATGCCTGCGCCGATCACCGCGATTCCCGCCATGACGGGCGACTCTATCCAGCGGCGCACCGACCGCCGGGCACCGGCCCGGTCCACGGTGAGCGCCGGCACCCACGGGCTGAGTACGGATACCCAGACGCCGGTTTGAGTACCCGAGCGGATGGGCGCCGACCTGCGCGGACGGCAGAGTACGGGGCGTGGAGGGACGCGGCGCCGGACCGCCGGCACGGGGCGGCGGAACGGCGCGGCACCCGCCACACGGGGGAGGAGGGGGAGACCGTACGGGGGAGGTACGGGGGGGAGACGGGGGAGGGGGAGCGCCGGCGGGTGCGGTCTACGGGCCGCACCCGCCGACGCGTCCCTGCACCAGCAGCGACAGCGCGCCGTGCACCTCGTCCAGGGACCGTTCCGGCTGGAACGCCTGCCAGTCCAGCGCGGCCACCAGCACCATGCCCACCAGCGCGGCGGCCGTCAGCGGGACGTCGACGTCCCCGCTCAGCTCGCCGTCCGTGACACCGTCCCGCAGCACCTGCTCCACCACCTCGACGACCTCCCGACGCACCACGGTGAGGGTGTCCCGCCAGGCGCGGTTGGTCCGCCACAGCTCGGCGACGTAGAGCTGGGTGAAGGCCGGGTAGCGGTCGATGAAGACGAGCCCGGCCCGGATCATCGCGTCCAGGGCGTCCACCCGGCCGCCGCCGGCCGCCGCCGCCTCGTCCGCCGCGCGGCGCAGGTCGTCCCGCAGCAGCTCGACGCCGTGCCGCATCAGCCCCTCGAACAGCTCGGTCTTGCTGGCGAAGTTGTAGTAGACCGTGCCCTTCGCGACGCCCGCGCGTTCGGCGATCTCGTCCACCGTCGTGGCGGAGAAGCCCTGTTCGGCGATGAGCGTGACGGCGGCCTCGTAGAGCTTCTGACGGGTCGCGCTCCGGCGCGTGCTGCCGCGTGCCATGCCGGAGATTGTCACAGACCTCCGCCCCCGCGCCGCCCCCGCCCCGCGGCGCTCACAGCGTGAGCTCCGGATGGAGCCGCTTCATCGTCCACATCTGACCGCGCCGGGCCGTCCAGGCGGTGAGCGCCAGCGCGGCGACCGTGAAGGCGACCAGCACCGCGCACGCCCGCCACACCGGTTCCGGACCGCCGCCGGTGATCAGGTGGCGCAGGCCCTCCACCACGTAGCTCATCGGCAGCAGCGGGTGCAGCACGTTGAAGAAGTCCGGGCTGGTCTGCACGGGGTAGGTGCCGCCGGCCGAGGTCAGCTGGAGTATCAACAACGCCAGCACCAGGATGCGCCCGGCGGGCCCGAAACGTGCGCCCAGGAACTGCACGATCGCCGTGAAGCACAGCGTCACCAGCACCAGGAATCCCGCGGTGCCGGCCCCGCGCGCCATCTGCAGTCCGAGCCCCCAGTGCAGGACGGCCAGCAGCGCGGCGGCCTGCACGGTGCCGATCGCGGCCACCGGCAGCCAGCCGGCCAGCGCGATCCGCCGCCCCGGTGCTCCGGCCGCCAGCGCACGCCGGTTGAGCGGCTGGAGCAGCATGTACGCCACCATCGCGCCCACCCAGAGTGAGAGCGGGATGAAGTACGGCGCGAAGCCGGTGCCGTAGTCGGGGGCGCCGTGCAGCCGGGACGAGGCCAGCCGTACCGGGTCGGCCATCACCTCGCTGCGCTCCGCGCGTTCCTCGTCGTCGTAGTCCGGGATGCGGGCGGCGCCCTTGTGGAGCCCGGCGGCGAGCCGCTCGGAGCCGTCCGCCAGCCGGAACAGCCCGCCGTCCAGCGTGTCCGCGCCGTCGCCCAGCCGTTCCAGACCGCCGTCGAGCCGCTCGGCGCCGTCCTCGGCGCCGCCGAGGCCGGTGTGCAGCCGGGCCGCGCCGTCGGCGACCCTTTGCGCACCCGAGTTCAGCCTGTCGACCTTGCGCACCGCCCGGTCCAGGTCCTCGTCCAGGTCCGGGGCCTCGCGGGCGAGCTTTCCGGCCGCGCGCTCCAGGTCCTCCAGATGGTCGCCGAGTTCGTCGAGGTTCTCGTGGTCCTGCACGAGATCGTGGGTGTCCGCGGCGACGTCGGCGGCGCGTTCGGCGGCGGCCACCGCCTTCTTCAGCTGCGGGCAGCCGCTCGCAGCCGCGTCCGGGGCGGGGGGACCGGACCGCCCCCCGGCGCCCGGGACTTCGGGAGGCGCGGAGCCGTGCGCCGTCGGTCCGGGGAGGGGCCCGTCCGGGGGGACGCTGCCGCCGGGGGCGGCCGTTCCGCCGCAGAGGGCGGTGTGCGCACGGGTCAGCGCGTCGGCCGCTCTGCGGGAGTCCGTCTCGGCGCGCCGCGCGGCTCCGGGCAGGTCGTCGAGGTTCTTCCGCAGGGTCCCGGCCGCGCGCGCCACCTTGCGGGCGGCCTTCGCGATGTCGTCGCCGTGACGGTCGAGCAGCGGCCCGGCCGTGTCGGAGAGGCGGTGCACCTTCGTGGCGAGCTTCCCGGTGCCGTCGGCGACCTTCGCGGCGCCGGACTTCAGCTTCCCCGAGCCGGTGTGCAGCTGCCTGGTCCCGTCCTCCAGGCGTCCGCTGCCCCGCTCCGCCTCGTCCAGGCCGTCGGAGAGTTCCCCGGCGCCCTTGCCGGCCCGGCCGATGCCGCCGTCCAGGTCGGAGGCGCCGTCCGCGGCCTTCTGCGTGCGGTCGTGCAGAGTGGAGAACGACACGAAGATGCGGTCGTAGAAGCGGCGGGAGGCCTTGCTCGACGCGGCGGCCCGCACCTCGGAGAACACCGTGCGGGCGATCTGGCCGACGAGGTAGTTGTTGCTGTCGTCGGTGCGCACCCGCAACGCGCCGGTCGCGGGGCGGTCCCCGGCGCCGGAGGCGAGCCGTTCGCTGAAGTCCTCGGGCACGGTGAGGGACAGGAAGTAGCGTCCCTCCGCGACTCCTTCGCGCGCGTCGGCCGCGTCGGTCTCCCGCCAGTCGAAGGTGTCGCTCTCGTGCAGGCTCTCCACGAGGGACGCGCCCGCCTCGATGCGTTCCCCTCCGGCCTCCGCACCCCGGTCCTCGTCGACCAGCGCCACCGGTATCCGGTCCAGGCGTGCGTGCGGGTCCCAGAACGACCACAGGTACAGCGCGCCGTACAGCAGCGGAAGCAGCATCATCGCGGCCATGGCGGCGCGGGGGAGACGGCCACGGCCGAAACGGCGCAGCTCCAGGGCGGCCAGTCTCGGTGCACGCATCACACGGCCTCCCGGGCACGGTCCGCGGTGCGGACGACGACCAGCGGGACCTCCCCGGCGACGGCGGGTGCCGGGGGCTCCCCGACGGCCAGCACCGTGGTGCCGGCCGCGGCGACGGAGGCGAGCAGTTCCCACACGGCGGTCTCCTTGGCGTCGGTGAGCTTCAGGCCGACGTCGTCCACGGCCAGCAGCCGGGGACGGCCCAGGAGGGCCAGGGCGACGCCCAGCCGGAAGGTCTCGGTACGGGAGAGGTCGCGCCCGCGCGTGCGCATCCCGCGAGGCAGCGCGTCGGGGTCCAGGCCGGCGGCGGCGAGCGCCGCCTCCGCGCGCTCCCGGGCTGCCGCCGCGCGGCGGCGTGGCGAGGCGAGCAGGCCCCGCAGCGGCCCGTCGAACCGGCTGAGCAGCAGGGCGCGTTCGCGCAGCTGCTCGCCGACGGAGTGCGCGGGGTCCGGGTCGGTGATGCCGGGGACGGGGCCGAGCGCGCTCATCCGGCGTACGGCCGCCGCGCCGCGGGGCAGCCGCCGGCCGGCCACCTCGGCCGTGCCGGCGTCCGGCCGCATCCGGCCGGTGAGGGTGAGCAGCAGCGCGGTCCGGCCGGAGCCGGAGGGGCCGTCCACCACGATCAGCGCCCCCTCCGGGGCGCGCAGCTCCACGTCCGCGAAGACGGGGCCGCGCGGTCCGCGCAGTCCCAGTCCTTCGGCGGCCACGGCCGCACCCTCCGTCTGCCGGGGCCTCTGCACGGCGCACCCCCTGATGTGAACTGACTGGTCAGTTCAAAAACTACGCCACCCGTACCGGGGGCCCGTCGCCACCCTGCCCACTCGCGGCGTTTGTGCAGGTCGGCGCGGATTGTCAGTGCCGTGGTCTTTCCTGGACACACAGGAGCGGTCTCACCGGCCGCCGTCCGACGAATGGAGGTTCGCCATGCACGGGCCCCCGAACGACGTCCATCCCGTACTGCGCCGCGCCTCGGCGCCCCCCGCGGCGCTGGACCTGCTCGCCCAGGCGCAGCACGGCCTGGACGAGGCAGCCGAGATGCCGACCGCCAACGAGCGGTTCGCCACGGCTCACCTCGCCGCACTGCGTACGGCCGCGGCGGTGCTGGCGGTGCGCGGACGCCCCGAGCCCGCCCCCCGCCGCCGCACCCGGATACGCAGCGCCTGGGAGGTGCTTCCCGAGGCCGCACCGGAACTGACCGAGTGGAGCGCCCTGTTCGCCGCCGGCGCGCAGCGCCGCGCCCGCGCGGAGGCTGGCATCCAGGGCGCCGCGAGCTGGCGGGACGCGGACGACCTGGTGCGCGAGGCCGGGGTGTTCCTGCGGCTCGTCGAACGGATGCTGGTCTCCCAGCCGGCGCTGCCCCAGCCGCGGGTCCCCCCGGCCGGCGAACCCCGCGCGAGCTGAAGGCCGGCCGCCACCGGCCGTGGGCACGTCGGCACGACCATGCCCGCGCACGAGGGCCTGTCCGGCGGATCTTCTCGGGCCCGCGACGACGGCTACGGCACCTCTCCCCCGTGGCCCTTCGGGCACGGGGGTGCCCCCACCGTTGTCGCCTCGCGCGAGCACGACGAGTACGAGCGGCGATCCTCCGCCTTGCGATGCGTCCCCACGGTCCTGGCGGACCTGGGGAGACCCCAGGCATCCGACGCCGCGGGCTGACCCGCAAGCATCCGCAGGACAGGCCCTAAGCTGGTCCCCCGCCGGCGCCCCCGTCGGCCCAGCGCCCAGCACCCCCAGCACCCAGCAGCCCCAGCACCGCAGCCGCCGAGGAGCACCGCATGTCCCGCCCCAGCGCTTCCCTTCGTAACGCCGTGGTCTGGGAGGTGCTGCGCGGCGGGCTCGACGAACGGGTGAAGTCCACCGGCCGGGACAGCCTCGACGTCCTGGACACCGGCGGCGGCACCGGCAACTTCGCCGTGCCCGTGGCCCGGCTCGGCCACCGGGTCACCGTGGTCGACCCGAGCCCCAACGCGCTGTTCGCGCTGGAGCGCCGCGCGGCGGAGGCCGGCGTCGCGGACCGCGTACGCGGCGTGCAGGGAGACGCCCACGGGCTGTTCGACGTCGCCGAGCGCGGCGCGTCGGACGTGGTGCTCTTCCACGGCGTCCTGGAGTACGTCGACGACCCCGCCGACGCCCTCCGCAACGCCGTGGCCGCGCTGCGGCCCGAAGGCGGGGTGCTCAGCCTGCTCGCCGCCGGCCTCGGCGGCGCGGTGCTCGCCCGCGCCCTGGCCGGCCACTTCACCGAGGCCCGGCAGGCGCTCTCCGCTCCCGACGGCCGCTGGGGCGAAGGCGACCCGATGCCCCGGCGCTTCACCGCGGAGCAGCTCACCGGCCTGGTCGCCGACACCGGGCTCCGGATCGCGGCGATCCACGGGGTTCGGGTCTTCGCGGACCTGGTACCCGGAGCGCTGGTGGACACCGAGCCGGACGCCCTGGACGCGCTGGCCCGGCTGGAGGCGGCCGCGTCCGAGCTGCCGGCGTTCCAGTCGGTGGCCACGCAGCTCCACGTGCTGGCGGAGGTGCCCGCCGCGGACGGGTGAGGCGTGCGGCTGCGCACAGCCCGTCCGCAACGGCCCGGGGCGCCGTATGATCGAGGCACACCGTCCGGCATGACGGAAAGGCGGTGAGGGAATGCACGGAATGCACCGTCCACCACACCGGCCCGGCATCCCGGAAACGGTGGGAGGAATCAGCGTAGAGGGCGGGTTTCACGGGGGCGATTCCCTGCCTATCCTTGAAGGGCCGCATCCGGTCGCCCCCCGCGACCGACGAGTAGGAGGACTCCGTGCCGCTCTCTGAGCACGAGCAGCGCATGCTCGAGCAGATGGAGCGAGCGCTGTACGCCGAAGATCCCAAGTTCGCGACAGCGCTCGAGGGAAGCGAGCTGCGCTCGTACACCCGCAAGCGGGTCTACCAGGCGGTCGCAGGATTTCTGGTGGGCATCGCGCTCCTCATGGCGGGCATGGTCGCGCAGCAGATCTGGGTGAGCGTCGTCGGTTTCCTCGTGATGCTCGGCTGCGCCGTGCTGGCCGTGACCAGCTGGCGCAAGGCCCCCAAGCCCGGTGAAGAGCAGTCCGCCACCGAGCAGGCCGCTCCGGCCGGTGGCGGCCGGCAGACCCGCCGCGCGTCCCGGCCCCGCCGTTCGATGATGAACCGCATCGAGGAACGCTGGCAGCGCCGCCGCGACGAGCGGGGCTGACCGACCGGCCCGGCACGAGCCGCCGCAGGACAGGCGGCAGCCCGTGAGGGGTGGGGGCCACCCCCGGACGTTCCCGCACAGACGGCGTGCACGCGCGAGCGCGTCCCGCCACCCGTCCGTCACGCTGAGCCTCACCCGACTCCGCCCGAGGGGGCGCCACCCGCAGGTGGCGCCCCCTCGGACCGTCGTCCTCCGGCCGTCCCCGGCTCACCGACCCGCGGTACCGGGCCGCAGCATGCCCCGCCACCGACGGTTCCACTCCGTCCTTCGGTCGGCGGCCACCCAGATCACCCGAAGGGCGGAACGCGGCCACAGCAGGGCCCGTGCCCGCCGCCCCCGCGGGGCTCGCTGCACCAACTCCGCACGCACCCGCCGGACGTCCCCCGCCAGGCCGTCGGCCTCCGGCTCCACCGGGGCGTACAGCAGGCGTTCGACGGCGTGCGCGACCCGCTCGGCACCGGCGGCCGCCTCCGTGCCCAGCGCGCCGCGCTCCACCAGCCGTTCCGCGGCGCGGCGCGGCGTCGCCGCCTCGTCGGGCTCGATGCCCAGGTCCCAGCCGGAGTCCAGCATCTCCCGCCAGGCGGCGAGCACCTCTCCGCCGGCCAGCCGCCGGCGCCGGGCCCGCAGCCGCCACAGCATCGGCAGCATCGGCAGCAGCAGGAGGGCCACCAACGCGCCGGACACCGGCACCACGGTCCCCCACGGGACGCCGCCGTCGCCTCCGCCCCCTGCGCCCCCGGCCGCCTCGGGTCCGCCGCAGGTCGGGTCGAGACGCTTCTCGGCCGCCGTGCACTCCGCCGACTCGGACGGGGCAGGCGCCGGTTCCGCCGTGTCGTCCGGCCGTTCCGGCACCAGGCTGTCCCGGTCGCCGCCGCTCCCGTCGATCTCCGGAAGGGAGTAGGCGGGAGAACTGCCGCGGGTCGGCGTCGGTTCGAAGCGGACCCATCCCACGCCGTCGAAGTACAGCTCCGGCCAGGCGTGCGCGTCCTGGAGCCCGACCGCCATCCGGCCGTCGTCCAGCTCCTCCCCGGGCGTGAAACCGACCGCGACGCGGGCCGGGATGCCCAGCGTCCGGGACATCGCCGCCATCGAGAAGGCGAAGTGGACGCAGAAGCCCTCGCGCTGCTTCAGGAAACGGGCGATGGCCGCGGTGCCGCTTCCGGCCCGCACCTCCGTGTCGTAGGTGAAGCCGCCGTCCAGGGTGAACCACTCCTGCAGCTGGACCGCGCGCTCGTAGTCGTTGTCGGCGTTCCGGGTGACCTGCCGCGCGGTCCTCTCCACGACGTCCGGGAGCGAGTTCGGCACCTCGGTGTAGGTGGCCGGGAGCGGGTCGGACGGTTCGCCGGCCTGCGCGAGCTGCTGCGTGGTGGGCTGCACCAGCAGGCTCTCCACCCGGTACCGGGCGCCGCGGGTCGTCTGCCCGTCCTCACCGACCAGGGCCAGGCTCCGCGGCTCGAACCGCCAGCCCCCCTCCACGTCCACACCGGTCGCCGGGTACGGCATCGGCAGCCAGGACTGGGCGTACCAGTCGGCGGCCGACACGGTGGTGGTCACGCGGCGGGTCTTCACCTCCTCCGACAGCCCCGGCGGGGCCGGGAACGACTCGGGAACCCGGGTGATCCGCCGCTCCGAGGCCTCCCACGCCGCGCCGTCGAACCGGTCGAGGGACACGATCCGCAGGTACATGTCGCCCGGATCGGGGTTGTCGGTGCGGTACGTCAGCACCGTGCGGTTCTCCGGCTGGTTCAGGCTGTCCTGCAGCGCCACCAGCGGATCCACGGCGGTCACCGTGCCGTTCCCCGGCCCGAGTCCGGAGCCGGGGCCGCCGAGGGAGTCCAGCAGGCCGCTGTCCAGCGACGGCAGCGCCGCCGGTACGGCCAGCGCGATGCCGAGCGTCAGCGCACCGATGCGCCGGCCGGTGCGCACCGCCGCGACCGGCGAGCCGCCGACGCTGCCCGGCTCGTACGGCCGCCCGGACGGGCCGGGCAGCCGGCCGAAGACCCGTCCCCACTGGGACAGCCGTTCGCGCCCCTCGGCGAGCAGGAGGAGCAGGAACCCCGCCGCGGCGACCAGGAACCACAGCCAGTTCGCCCCGCCGTCGTACAGCCCCGCGGCCACCGAGTACAGCGCGAGCAGCGGTAGCCCGGCGGGGGCGGCGCTGCGGTAGGTCACCGCGAGCGCGTCCACCAGCAGGCCGATCCCGGCCACACCGGCCAGCAGTATCATCCGGATGCCGTCGCTGACGGGCGCCGGGATCGAGTAGCGCCGCACGTCCTGGGCGCCCTCCGTGAAGAGCCCGCCGAACTGCGCGAACGCGTCCGGCCCGGGCAGCACCCAGCCCACCGCCTGGTCGTGGGCGAAGATCAGTGTGAGCAGCATCAGCGTGAGCGCGAGCTGTACCAGCACCGTCAGCGGGCGGGCGAGCGGCACGCGCCGTGCGACGACGCCGGCCACCGTCTGGAGGCCGAGCAGCACGCACGCCTGGAGCAGCCAGGTCGCCCCCGCGGTGAGCGGCAGCATCGCGCACGCCGAGGTCAGTGTCGCGACTCCGGCGCACACCGCCAGCCGGGCACGTCCGGTCATCGTTTCAGCCCTTCCCCGGTCGCCTCGTGCACCTCCTGCCACAGCCCGGGCAGCGTCGTGCCCGGTCCGCCGGCCGTCACCGTCCACCCGGCCTCCCGCAGGGCCGGAGCCGTGTCCTCACCGCCCGGCCCCGGCTGCGCGGTGAACGCCAGCGCCCGGCGGGTGCGTTGCCGCATCCGGGCCACCAGCGCGGCCTGCTCACCGTCCAGCGCGCCGAGGAACGCGATGAGCAGGCCCTCGCGGGTGCCCGGCACGTCGCCGCCGCCGCGCAGCACGTCCCACGCCCGGGACAGACCCGGCTCCGGCGACTGCTCCAGCACGGCGAGGCCGTCCAGCAGCAGCGCCGCCACCTCCGCCGAATCGCCGTCGAAGCCGGAGCCGTCCGTGCCCGTCGCCGGCACACCCGTGTCGGTCAGCAGGCGCACCGCGAATCCCCTCTCCAGCAGGTGCAGGCAGACCGACGCGGCGCCGGACACCGCCCACTCGAACGGCGAGTCCGGCCCGGAGCCGCCGTACGCGGAGCGCCGGGTGTCGAGCAGGACGGTGCAGCGCACCTTCTGCGGCTGCTCCTCGCGCCGGACCATCAGCTCGCCGTGCCGTGCCGTGCTGCGCCAGTGGATGCGCCGCAGGTCGTCGCCGTGCCGGTAGCCGCGGGGGATCACGTCGTCGTCGCCGGCCAGCGCCAGCGACCGCTGCCGGCGGTCGCCGTAGCCGCCGGCCGCCCCGGACAGCCGTACCGGCGGCAGCGCCTCCACCCGCGGCACCACGGTGAGCGTGTCGTAGGCGCTGAACGACCGGGTCAGCTCGCACATCCCGAACGGGTCCGTCAGCCTCAGCTGCAACGGTCCCAGCGGGTAGCGGCCGCGCAGGTCCGAACGCACCCGGTAGGACACCTCGCGCCGGCCCTGCGGCTCGACCCGGTCCAGCACGAACCGCGGGCGCGGGCCCAGCACGTACGGCACCCGGTCCTGCAGCATCAGCAGGCTGGACGGGATCCGGGAGACGTTGTCGAGGCGCAGGTGCACGCGCGCCTCCTCGCGGGCGGGTACCTGCGCGGGGCTCAGCCGGCGGGCGGCGGAGACCCGGTAGCGGGTGCGGTGCAGCACGAGCACGCACACCAGCGGCAGCATCGCGAGCAGCAGACCCACCCGCAGCAGGTCGGACTGGCCCAGCACGTACGCGCAGACGGCGGCGGCGAGCCCCGCGGCGAGGAACGAACGGCCCCGCGTGGTCAGCCCGCCGAGCGAGGCCCGCAGCGAGCCGGCGTTCTCGTCCTGAGGGTTCGGCCGGTGCGGCCGGGCGCCGACGACCGGGCCGGTGGACATCAGAAGCCCCGCGGGCGCCCGTAGCCCTGCGGGCCGGGCGGCACCGAGCCTGGGACGGCGGTCGGCACCGGGGTCTGCTGCACGATCTCGGTGACCACCTGCTCCGCGGTCCGTCTGCCCAGCTGGGCCTGCGCGGTGGGCAGCAGCCGGTGCGCGAGGACCGGCACGGCCAGCTCCTGCACGTCGTCCGGCAGCACGTAGTCCCGCCCGCTGAGCGCGGATGACGCCTTCGCCGCCCGCAGCAGCTGGAGTGTGGCCCGCGGCGAGGCGCCGAGCCGCAGCTCCGGGTGCGAGCGGGTGGCGGAGACCAGCTCCACCGCGTAGCGGCGGACCGGGTCCGCCACGTGGACGCCGCGGACCGCCTCGGTGAGCTTCACGATGTCGTGCAGATGCGCGACGGGCTGGAGGTCATCGAGCGGCGAGGCGGCGCCGTGCACGTCGAGCATCTCCAGCTCCGCCTCCGGGCTGGGGTAGCCGATGGACACCCGCGCCATGAAGCGGTCCCGCTGCGCCTCCGGCAGCGGGTAGGTGCCCTCCATCTCGACCGGGTTCTGGGTGGCGATCACCATGAACGGCTCCGGCAGCGGGTACGTCTGCCCGTCGATGGTGACCTGCCGCTCCTCCATCGACTCCAGCAGCGCCGACTGGGTCTTGGGCGAGGCGCGGTTGATCTCGTCGCCGATCACGATCTGCGAGAAGATCGCCCCCGGCTTGAACTCGAAGTCGCGTCGCTGCTGGTCGTAGACGCTGACGCCCGTGATGTCCGAGGGCAGCAGATCGGGGGTGAACTGGATCCGCCGCACCGAACAGTCGATCGACCGGGCCAGCGCTTTGGCGAGCATGGTCTTGCCCACGCCCGGCACGTCCTCGATCAGCAGATGGCCCTCGGCGAGGAGCACCGTCAGGGACAGCCGCACCACCTCGGGCTTCCCCTCGATCACGCTCTCCACCGAACGGCGCACGCCGTCCGCGGTGGTGGTCAGATCGCTGAGGCTCACGTGTTCGTCATACGTCGTCACCCGGCCCATTCTTCATGGGTCGGCCGATTCCGTCACCGTGCGGGATCGATCAACCGTCCGGGAGCCGCCGTCCCGGGCACGGACGACGGCCCGTCCGGAGTCAGGCCGCGACCTCCCGCAGCCGCCCGGTGGCCACGTCGAAGACGAAGCCGCGGATGTCGTCGGTGTACGGCAGGAAGGGCGACCTGCGCAGCCGGTTGATCGACTGGCGCACCTCGTCGTCGAGGTCCTTGAACGCCTCCACGGACCAGGACGGACGCTGCCCGGACTCGGCCTGGAGTTCGTGCCGGAAGTCCTCGGTGATCGTCAGCATGCCGCAGCCGGTGTGGTGCACCACCACCACCGAACGGGTGCCGAGCGCCCGCTGGCTGATGGCCAGGGAACGGATCACGTCGTCGGTGATCACGCCTCCGGCGTTGCGCATGGTGTGGTGGTCGCCGAGTGCGAGACCGAGCGCCGCCGGCACGTCGATGCGGGCGTCCATGCAGGTGACGACCGCGACCTTGCGCGCGGGACGGGCCTCGAGGCCGGGGTCGGTGAACGCGGCCGCGTAACGGGCGTTGGCCTCGACGATGGCGTCGGTGACCCGGCCCTCCGGGGAAGCAGACATGGCGACGAGATTAGTCGCAGGCACTGTCGCGGCGCGCCGCGACCCCGCCTCCGGAACCCACGCCGGTCCCGCGGGAGACGCGCCTGACCAGTTCGTTGACCGGGGGATGCGGTGGACTAGAGTGACGCGCAGCGGGAGGCAGGAACACTCCCCGCATCCCGAATTCCCCCGCGTGCGCGGCGCGTACGTGCTCCCGGGAGCATGTGCGGCCGGCCGCGGAGACCGCCGGCCGGAGAGTGCACATGAACACGAACGAGCGTCATGTCCCGGTCATGCTGCGCCGTTGCCTGGACCTGCTCGCCCCCGCACTCGCCGAACCCGGCGCCGTCGTGGTCGACTGCACGCTCGGCATGGGCGGGCACAGCGAGGCCCTGCTGGAGACCTTCCCCGCCGCACGCCTGATCGGCCTGGACCGCGACCCGCAGGCCCTGGAACTCGCCGCGGAACGGCTCGCCCCCCACGGGGACCGGGCCACCCTGGTGCACGCCGTCTACGACGAACTGCCCGACGTCCTCGCCCGGCTCGGCACCCCCCGCGTGCAGGGCGTGCTCTTCGACCTCGGCGTGTCGTCCCTGCAACTGGACGAGGCCGAGCGTGGCTTCGCCTACGCCCAGGACGCTCCGCTGGACATGCGCATGGACCAGACCCGCGGCATCAGCGCGGCCGAGGTCCTCAACACCTACCCGCCCGGCGACCTGGTGCGCATCCTCCGCACCTACGGCGAGGAGAAGCAGGCCAGGCGCATCGTCGAAGCGGTCGTACGCGAACGCGACGCACAGCCGTTCGACCGCAGTGCCCGGCTGGTCGAGCTCATCCGCGACGCGCTGCCGCAGGCGGCCAAGCGCACCGGCGGCAACCCCGCGAAGCGCACCTTCCAGGCCCTGCGGATCGAGGTCAACGGTGAGCTGTCGGTGCTGGAACGCGCCGTCCCCGCGGCCGTCGACACGCTCGCCGTCGGTGGCCGGATCGGCGTGCTGTCCTACCACTCGCTGGAGGACCGCCTGGTCAAGAAGGTGCTGGCGGCCGGAGCGACCAGCACCGCGCCCCCCGGCCTGCCGGTGGTCCCCGAGCGGTACCAGCCCCGGCTGAAGCTCCTCACCCGCGGCGCCGAACTGCCCGCCGACGAGGAGATCGCCGCGAACCGCCGCGCCGCCCCCGCTCGGCTGCGCGGCGCGGAGCGCATCCGGGAGGTCCAGGAGTGAACGCCCAGCAGCGTCTCGCCCGCCTCACCCGGTCGGTCGGCGCCGGGCGCACGTCCACCGCCGCGCGCACGCCGTTCGTCCTGCTCGTCGTGGTGCTGCTCGGTTCGGGTCTGCTCGCCCTGCTGCTGCTGAACGCGTCCCTGAACAAGGGCTCCTTCCAGGTCACCCGGCTGGAGCAGCGGACCACCGAGCTGGGGGAGGAGGAGCAGGCGCTGGAGCAGGAGGTGGCGTCCTACTCCGACCCCGCCGGCCTGCGCGAACGTGCCCGCGAACTGGGCATGGTCCCCGGTGGCCCGCCCGCCTTCCTCGAACCGGACGGCACGGTCCGCGGCTCCCCGGAGCCCGCGACCGCACCGCCCGCGCCCCCGCCCGGGGAAGCCCCGGAGGAGGAGACGCCCGGACCACCCGCCGGGGCGGGGCCGTCCCCGGAGCCGGGAGCGTCCGGCGGGCCGCAGGAGCCCCAGCCGCGGGTGCAGCCGGAGGAGTCCGCGGGGGCCGCGCAGCAGCCCGTCCAGCCCGAGTAGTCGGAACAGGAGAACCGGTGAGCGAACGCAACGGGCCACCGCGCCGCGTACCCCGTCCCGGCACCGGCCGCACCCCGGGCCCCCGCGGGGGCCGCCCCCGCAAGGAGTCCCCGCGTGCCGGGGAACCCCGCAGGGACACCCCCCGGAAGCCCACCCCCCGGAAGGACACCCCGCGCAGGGAGGCGCGCAAGGAGGTGCGCAAGGAGGTGCCCCGCAAGGGCGCCGGGCCGTCCCGGCCGGACGCCGCGCGCAGGAAGTCGGGACGCGCCCCCACCGCCCCGCCGGCCCGCGGCACCCGCCGCACCCCCGGCGGGGCGCCCCCCTCCCGCTCCCGCCCCGCCGGCGCCGGGAGCCGCCCGGGCGGCAGACCGCTGCGCCTCGCCCGCCCCCAGCCCCGGCTCCGGCTGATCGGTGTCGCCGTCACCCTGGTGCTGCTGGTGTTCGCCGGCCGGCTGCTCCAGGTGCAGGCGGTCGACGCCGGCACGTTCGCCGAAGCCGCCGCGACCCACCGCTACGTCACCGTCTCGCTGGCCGCCGAACGCGGCACCATGACCGACCGCGACGGGGTGCCGCTGGCCACCACCGTCGACGCGTACGACATCACCGCCGACCCGCTGCTGTTCACCGAGGAGCACACGGACGTCGGCGACGCCCCCGCCCGCGCCGCCGAACTCCTCGCTCCCATCCTCGACGAGCCCGAGGCCGAGCTGGCCCGCAAGCTCTCCCGCGACGACACCCGCTACGTGCGGCTCGCCCGCCAGCGCACCCCGCAGGACTGGCGGCAGATCAAGGACCTCAAGAGCGCGCTGGCCGGCAAGGCGGCCGAGGGCGACGGCCCCAACGTGCTCGCCGGCGTCTTCTCCGACGCGCACGCCAAACGCGTCTATCCCGGCGACGAACTCGCCGCCGGCGTACTGGGCTTCGTCAACGCCGCGGGCGAGGGCTCCGGGGGCCTGGAGGCCAAGCTGGAGAAGAAGCTGTCCGGCCGGGACGGGCAGATCACCTACGCCCAGTCCGGCGGCCGCCGCATCCCCACCGCCGACGCCGAGGAGAAGCCCGCCGTCCCGGGCTCCGACGTCGAACTGACCCTGGACCGCGACATCCAGTGGGCCGCCCAGCGCGCCATCGGCGAGCAGGTGGAGAAGTCGCACGCCGACGGCGGCTACGTGGTCGTGCAGGACGTGCGCAGCGGCGAGATCCTCGCCATGGCCAACGCCCCCACCTTCGACCCCAACCACATCGCCCGCGCCGACAGCTCCACCCTCGGCAACGGCGCGCTCCAGGACGCCTACGAGCCCGGTTCGACGCTGAAGGCCGTCTCGATGGCCGCCGTGCTGGACAAGGGCGTCGCGACCCCGCGCACCCACGTGACCGTGCCCAACCGGCTGCCGCGCGCCGACCGCGCCTTCGCCGACGACATCGACCACCCCACCTGGTACCTCACCCTCAACGGGGCGCTCGCCAAGTCGAGCAACATCGGCACCATCCTGGCCACGGAGCAGCTCGCCGACTCCCGGTCGCAGACGAACAAGATCATGCACTCCTACCTGCGGAAGTTCGGTCTCGGGCAGAAGACCGGCCTCGACTTCCCCGGCGAGACGCCCGGCCTGCTCGCCGCTCCCGGCGACTGGTCGGCGTCCCAGCAGTACACGATCGCCTTCGGCCAGGGCGTGTCCCTCAACGCCGTCCAGGCCGCGTCGGTCTACTCGACCATCGCGAACGGCGGCGTGCGCACCGAGCCGACCCTGATCCGGGGCACCACCGGTCCGGACGGCGGCTTCACGGCGGCGGCCGAGCCCGACGCGCGCCGGGTGATCAAGGAGGAGACGGCGCGCACCCTGTCGAGGATGCTGGAGTCCGTCGTCTCCAGCGACGAGGGCACCGGCACCACCGCCCGCATCCCCGGATACCTCGTCGCCGGCAAGACCGGTACGTCCAACCGGGTGGATCCGCAGACCGGCCGCTACAACGGCTACACCTCGTCCTTCGCGGGTTTCGCGCCCGCGGACGCGCCCCGCGTCACCGTCTACTGCGCGGTGCAGAACCCGCGCAAGGGAAGCTATTTCGGCAGCGAGGTGTGCGGGCCCGTCTTCAAGGACGTCATGTCCTTCTCGCTCAAGTCGCTGGGAGTGCCGCCGAGCGGAGAGAAGCCCGCCGGCCTGCCCGTGTTCTTCGACCCGGAGCGCGAGAAGGACGACACTGGCCGGAAGGAGGGCGAGCAGGAGTAGCACCATCCGGGGGGATCGGCCCAGGGGCCGCCGCGACGGCCCAGCGAACGGAAGACCGGAGCTGTTACGTGGACACGATCACCGACGGCACGGGACGCCGCCCCGCACGGCGCCCGGCAAACCCCTCGCTTCGCGGCGACGACCGCTCGCCGGGTACGCTCACCGCCGTGCCACAAGCTGATCAGATCTCCTCCGCACCGCCTCGCCCGGCCCAGCTGAGCCCCGTACCTCTGAGCGAACTGGCCCGGCAGCTGGGTGTCGATGCGCCCGCCTCCGAAGCCGCGGCGACCGGTATCACCCACGACTCGCGCGCCGTGCTCCCCGGCGACGTCTACGCCGCGCTCTCCGGGGCCCGCTTCCACGGCGCCGACTTCGCCACCCAGGCGGCCAGCCTCGGCGCCGTCGCGGTGCTCACCGACCCCTCCGGCACCGAGCGGGCCGCCGCCACCGGGCTGCCCGTGCTCACCGTGCCCGACCCGCGGGCCCGGATGGGCGCCCTGGCCGCCTCGATCTACGGCGCCCCGGGCGACGGTCTGCTGCAGATCGGCATCACCGGCACCTCCGGCAAGACCACCACCAGCTACCTGGTCGAAGGCGGACTGCGCCGGGCCGCGGAGAAGGACGGCGGCGTCACCGGACTCATCGGCACCGTCGAGTCCCGCATCGGCGACGAGCGCCTGAAGTCCGAGCGCACCACGCCGGAGGCCACCGATCTCCAGGCGCTCTTCGCGGTCATGCGCGAACGCGGCGTCACCTCGGTCGCGATGGAGGTCTCCTCGCACGCCCTGGTGCTGGGCCGGGTGGACGGCTGCGTCTTCGACATCGCCGTCTTCACCAACCTCAGCCCGGAGCACCTGGACTTCCACCCGGACATGGAGGACTACTTCCAGGCCAAGCGGCAGCTCTTCACCAAGGCACGCTCCCGCGCCGGCGTGGTGAACCTCGACGACGAGTACGGCTTCCGGCTGATCACCGAGTCCGAGGTGCCCGTCACCACCTTCTCCGCCGAAGGCCACCCGGACGCCGACTGGCGCGCCGCCGACGTCGAGGTCGGTCCGCTCGGCTCCACCTTCACCGTGCACGGCCCGGACGGCCTCACCGTCCAGGCCGCCGCGCCGCTGCCCGGGCCGTTCAACGTCGCCAACGCGCTCGCCGCGATCGCCGCCCTCGTCGCCGCCGGCATCGACCCGCAGACGGCCGCCGACGGCGTCGCCGCGGTACCCGGCGTGCCCGGCCGCCTGGAGCGCGTCGACGCCGGCCAGGACTACCTCGCCGTCGTCGACTACGCCCACAAGCCGGACGCCGTGGAGTCGGTGCTCTACGCCATCCGCAAGGTCACCGACGGCCGGGTGCACGCCGTGCTCGGCTGCGGCGGTGACCGCGACCCGCACAAGCGCAACGCCATGGGCGCCGCGCTGGCCCGCCTGTGCGACACGGCCGTGCTGACCTCCGACAACCCGCGCACCGAGGACCCGCTCGCGATCCTCGCCACCATGCTCGCGGGCGCCGCCGAGGTGCCCGCTTACGAACGCGGGACCGTCCTGGTCGAGGAGGACCGGGCCGCCGCGATCGCCTCCGTCGTCGCCCACGCCGAGCCGGGGGACGCCGTCCTCGTGCTGGGCAAGGGCCACGAACTGGGCCAGGACATCGCCGGAGTGGTCCGCCCGTTCGACGACAAGCTGGTGCTGCGCGAGGCCATCGAGCGGACCCGTACCGCCGGTGCCCCGACCTCCCGGACAGACGACCAGATTTCATGATCCCCCTCTCTCTCGCCGAGATCGCCGCTGTCGTCTCCGGACAGCAGTGCGACATACCGGACCCCGACGTCCGTGTCACCGGTCCCGTGGTGAAGGACTCCCGCGAGGTCGAGACCGGGGCGCTCTTCGTCGCCTTCCCCGGCGCCCGGGCGGACGGCCACGACTTCGCGACCGGGGCCGTCGAGGCCGGTGCGGCCGCCGTGCTGGCCACCCGGCCGGTGGGCGTGCCCGCGATCGTCGTCGACGACGTGACGGCCGCCCTCGGAGCGCTCGCCCGCCATCTCGTGCGGACCCTGGGCGCCGAGGTCGTCGCCCTCACCGGCTCCGCCGGGAAGACCGGCACCAAGGACCTCATCGCCCAGCTGCTGGAACGCCTCGCCCCGACGGTCTATCCCGCGGGGAACCTCAACAACGAGATCGGGCTGCCGCTGACCGCGCTGCGCGCCGACGAACACACCCGGCACCTCGTACTGGAGATGGGCGCCCGCGGCATCGGCCACATCCGCTACCTCGCCGGCCTCACCCCGCCCCGTATCGGCGTCGTCCTCAACGTCGGCACCGCGCACCTCGGCGAGTTCGGCGGCCGCGAGCAGATCGCGCAGGCCAAGGGGGAGCTGGTCGAGGCGCTGCCGCCGGCCGACGCGGGCGGCGTGGCCGTCCTCAACGCCGACGACCCGCTGGTCCGCGCCATGTCCGCCCGCACCCGCGCACGCGTGGTGCTCTTCGGCGAGGCGGGCGAAGCGGACGTACGCGCCGAGAACGTGCACCTCGACGACCGCGGGCGGCCCGCTTTCACGCTTCACACACCCACCGGGTGCAGCGACGTGACCCTCCGCCTGTACGGTGAGCACCACGTGTCGAACGCGCTCGCCGCGGCGGCCGTGGCCCATGAACTGGGCATGCCCGCTTCCGAGATCGCCGCGGCACTCGGCGCGGCGGGCACGCTCTCGCGCTGGCGGATGGAGGTCAGCGAGCGCGCCGACGGAGTCACGGTCGTCAACGACGCCTACAACGCCAGTCCCGACTCCATGCGGGCCGCGCTCCGCGCGCTCGCGGCGATGGGCCGGGGGCGGCGGACCTGGGCGGTTCTCGGCGAGATGGCCGAGCTCGGCGACCAGGCACTCGCCGAGCACGACGCGGTCGGACGGCTCGCCGTCCGGCTCAACGTCCACAAGCTCGTGGCGGTGGGCGGCCGGGAGGCCGCCTGGCTCGACATGGGCGCCAAGAACGAGGGTTCGTGGGGTGAGGAGTCGGTGCACGTATCCGACGCTCAGGCGGCGATCGAGCTGCTGGGTGAGGAACTGCGTCCGGGGGATGTGGTCCTGGTGAAGGCGTCCCGGTCGGTCGGTCTGGAGCGTGTGGCGCTCGGCCTGCTCGAGGGCGAGGTTCCTGCTCGATGAGGCAGATCCTCTTCTCCGGGGTCATCGGTCTGTTTTTGTCGCTCATCGGGACCCCGCTGCTGATCAAGCTGCTCGCGTCCCGCGGCTACGGCCAGTTCATCCGCGACGACGGGCCGCAGAACCACCACAGCAAGCGCGGCACCCCCACCATGGGCGGTATCGCGTTCATCCTGGCGACGCTGATCGCGTACGCGGTCACCAAGCTGGTGACGGGCAGTGAGCCCACCTTCTCCGGCGTGCTGGTGCTGTTCCTCTTCGCCGGCATGGGTCTCGTCGGGTTCCTCGACGACTACATCAAGATCGTCAAGCAGCGCAGCCTCGGCCTGCGCGCCAAGGCGAAGATGGCCGGACAGCTGATCGTCGGCATCGGCTTCGCGATCCTGGCGCTGAACTTCCCCGACGAGCGCGGACTGAGCCCCGCTTCGACGAAGCTGTCCTTCACTCAGGACTTCGGCTGGTCGATCGGCCCGGTGCTGTTCGTGGTCTGGGCGCTGTTCATGATCCTGGCCATGTCCAACGGCGTGAACCTGACGGACGGTCTGGACGGCCTGGCCACCGGTGCGTCGGTGATGGTCTTCGGCGCCTACACCTTCATCGGCGTCTGGGAGTACCAGGAGTCCTGCGCCAACCCGGCCACCGCCGGCCCCGGCTGCTACGAGGTGCGCGACCCGCTCGACCTCGCCGTGGTCGCCGCCGCGCTGATGGGCGCCTGCTTCGGCTTCCTGTGGTGGAACACCTCACCCGCGAAGATCTTCATGGGCGACACCGGCTCGCTCGCCCTGGGCGGTGCCCTGGCGGGCCTGGCCATCTGCTCCCGCACGGAACTGCTGCTCGCCGTCCTCGGCGGCCTGTTCGTCCTCATCACCATGTCCGTGGTGATCCAGGTCGGCTCGTTCCGCCTCACCGGCAAACGCGTCTTCAAGATGGCGCCACTGCAACACCACTTCGAACTCAAGGGGTGGTCCGAAGTCCTTGTGGTGGTCCGCTTCTGGATCATCCAGGGCATGTGCGCGATCGTCGGCGTCGGCATCTTCTTCGCCGCCTGGGCGGCGGCGAAGTGACCGCCGCCCAGGGCCCGGAGGACTTCACCGGCCGGCGTGTCGTCGTGGCCGGGCTGGGCGTGAGCGGCGTCAGCGCCGCACGCGTCCTGGCCCGGCTCGGTGCCTGTGTCACCGTCGTCGACGGCGGTGACAGCGACGCGCACCGCGACCGTGCCGCCGCCCTCGGCGCGGACGACGTCGCCGTCCGCCTCGGCGACGGCGCCACCCTCCCCGAGGACACCGACCTGATCGTCACCTCGCCCGGGTGGAAGCCGGACAGTCCGCTGTTCGCCGCGGCCGCCGCGCACGACGTGCCGGTGTGGGGCGACGTCGAGCTGGCCTGGCGGCTGCGCGAGGGGCCCGGGCGGCACGCCGCGCCGTGGCTGGCCGTCACCGGCACCAACGGCAAGACGACCACGGTCCAGATGCTCGCCTCGATCCTGGAGGCCGCCGGGCTGCGCACCGCCGCAGTCGGCAACATCGGCACCCCGCTGCTGGACGTGGTGCTCTCCGAGGAGCACTACGACGTGCTCGCCGTCGAACTGTCCAGCTACCAGCTGCACTGGGCGCCCAGCGTCCACGCGCACTCCGCCGCCGTCCTCAACCTCGCCCCGGACCACCTCGACTGGCACGGCTCCATGGCGGCCTACGCCGCGGACAAGGGCCGCATCTACGCGGGCAACCAGGTCGCCTGCGTCTACAACGCCGCCGACCCGGCCACCGAGGAACTCGTCCGCGAGGCGGACGTCGTCGAGGGCTGCCGTGCCATCGGCTTCACCCTCGGCGCCCCCCGGCCCTCGGAGTTCGGCGTGGTCGACGGCGTCCTCGTGGACCGCGCCTTCGTGCCGGACCGGCAGCGGAACGCGCAGGAACTCGCCGAGGTCACCGACGTCGCCCCGGCCGCCCCCCACAACATCGCCAACGCGCTCGCCGCAGCCGCGCTGGCCCGCGCGTACGGCGTCGAGCCCGCAGCCGTACGCGAGGGCCTGCGGAGCTTCCGCCCCGACGCGCACCGCATCGAGCACGTCGCCGACGTCGGCGGCGTCGCCTACGTGGACGACTCCAAGGCCACCAACACCCACGCCGCCGAGGCGTCCCTGGCCGCCTACGACTCCATCGTCTGGATCGCGGGCGGCCTGGCCAAGGGCGCCACCTTCGACGACCTCGTCGCCCGCGCGGTGAAGCGTCTGCGCGGGGCCGTGCTGATCGGCGCCGACCGGGCCCTGATCGCCGAAGCCCTCGCGCGACACGCCCCGGATGTCCCGGTCGTCGACCTCGAACGGACGGACACTGGTGCGATGGCGGCCGCCGTCCGCGAGGCCACCCGCCTCGCCGGACCCGGCGACACGGTGCTGATGGCCCCGGCCTGCGCCTCCATGGACATGTTCACCAACTACAACACGCGCGGTGAGGCCTTCGCCGAGGCCGTCCACGCACTGGGCTCCGGCCCGGCGGCCGGCGACTGAGCCGCAGCCTCCCCGGGGCCGAGGACCGGGTGGGACGAAGGGGACGACGCGCATGACGGCCGACGCGACACCGCACCGCCCGGCGGGCACCACCCGTCGGCCGGGCCCGGAGGGGGCGCGGCAGGCCGCACGGGCCGCCGCCGGCGGCGGCCCCGCCACCGTCTACGCGGCAGGCGCCCGCACCCGCCGCCCGCCCGTGCCCCGCCGGGCACCCGCCACCAGCCGGCCCCCGCGCCTGCCGGGCGGTGAGGGAGGCCCCCTGGGCAGGGCGTACCGGCGCGCCCGCCGGGCGTGGGACCGCCCGCTCACGGCGTACTACCTGATCATGGGATCGGCGCTGCTGGTCACCGTGCTCGGACTCGTGATGGTCTTCTCCGCCTCGCAGATCGAGGCGCTGCGGTACGGGCTGTCGTCCACCTACTACTTCCAGAAGCAGGTCTTCGCCGCGCTCCTGGGCGCGATCCTGCTGCTGATCGCCGTGCGGATGCCCGTCGCGCTGCACCGCGCCTGCGCCTACCCGCTGCTCGCCGCCTCGGTGTTCCTCATGTGCCTGGTCCAGGTGCCCGGCATAGGAGTCGAGGTCAACGGCAACCAGAACTGGATCGGCCTCGGCGGCCCCTTCCAGCTCCAGCCCAGCGAGTTCGGCAAGCTGGCACTCGTCCTGTGGGGCGCCGACCTGCTCGCCCGCAAGCGGGAGAAGGGCCTGATGACGCAGTGGCGCCACCTGCTGGTGCCGCTGGTGCCCGTCGCCCTGCTGCTGCTCGGGCTCATCATGCTCGGCGGAGACATGGGCACCGCCATGATCGTCGCCGCCATCGCCCTCGGCCTGCTCTGGCTGGCCGGAGCCCCCACCCGCCTGTTCGCCTCGGTGCTCGGCGTCGGCGCGGTGCTGGCCGCCCTGCTCGTCTGGAGCAGCCCCAACCGGATGTCCCGGCTCCAGTGCCTGGGCGTGACCGACCCGGACGCCGGCGCGCTGGACCCCTGCTGGCAGGCCGTGCACGGCATCTACGCCCTCGCGTCGGGCGGCCTGTTCGGCTCCGGGCTCGGGGCGAGCGTGGAGAAATGGGGTCAACTGCCCGAACCTCACACCGACTTCATCTTCGCCGTGACCGGGGAGGAACTCGGACTGGCGGGGACGCTGTCGGTGCTCGCTCTCTTCGCGGCTCTAGGCTATGCGGGTATCCGCGTGGCCGGACGCACGGAGGACCCCTTCGTGAGGTATGCCGCGGGAGGTGTGACCACCTGGATCGCGGTGCAGGCCGGGATCAACATCGGTGCGGTGCTCGGCCTGCTGCCGATCGCCGGCGTCCCCCTCCCGCTGTTCTCCTACGGAGGCTCCGCCCTGCTGCCGACGATGTTCGCGGTCGGTCTGCTGATCGCGTTCGCGCGCAGCGATCCGGCCGCACGGGCGGCACTGGCCGCGCGGCAGCCCGCCCTCGGGGGACTCCTCCGCCGCGGCCGGGCTGGGCGTAAAGGGAAGACGATGAGACGGCGGTCCGGAAGGCCGCCGTCCGGAGAGCGGTGAATTTCGGTGCATGTCGTACTCGCCGGCGGGGGGACCGCCGGCCACATCGAGCCCGCGCTCGCCCTCGCGGACGCCCTGCGCAGGCAGGACCCCACCGTGGGCATCACGGCCCTCGGGACGGAGCGCGGACTCGAGACCCGGCTGGTGCCGGAGCGCGGCTACGAACTCGGCCTGATCCCGGCGGTGCCGCTGCCGCGCAAACCCACGCCCGAGCTCATCACCGTGCCCGGGCGGCTGCGCGGCACCATCAAGGCCGCCGAGCAGATCCTGGAGCGCACCAAGGCCGACTGCGTCGTCGGCTTCGGCGGCTACGTCGCCCTGCCCGGCTACCTCGCCGCCAAGCGGCTCGGCGTCCCCATCGTGGTGCACGAGGCCAACGCACGCCCCGGTCTCGCCAACAAGATCGGCTCCCGCTACACCCAGTACGTGGCCGTCTCCACGCCGGACAGCAAGCTGCGGCACGCCCGCTACGTGGGCATTCCGCTGCGCCGCTCCATCGCCACCCTGGACCGTCGTGCGGCGCGCCCGGAGGCGCGGGCCGCGTTCGGGCTGGACGCCAACCTGCCGACCCTGCTGGTCACCGGCGGCTCGCAGGGCGCCCGCCGGCTCAACGAGGTCGTGCAGTCCGTCGTCCCGCAGCTCCAGCGCGCCGGCATCCAGGTGCTGCACGCGGTCGGTCCGAAGAACGAACTGCCGCAGGTCGACCACATGCCCGGAATGCCGCCCTATGTGCCGGTACCGTATGTGGACCGCATGGACCTCGCGTACGCCGCGGCGGACATGATGCTCTGCCGCGCGGGCGCGATGACCGTCGCGGAGCTGTCGGCCGTCGGACTGCCGGCGGCGTACGTGCCCCTGCCGATCGGCAACGGCGAACAGCGGCTCAACGCCCAGCCGGTGGTCAAGGCGGGCGGCGGCCTGCTGGTCGACGACGCCGAGCTGTCGGCGGAGTGGATCCGGGACCACGTGCTCCCGGTCCTCTCCGACCCGCACCGGCTGCACCACATGGCCCGCGCCGCCGCCGAGTTCGGCCGCCCGGACGCGGACGACCTGCTGGTCGGCATGGTGCACGAGGCGATGTCGGCACGCCGTCAGGCGTAGGCACACCCGCCTCCGGGTGCGGTACCGCGCCCGGAGGCCGAGGAGAGGGCAGGGAGCGTGGCCGGACCCGCACAGGCCGCCGAGCGGCACACGGACGAGCGGCGGACGGGGGAGGACCCCACCGCGGACCCCGCCGAACCGTCCGTCCGGCGCCGCCTCCCCCGCCCCGGCCGCCGTGCCCTGCTGGTCCTCGTCGTCCTGGCGCTGCTACTGGGCGCCTTCGGCGTCTGGGCGCTCTACGGCTCCTCCTGGCTGCGCGTCGAGAAGGTCTCGGTCGACGGCACCCGCGTCCTGACGGAGCGCCGCGTGCTCGACGTCGCCGACGTTCCGCTCGGTGCTCCGCTCGCGTCCCTGGACGCGTCCGCCGTGGAACGCCGGGTACGGGAGGCGCTGCGCCGCGTCGACGAGGTCCGGGTGGTCCGCGCCTGGCCGCACGGCGTGGGCGTGCACGTGACCGAACGGCGCCCCGTGCTGCTGCTCCGCAAGAGCGGCGGCGACCCGGGGGAGGGCGCCCGGTACGTCGAAGTGGACGCCGAAGGTGTGCGCTTCGCGACCGTCGGCGAAGCTCCGGAAGGCGTTCCGCTTCTCGTCGTCGAACCGCGCGCCGACGCCCAGGCGCAGCAGCGCTTCAGCGCCCGGGCCCTGCGCCGGGCCGCGGCCGACGTCCTCGCCGGCCTGCCCGCCGGGGTACGCGAGGACGCCCGCACGGTCAGGGCCGCCTCCTACGACGCGCTCACCGTCGAACTGACCGGCGACCGCACGGTGCGGTGGGGGAGCGCCGAACGCGGCACGGCGAAGAACAGGGCGCTGCGCGCCCTGATGAAGGCTTCTCCCGACGCTGCGCACTTCGACGTCTCCGCCCCCACCGCCCCCGCGGCCTCCTCTTCGCGTCCTTCTCCGCCCTGACCCCTGACGCCCCCGCAGGCTGCCGCAGCCTCAACCGAGTTGACGTACATACCCGCAGGCCAGCACCCTGGTGGATCACCGGACGGCCTGATCACATAGGGTGAAAAGAAAAACGGGAGGTTCGGCGTGTTCGTTGAACACCCAGCACTTGTCGACTTAGTGTCCGTTGCGAAGAGTCCAGAGAAGTACGAGCACGGTTAACCCTAGACTTCAGGTTCGGGGTTGAGGTCGGCATTCGGACCGCCCAGCAGGGAAACGTAACTCGAGGCGAGAGGCCTTCGACGTGGCAGCACCGCAGAACTACCTCGCAGTCATCAAGGTCGTCGGTATCGGCGGCGGTGGCGTGAACGCCATCAACCGGATGATCGAGGTCGGTCTCAAGGGCGTCGAGTTCATCGCGATCAACACCGATGCGCAGGCCCTGTTGATGAGCGACGCCGACGTCAAGCTCGACGTGGGCCGCGAGCTCACCCGGGGGCTCGGCGCCGGGGCCAACCCCGACGTCGGCCGCAAGGCCGCCGAGGACCACCGCGAGGAGATCGAGGAGGTCCTCAAGGGGGCCGACATGGTCTTCGTCACCGCCGGCGAAGGCGGCGGCACCGGCACCGGCGGCGCGCCCGTCGTGGCCAACATCGCGCGTTCCCTCGGCGCCCTCACCATCGGCGTCGTCACCCGTCCGTTCACCTTCGAGGGCCGTCGCCGGGCGAACCAGGCCGAGGACGGCATCGCCGGCCTGCGGGACGAGGTCGACACCCTCATCGTGATCCCGAACGACCGGCTGCTGTCCATCTCGGACCGTCAGGTGAGCGTGCTCGACGCGTTCAAGTCGGCCGACCAGGTCCTGCTGTCCGGTGTGCAGGGCATCACCGACCTGATCACCACGCCCGGTCTGATCAACCTCGACTTCGCCGACGTCAAGTCCGTGATGTCCGAGGCGGGCTCCGCGCTGATGGGCATCGGCTCGGCCCGTGGCGACGACCGTGCGGTGGCCGCCGCCGAGATGGCGATCTCCTCGCCGCTGCTGGAGGCCTCCATCGACGGCGCCAGAGGCGTACTGCTGTCCATCTCCGGCGGCTCGGACCTCGGTCTCTTCGAGATCAACGAGGCCGCCCAGCTGGTCAGCGAGGCGGCCCACCCGGAGGCGAACATCATCTTCGGCGCGGTCATCGACGACGCCCTCGGCGACGAGGTGCGGGTCACCGTGATCGCCGCCGGCTTCGACGGGGGCCAGCCGCCGCCGAAGAACCGCGACAAGGTGCTCGGCGCCTACGGGTCCCGGGACGACTCCTCCTCTTCCTCCCGCACCTCCGACGAGGGCGGGGAGCGGCCCGCGCTCGGGGTGCTCACCCCGCGCGACGAGGAGACCCCCGCCCCGCAGCCGGCCGCCGGGGCCGACGTCCCGCCGCCGGCTCCCCAGGTGCCGCCCGCCCGTCCGTACCAGGACAGCCAGGCCGAAGAGCTGGACGTGCCGGACTTCCTGAAGTGATAGGCCTGCACGACACGCTGAGCGGCGCCCACTTCGCCTTCACCGACCGGTGGGGCGGGGTGAGCGCCGCTCCTCGTGACACCCTCAACCTCGGCGGAGCGGTCGGCGACGACCCCGCCGCGGTGCGGCGCAATCGCGCGCTGGCGGCCGGAAGTCTGGGGATCGACCCGGACCGGGTCGTCTGGATGAACCAGGTGCACGGCCGTGAGGTCGCGGTCGTGGACGAGCCCCCGCATCTCTCCGGACGCCCGGTGGCCGAGGTCGACGGCGTGGTCACCGCCCGCCGCGGCCTCGCACTCGCCGTACTCACCGCCGACTGCACCCCCGTGCTGCTCGCCGACCCCGAGGCCGGGGTGGCCGGTGCCGCCCATGCCGGACGCCCGGGGCTGCTGGCCGGCGTGGTGCCCGCGACGATCGAGGCCATGGTGCGCCTGGGTGCCGACACCTCCCGCATGATCGCGCGGACCGGTCCCGCGGTGTGCGGCCGCTGCTACGAGGTGCCGGAGGACATGCGTGCCGAGGTTGCGGCCGCCGTGCCGGCGGCGTACGCGGCCACCTCGTGGGGCACGCCGGCGGTCGACGTCGCGGCGGGGGTGCGCTCCCAGCTGCGTGCCGCCGGTGTCACGGCCCTGGAACAGTCCGCGGTCTGCACACTCGAGTCGGACGACCACTTCTCCTACCGCCGCGAGCGCGACACGGGCCGGCTCGGGAGCTACGTCTGGCTGGACGACTGAGGGAAAGATCACACCATGAACGACGACGCCTCCGTCCGCTCCGCGACCGGCGACCGGCGGGCCGAACTCGCCGCCGGCCTCGCCTCGGTGGAGGGGCGCATCGCGCGCGCCTGCGAGGCGGCCGGCCGTCCCCGGGACGCGGTGACCCTGGTCGTCGTCACCAAGACCTACCCGGCGAGCGACGTGCGGCTGCTGTGGGAGCTCGGTGTCCGGCACGTCGCCGAGAACCGCGACCAGGACGCCGCCCCGAAGGCGGCGCAGTGCACGGATCTGCCCCTGACCTGGCACTTCGTCGGCCAGTTGCAGACCAACAAGGCACGCTCGGTGGCCGGATATGCCGACTTCGTGCACTCCGTCGACCGCCTGCGCCTGGTGAGGTCCCTGGCCAACGCGGCCGCGCCGCGGGATCGCGAACTGGGCTGCCTGATCCAGGTCGGGCTGGACGCGGAGAGCGACGACGCCGGGCCGCGCGGCGGCGCCGCGCCGGACCGGGTCGCCGAACTGGCCGACGCCGTGGCTGAGGCCAGGGGGTTGCGTCTGGACGGAGTGATGACCGTGGCCCCGCTGGCGGGCCCATACGCCGGAAAGCCGGGTGAGGCGTTCGCGCGCCTGCGGGAAATCTCAACCTGCCTGCGCACGGCGCATCCTGCTGCGACGATGGTGTCCGCAGGGATGAGCGCGGACCTCGAGGAGGCGATTTCCGCCGGCGCGACACATGTCCGCGTCGGAAGCGCGGTACTCGGAGTCCGACCCCGGCTCCGGTAACGTCGCCAAGCAAGTCGGACCACAGCAGAAAATATGGTCATTCCGTCCTGGTGGACAGGCCGGCAGGCGGGAGGACCACGTGGATCCAAGGTCGCCGGCGACGGAGCCTTACGGCCTCCCCGCAGGAGGCAGGAGTGGGGTCTCCCGCCGAGGGCAGGGGAACCACCACAGAGCGGAGGATGCAGTCAATGGCCGGCGCGATGCGCAAGATGGCGGTCTACCTCGGCCTCGTGGAGGACGACGGTTACGACGGCCCGGGGTTCGACCCCGACGACGAGTTCGAGCCCGAGCCGGAGCCCGAGCGGGACCGGCGTCGGCACCAGGAATCCCCCCAGCATTCCCTGTCGCGGCACTCCCTGGAGAAGGCGGAACCCGAGGAGTCCCTCCGGGCCGTGCATCCGCCGGCCCAACGGGAGCGCGAGGCGTCGCCGACGCCCGTGGGCGCCGGCGAAAGCGGACGAGGCGGGAGAATTGCTCCCGTGTCATCCATCACACCTGAACGTCAGAACCTGGAGAAGAGCGCACCGGTGATCATGCCCAAGGTCGTGTCCGAGCGGGAGCCCTACCGGATCACCACGCTGCACCCGCGGACCTACAACGAGGCCCGTACCATCGGGGAACACTTCCGCGAGAGCACCCCGGTGATCATGAACCTGACCGAGATGGACGACACCGACGCGAAGCGACTTGTCGACTTTGCGGCCGGGCTGGTGTTCGGTCTGCACGGCAGTATCGAGCGGGTGACGCAGAAGGTCTTCCTCCTGTCTCCTGCTAACGTCGATGTAACGGCGGAGGACAAGGCCCGCATCGCAGAGGGCGGGTTCTTCAACCAGAGCTGAGACGCAGGACCGGAACACGCGGCCGGGAGGGCCGCACGAGCCAAGGGGAGAGGCACAGCAAGATGGCCGTCTGGCAGCAGGTGATCTACATCGCCTTGTGGTGCTTCATGCTCGTGCTGATCTTCCGGCTCGTGATGGACTACGTCTTCCAGTTCGCCCGCTCATGGCAACCCGGCAAGGCGATGGTGGTGGTCCTGGAGGCCACCTACACTGTCACTGATCCGCCACTCAAGCTCCTGCGGCGGTTCATCCCGCCGCTACGCTTCGGGGGCGTGGCGCTCGACCTGTCCTTCTTCGTGCTCATGATCATCGTCTACATCCTGATCAACGTCGTGGCCAGGCTGTGAACGATTCCTATGGTCTTGCCGATATGCCGACGAATACGTTGAGGTGAAGAGATGCCACTGACCCCCGAGGACGTGCGGAACAAGCAGTTCACGACCGTCCGTCTGCGAGAGGGCTACGACGAGGACGAGGTCGACGCCTTTCTCGACGAGGTCGAAGCCGAGCTGACCCGTCTGCTCCGTGAGAACGAGGACCTGCGCGCCAAGCTGGCCGCCGCGACCCGTGCCGCCCAGCAGAACCAGCAGCAGGGCCGCAAGCCTCCGGAGGGCCAGGAGCGTCCCGGCGGGGCGCCGGTGCCCGCCGCCATATCAGGACCGCAGCCGGTTCCCCCGGGCCAGCACGGCCCGGGCGGACACGGCCCCGGCGGCCCCGGCGGTCACGGCGGTCCGGGTGGACACGGCCCCGGCGGTCACGGCGGTCCGGGTGGCCCCGGTGGCCCCGGTGGACACGGTCCGCAGGGCGGCCCGCCCCAGCTTCCCGGCGGTCAGCCGCAGCTCCCGGCCGGTCCCGGCGGTCCCATGGGCCCCGGCGGACCCGGTGGACCCGGTGGACACGGACCGCAGGGCGGCCCCATGGGTCCCGGCGGCCCGCAGCTTCCCGGCGGCGGTCAGAACAACGACAGCGCCGCCCGGGTGCTCTCCCTCGCCCAGCAGACCGCGGACCAGGCGATCGCGGAGGCCCGGTCCGAGGCCAACAAGATCGTCGGCGAGGCCCGCAGCCGCGCCGAGGGCCTGGAGCGCGACGCCCGCGCCAAGGCGGACGCCCTGGAGCGGGACGCCCAGGAGAAGCACCGCGTCGCCATGGGCTCCCTGGAGTCCGCGCGCGCGACGCTGGAGCGCAAGGTCGAGGACCTGCGCGGCTTCGAGCGGGAGTACCGCACGCGCCTGAAGTCGTACCTGGAGAGCCAGCTCCGCCAGCTGGAGAACCAGGCCGACGACTCGCTGGCCCCGTCCCGGACGCCCGCGGCAGCTTCGCTGCCCCCGTCCCCGTCGATGGCCTCCGCGGGTGCACCCGGCGGCGGCACCATGGGAGGTCACCAGTCGATGGGCGGCGGCCAGCCCATGGGCGGCGGTGGCCAGGGCATGGGCGGTCACGGCGGCCCCGGGCACGGCGGCCACACGCAGGGCGGCGGTCAGAGCTACGGCGGCGGCCAGCAGCAGATGTCGCCCGCGATGACCCAGCCGATGGCGCCGGTCCGCCCGCAGGGCGGTCCGCAGGCGGCGCCCTCGCCGATGCGCGGCTTCCTCATCGACGAGGACGACAACTGACCGGCTGACACCTCACAGCCGACGACGACGGCGGCGGACCAGCGGAGGGCGATGCGGTCCGCGACGTCCAGCCCGGAGTTCTTCCGCGACTCCTGGATGAGCCGGATGGCGTCGCGCGCCAGCCCCGCCCGGCGCAGCTCGGGCGTGATCTCCAGGTCCAGGGCGACCGTGGCGCCGGAGTCGGAGGCCACGGACCATCCCTCACGCGGGGTCTCGGTGATGATGACCTCTTCCGGCGAGAGGGTCACCGTCTCACCGTCGACCTCCACCGAGGCCGTGCCCTCGCGCAGGGCGACGGACAGGGCCGCGGCGTCGGCCGCCGCGACGGCCTTGGCCACCGCCTGCGTGTTCTTGCCGAACCGCCGCCCCAGCGCACGGAAGTTGCCCTTGGCGCTGGTGTCGACCAGCGAGCCGCCGACGTCGGCGAGGGTGGCGATGTCGTAGACGTTGAGCTCCTCGGTGATCTGCCGCCGCAGATCCGGCGACAGCGTCGAGAAGCCCTGTGCCGCGACCAGCGCCCGGGACAGCGGCTGACGGGTCTTCACACCCGACTCCGCCCGCGTCGCCCGGCCCAGCTCGACGAGCCGCCGTACGAGAAGCATGTCGCCGGACAGCTCGGGGTCGATCGCGCCCAGGTCGGCCTCCGGCCACGTCGCGAGGTGCACCGAGTCCGGCGCGCCGGGCGTCACGGGCACCACGAGGTCCTGCCAGACCCGTTCGGAGATGAACGGCACCAGCGGGGCCATCAGCCGGGTCACCGTCTCCAGGGTGTCGTGCAGGGTGCGCAGCGCCGCCGGGTCCGCCTGCCAGAAGCGGCGGCGGGAGCGGCGCACGTACCAGTTCGACAGGTCGTCGACGAACGTGGACAGCAGCTTGCCGGCGCGCTGGGTGTCGTAGTTCTCCATCGCGGCGGTGACCTGGTCGGTCAGCGCGTGGAGTTCGCTGAGCAGCCAGCGGTCCAGCAGCGGGCGGTCGCCCGGCGCCGGGTCGGCCCCGCTCGGGGCCCACGCGCCGGTGCGGGCGTACAGGGCCTGGAAGGCGACCGTGTTCCAGTAGGTCAGCAGCGTCTTGCGGACGACCTCCTGGATGGTGCCGTGCCCGACGCGACGCGCCGCCCACGGCGAGCCGCCGGCCGCCATGAACCAGCGCACCGCGTCCGCGCCGTGCGCGTCCATCAGCGGGATGGGTTCGAGGATGTTGCCCAGGTGCTTGGACATCTTGCGCCCGTCCTCGGCCAGGATGTGGCCGAGGCAGACGACGTTCTCGTAGGAGGACCTGTCGAAGACGAGCGTGCCGACGGCCATCAGCGTGTAGAACCAGCCGCGGGTCTGGTCGATGGCCTCGGAGATGAACTGCGCCGGGTAGCGCTGCTCGAAGATCTCCTTGTTCTTGTACGGGTACCCCCACTGCGCGAACGGCATCGCGCCCGAGTCGTACCAGGCGTCGATGACCTCCGGCACGCGCGTGGACGTCCCGCCGCACGTCGGGCAGGGGAAGGTGACCTCGTCGATGTACGGGCGGTGCGGGTCCAGCGCGGACTGGTCGGCGCCGGTCAGCTCGCCCAGTTCGGCCCGGGAGCCCACGACGACCGTGTGCTCCTCCGCGCACCGCCACACCGGCAGCGGGGTGCCCCAGTAGCGGTTGCGGGACAGGGCCCAGTCGATGTTGTTGTTCAGCCAGTCGCCGAACCGGCCGTGCTTGACCGAGTCCGGGTACCAGTTGGTGCGCTCGTTCTCCCGCAGCAGCGCGTCCTTGACCTGCGTGGTGCGGATGTACCAGGAGGGCTGTGCGTAGTAGAGCAGCGCGGTGTGACAGCGCCAGCAGTGCGGGTAGCTGTGCTCGTAGGCGACGTGCCGGAACAGCCGGCCGCGCGCCTCGAGGTCGGCGACCAGCTTCTCGTCCGCCTTCTTGAAGAACGCGCCGCCGACCAGGCCGACGCCCTCCTCGAACGTGCCGTCCGCGCGCACCGGGTTGACCACCGGGAGACCGTAGCGGCGGCAGGTCGCCAGGTCGTCCTCGCCGAACGCGGGGGACTGGTGCACCAGGCCGGTGCCGTCCTCCGTGGTGACGTACTCGGCGTTGACGACGAAGTGGGCGTCCGGGACGTCCACCAGCGCGAAGGGCCGGTCGTACGCCCAGCGCTCCATCTCGGCGCCGGTGAAGCGCTGCCCGGTGGCCTCCCAGCCGTCGCCCAGGGCCTTCTCCAGCAGCGGTTCGGCGACGACCAGCTTCTCGTTCCCGTCCGTGGCGACCACGTACGTCACTTCGGGGTGCGCGGCGACGGCCGTGTTGGACACCAGGGTCCAGGGGGTCGTCGTCCACACCAGCAGCGCGGCCTCGCCGGCCAGCGGGCCGGAGGTCAGCGGGAAGCGGACGAAGACCGACGGGTCGACGACCGTCTCGTAGCCCTGCGCCAGCTCGTGGTCCGACAGCCCGGTGCCGCAGCGCGGGCACCAGGGGGCCACGCGGTGGTCCTGGACCAGCAGGCCCTTCGCGTGGATCTCCTTGAGCGACCACCACACGGACTCGACGTACTCCGGGTCCATGGTGCGGTAGGCGTCGTCCAGGTCCACCCAGTAGCCCATGCGGGTGGTGAGCTCGGCGAACGCGTCGGTGTGCCGGGTCACCGACTCGCGGCACTTCGCGTTGAACTCCGCGATGCCGTAGTTCTCGATGTCCTTCTTGCCGGAGAAGCCCAGCTCCTTCTCCACCGCCAGCTCGACCGGGAGGCCGTGGCAGTCCCAGCCGGCCTTGCGCGCCACGTGGTACCCCCGCATCGTGCGGAAGCGGGGGAAGACGTCCTTGAAGACGCGGGCCTCGATGTGGTGCGCGCCGGGCATCCCGTTCGCGGTGGGAGGGCCCTCGTAGAACACCCACTCGGGGCGGCCCTCGGACTGCTCAAGGGTGCGGGCGAAGACCTTGTGCTCGCGCCAGAAGTCGAGCACCGCGTGCTCGAGCGCGGGCAGGTCGACCTGGGCGGGCACCTGGTGGTACAGCGGCTTGTCGTGCTGCTGCGGCGATTCGGGACTCATCGTCGGTCGTCTTCCTCCGGCGGACTGGCGTGCTTCCGTCGGAGGGACGAGACGCGCCTGCAACGGCGCTCCCGCGGTACCACCCTCCTTGGCGGCGGTGTCGTGTCCGCCGCCCCCTCATTGGGGCCGCGCTGCCGGGTCTACTCGCCCGCACGCCTGGCGTGCGGACTTTCTTCCGGCGGCTCCGGGGTGATCTTCACGTCGCGCTCGTCCCCGGGCTCACACCGTCCCCGGGTCGCTCCTGACTGCCTGACGACGCTACTCGTCCCCATCCATGCCTTTCGCTGAACCCAGTGTACGGGCCGCCACGCTCGGCGCGGACCGGTTTTCCCCCGGCGGTGCGGGGCACAACGCCCTCGCAAGGCGTACGGAGACCGAGAGGACGGTCCGACCGGGCGACCGGAAGCGGCGCGTCCCGTTGCCGCCCACCCGAAGTCGATTTATCGTTCCGGTCACGATTCGCGAGCAAGATCACAGTATGTGAAGGGGTCGCGGCCATGGTGGCGAGGAAGACCGCCGCGAAGAAGTCTTCCGGCAGGAAGCCGGCGGCGAAGCGCGCGTCCGCGAAGTCGGCTGCGCCCGGGAAGACGGCGGCGCGGAAGACGGCGTCCCGGCGCACCGCGACCGACGAGGCCGTCTCCGGCGCGACCCCGGCGCGGAAGACGGCGGCCCCCCGGAAGGCCGCGCCGAAGAAGGCGGCGGGGGAGAAGGCGGCGGGGGCGGCGAAGAGCGCGGGGAAGAAGACCGCCGCGAAGAAGGCTGCTCCGAAGAAGGCGGCCGCGAAGAAGACCGCCCCCACCACGGCGGCCAGGAAGGCCGCGGCGAAGAAGACGACCTCCCCCGGAAAGACGACGGCGACGAAGGCCGCGGCGAAGAAGACCACGGCGGCGAAGAAGGCTGCTCCGAAGACCGCCGCCAAGAAGACCGCCGCCAAGAAGACCACCACGAAGAAGGCGACCGCCGAGAGGACGAAGACCGCGTCCAGGAAGACGTCCGCCCGGAAAGCCCCGGCCCAGCCCGCTCCTGCCGGCAAGAAGACCGCCCGGAAGATCCCCGCCAAGAAGACAGGAGCCCAGAAGGTGGCTGCGAAGAAGACTCCGGCGAAGGCCGCGGCGGTTCCCACCGCCCGTTCGGCCCAGGCCGCGCCCCTCACACCCGGTGAGCTGCCCGTGCGCCCCGGGGAGGACCCCTGGACTCCGGCAGAGGTCGAGGAGGCCCGCACCAACCTCGAGGACGAGGCGGGGCGGCTGCGGGACGAGATCCAGGCCTCCGAGGAGGCACTGAGCGGACTGCTGCGGGACGCGGGCGACACGGCCGGTGATGACGACGCCGACACCGGGACCCGGAACATCACGCGCGAGCACGAGATGTCCCTGGCCGCGAACGCCCGGGAGAGCCTCTACCAGACGGACCGCGCCCTGGAGCGCATCGAGGCCGGTACGTACGGCCTGTGCGAGAACTGCGGCAAGCCGATCGGCAAGGCGCGGATGCAGGCGTTCCCGCGCGCGACCCTCTGCGTGGAGTGCAAGCAGAAGCAGGAGCGACGCTGAAGCGGCGGTCGGGCGCACGGGTGACGGGGTGCGTACCGCTGTGTCGTACCCTCGTCACGTGAACGAGGTGGAGCGGGCGATCGAGACCCCGGACGAGGACGAGGCCGCGAGAGACCGGTCCGAGCCCACGGCCGACGGGCCGGAGGGCGCCGGGCACGCGGACGGCGCGTCGAACGACGCCGGACCCGCCGAGTCGGCCGAGGACACGGCGCAGACCGGCCCCAGGGGGCCGCGCCGCATTCCGATGCTGCTCGGCGTGGCCGCCGTGGCCTACGTCCTCGACCTGGTCACCAAGCTGATCGTGGTCGCGTACCTGGAGCACCGCGCGCCGATCGAGCTGATCGGCGAGTGGCTGCAGTTCGAGGTGGTGCGCAACCGCGGTGCCGCCTTCGGCATCGGCGAGGCGCTCACCATCGTCCTGACCGCCATCGCCGTCGTCGTGATCGTGGTGATCGCCCGTCTGGCCCGGAGGCTCTACAGCACGCCGTGGGCCGTGGCGCTCGGCCTGCTGCTCGGCGGCGCCTTCGGCAACCTCACCGACCGGCTGTTCCGCTCGCCGGGCGTCTTCCAGGGCGCGGTGGTCGACTTCATCGCCCCCCGGCACTTCGCCGTGTTCAACCTCGCCGACTCCGCCATCGTCTGCGGCGGCATCCTGATCGTGCTGCTCTCCTTCCGCGGCCTCGACCCGGACGGCACCGTCCACAAGGACTGACCGCCCGCGAGGACCGCGCCCGCGAGGACCGACCGCCCGGCGGACGGCCCGCAGCGTTCCGTCAGGGCCTGGTGACCCGCACCTGGTACCGGCCGCCGTGGTGCCCGGTGACCGCGACGGTGACGCCGCTCGCGAACGTGTGGCGCTCCCCGGGCCGCAGCGGCGCGTCACCCAGCTCGGCGAGTTCCTCCGGCGAACGGCCGGTGCACGCGGGCCCGCCGCGGCTGGCCGGGCGGCCGTCCACCACCCGCACCGGGCCCTGCCCGGTGGGCACCCGGGAGTCGACGGTGTAGAGCAGCACGCCCTCCGCGCAGATGCCGCGGTCCAGGCCGACCCGTGTGCGGGCTTCGGCCACGATCGCCGAGTGCTCGCCGGTCTTCACCACCGCCATCGTCGCCCCGTCCGGCGAGCCGACGGGCTTCAGCGTGTGCGTGGCCGAGCGGTCGGTGACGCAGGCGACCTGGTCGTCCGTGATCCACCCGAACTTCCACTTGTGCCAGCCCAGCAGGTCGGAGATGCCGGCCATGCTCATCGTGTCCCAGCCGCCCGCGTACTCCACCGAGGCGCCGCGCTCGACGTTGTACAGGTCGGGCAGGCCGTAGAGGTGGTTGGCCTCGTGCACGAAGTTGCCGCGCTGCCACAGGGCCGAGTCGTTGCTGCGTCCGAAGACCAGCGCGGCCGCACGGAGGGTGTGTCCGCCCGCGCGCAGCCCGTCGAAGGTGTTGGCCTGGGAGACCGTCGGGCGGGCCGGCACGTTGTCGTCGGCGACGACGTACACGAAGTCGGCACCGGCGAAGTCGGTGCCGCGTGCGACGGCGGCGTCGACGGCGTCCTGCACGTAGGCGCGCATCACCTCGGAGCCGATGCCGCGCTCGACGCCGTACGCCGACCAGGGTTTCGGCATCCGCACCCAGCCGCGGGTCGGTTCCAGTTCCAGCCGGTACCTGCCGTACGAGGCGAGGTCCAGGTACCGGTCGCCGTAGTCGGCGAAGAACGCGGCCCGCTCCCGAGCGGAGCCGGCCGCCGGGATGTCCTCGAAGTCGACCATGATCAAGATCGCCTTCTTGTGCCCGGTGGGATGGATGAAGTCCTCCGTCATCGGCCCCTCGCTGAAGCCGGCCGACCCGGCGATCGCGCAGTCCCCGGAGATGGCCGGAGCCGCGGAACCGTGCTGCGGGTCCAGTGCCATGACCACCGCGGTCAGGGCGGTTGCGGTGGCCACCGCGATGGATCTGCTGCCGGGTATCCGTCTGTGGCCGGCCGCTGCGGACATGGAGAGGCTCCCTCCGGGAGAGGTGTCCCGACGTAGTCACACGGTCACGAAGAGGTGGCGTCGGCGCATGCGGAGGGGGGCCGCCCGGGTGAGGTCCGGCCGCAGGCCGCGGACGGGCGGTCCGGCATACTCGAGCAGGTGAGTACGCTTCCCGAGATCCGCACCCTGCCCGTACCGAACGGCCTGGAGGGCGAGCGCGTCGACGCCGCGCTGGCCCGCATGTTCGGCTTCTCCCGCACCAAGGCGGCCGAGCTCGCGGCCGGAGGCAAGGTGCGGCTGGACGGTTCGGCGGCCGGCAAGTCCGACCGCGTCAGCGGCGGGGCCTGGATCGAGGTCGAGATGCCCGCTCCTGCCGCTCCGGTGCAGGTGGTCGCGGAGCCCGTGGAGGGCATGGACATCGTGCACGACGACGAGCACGTCGTCGTCGTCGCCAAGCCGGTCGGCGTGGCCGCCCACCCCAGCCCCGGCTGGACCGGGCCCACCGTCATCGGCGGTCTCGCCGCGGCCGGCTACACCATCACCACCTCCGGCGCGGCCGAGCGCCAGGGCGTCGTGCACCGGCTGGACGTCGGCACGTCCGGGCTCATGGCCGTCGCCAAGTCGGAGCGGGCGTACACCCTGCTCAAGCAGCAGTTCCGGGAACGCACCGTCGACAAGCGCTACCACGCGCTCGTCCAGGGCCACCCCGACCCGCTCAGCGGCACCATCGACGCGCCGATCGGCCGCCACCCGCAGCACGACTACAAGTGGGCCGTGACCGCCGAGGGCAAGCCGTCGGTCACGCACTACGACCTGATCGAGGCGTTCCGCGCCGCCAGCCTCCTCGACATCAAGCTGGAGACCGGCCGCACCCACCAGATCCGCGTGCACATGTCCGCCCACCGCCACCCCTGCGTCGGCGACCTCACCTACGGCGCCGACCCCACCCTCGCCAAGCGGCTGCGGCTGGGCCGCCAGTGGCTGCACGCGGTGCGGCTCGGCTTCACGCACCCGGCGGACGGCCGCTGGGTGGAGTTCGAGAGCGACTACCCGGACGATCTCGCGCAGGCGCTGGAGACCGTGAGGGCGGAGAGCTCGTAGGGGTGGACCAACTCGCCCTGATCTTCGCCCTGCTGCTCGGGGCGGTCGTCATGGTGCCGGTGTGGCCGAACGGCTCAGCGTCCCCTCGCCGTCGTGCCGGCCACCCTGCTGGTGCAGGGCCTCGATGAGCCCGGAGCCGGCCCGGAGGTCGTCGACCGCGTCCTCCACCAGCTCGACGTCCGCAGCTTCCGCGACCACCGCGGCGGGCGCGCTACGCGCGCCCGCCGGGCCGCCGGGCCGGGGTTCAGCCCTCGGGGGAGCCGTCGCCGTCCGGGGATCCGCCGCGTGCCCCCTGCGCCGGTACGGTGTGGCGGGCCCCGGTCCCGGCTGGGCCCCGGTGCCCGGCTCCCAGGGCCGGGGCGGTCGCGATCCGCGGCAGGGCGTACGGGTGCTCGCGCCGCACCCACTCCAGCAGCTCCTCCCGCACCCCGCACTGCAGCGTCCACCAGTCGTCGGTGTCCCTCGCCGACATCGCGGCCCGCACCTGGATCGTCGTGGGCGTGGAGTCCGTGACGACGAGGCTCCACGTACGCCGGTCCCAGTCGTCGCGGGTCTCCAGCAGTTCCCGCAGGTACTCCCGGAGGGCCTTGACCGGTGTCGCGTGATCGAGGTGCAGGTAGACCGTGCAGGTCAGTTCCGTGCCGCCGCGCGACCAGTTCTCGTACGGCTTGCTGTTGAAGTACGAGACCGGCATGGTCAGCCGGCGGTCGTCCCAGATGCGTACGGTCAGGAAGGCCAGGCTGATCTCCTCCACGACGCCCCACTCGCCCTCGACGACCACGGTGTCGCCGATCTTCACCGACGAGCCGAAAGCGACCTGGAGCCCGGCGAAGAGGTTGCCCAGCATCGACTGTGCGGCGACACCGGCGACGATGCCGATGACGCCCGCCGAGGCGAGCAGCGACGCGCCGAGCGTCCGCATGCCGGGGAAGAGCGCCAGGATCGCGACGGACCCCGCGACGACCGCGATCAGGAACGTCGCCACCCGCTGGATCATCGTGAGCTGGGTGCGGAAGCGGCGGATGCGCCGAGGGTCCCGCGTGTTGGCGGCGAACCGGGTCAGCGAGGTCTCGGCGATCGCGGAGGCGATGCGCACCGCGAGCCACACGGTGCCGGCCACGGTCACCAGCGCCAGGCACTTGAGGACGACCTTGTCATGGTCGGTGTCGATGCCCGACCAGCTGTAGGTGGCCTGGAAGACGCCGGTGACCAGCACCACCTGGAGCGGGATGCGGCAGCCGCGCAGCAGCCCCCACAGCGGCGTCTCGGGATGTCTGCGGTCCGCGGCGTGCAGCAGGCGGTCGACGACCCAGCCGACCAGCAGGGTCAGCGCGACCGTGCAGCCGATCACGATGAGCGGACGCAGCAGGGCCTCCATGAAGGACGCAGCTCCTCTCCTCGGCGGACTCGGACGGTTCGGGCCGGGCGCCCGCAGGGCGGGCCGACCGTCGTCCCGACGGACGAAACGCTAGCTGGCAGGATGAGAATGTACGAAGTCGCATGCCTGTGGGAAGAGACACGATCGTGGCAACCGTCCTGCTGTTCCACTCCGTCTACGGGCTGCGGCCCGCCGTTCATGCCGCCGCGGACCGGCTGCGTGAGGCCGGTCACACGGTGCACGTCCCGGACCTGTACGACGGCCGGGTCGCCGGAAGCGTCGAGGACGGGCGCGACATCGAGGAAGCGATCGGCCACGAGGAACTGCTGAAGCGGGCCGTGGCCGCCGCCGCGCCGCACTCCGAGGACGGTCTCGTCTATGCCGGGTTCTCGCTCGGCGCGGCCCTCGCCCAGAACCTCGCGCTCGCCGACGCGAAAGCCCGCGGCCTGCTCCTCCTGCACGGCACCTCCGACCTCACCGACGACGCGGCGGTCGACGACCTGCCCGTGCAGCTGCACGTCGCCGACCCCGACCCCTTCGAGACGCACGACTGGCTGAACGCCTGGTACCTGCGGATGCGGCGGGCCGGGGCCGACGTCGAGGTGTTCCGCCACCGCGGCGCCGGGCACCTCTACACCGATCCCGAGCTGCCCGACCACGACGCGGAGGCGGCCGAGGCGACGTGGCGCACCGCCCTGGGTTTCCTGGCGGACGTCTCCCCGGCCTGATCCCGCTGCCGGCGGTGTCAGGCCACCGGGTCGTCCGTACGCTCCAGGCGTCCGCCGCCCGCCGGCTTGCGGTACGAGCGCAGGTGCTGCGTCCCGGTGCCGGCGTCCGTCTTGTCGCCGATCGCGTAGTAGTCCATCTGCGCCCGCTCGGCGGTCAGGTCGAGCACGCCGTACCCGTGCGAGTCCATGTCCACCCACCGCACGTGCCGGTTGGCGGCCTTGACCGCCACCTCGGCGACCGTGGAGACGGTGTGCGGCGGGGCGTGCACGATGTCGTCGACGTTGTCCGAGGTCACCGAGGACACGACGAACTCGGCGGCCACCGGCTCGTCCCACGGGTAGGTCGCGGCCTCCACGGGCACGTCGTTGGCGAGGTGCATGTGGATGTCGCCGGTGAGGAACACCGTGCCGTCGATGCCGTTGTCGCGGAGGTGGGCGAGGAGCTCGCGGCGGTCGTCCGTGTAGCCGTCCCACTGGTCGACGTTCACCGCGAGCCCGCCCGCCGGGATGCCGAGCAGCTGCGCCAGCGGGCGCAGCAGGTAGGCGGGCACCGACCCGAAGGCGATGGGGGAGACCATCACGGAGGTGCCGACCATCCGCCAGGTCGCCTCGGACGCGCTGAGCCCGGACTTCAGCCAGTCCAGCTGCCGCCGCCCGGTCATCGTGCGGTCCGGGTCGTCGATGACGTCGCCGTCGCCCAGGGACGGCTGCGCGTCCCGGAACGACCGCAGGTCCAGCAGGTGCAGGTCGGCCAGCCGGCCGAAGCGCAGCCGCCGGTAGGTGGTGCCCTCGGTGGCCGGACGCACCGGCATCCACTCGAAGTACGCCTGCTTGGCGGCCCGTACGCGTGCCGCCCAGTCGCCCTCCGCTCCGGGCGTGTGGTTCTCCGCGCCTCCGGACCAGGCGTCATTGGCGAACTCGTGGTCGTCCCAGATGGCGATGAGCGGGTGCGCGGCGTGCATCGCCTGGAGGTCGGCGTCGGTCTTGTAGTGCCCGTGGCGGGCCCGGTAGTCGGAGAGGCTCTGCACCTCGTGGGTGGGGAAGATCTCGCGGATCTTGTCCTCTTCGAGCGGGTACTCGCCGGTGCCGTACTCGTAGACGTAGTCGCCGAGGTGGACCACGGCGTTCAGGTCGTTGCGGGCGGCCAGGTGCCGGTAGGCAGCGAACCAGCCGCTCTCCCAGTTGGCGCACGAGACCGTGGCGAAGCGGAGGTTGCCCGCGGTGACGTCGGCCGCGGGCGCGGTGCGGGTGCGGCCGGCGGCTGAGGTGACGCCCCCGGCGGTGAAGCGGAACCAGTAGGTGGTGTCCGGGCGGAGGCCGCGTACGTCGGCCTTGACGGTGTGGTCGGTGGCGGCGGACGTGGTCGCCGAACCTTCGGCCGCCAGGGAGGCGAAGGCGTCGTCCTCGGCGACCTGCCACCGCACCTCGGTGGCCGCGCCGCGTCCGGAGCCCGGTGTCGCGTCGGGGGAGGGGGTCAGCCGGGTCCACAGCAGTACACCGTCGGGCAGCGGGTCGCCGGAGGCGACACCGTGCCGGAAGGCGGGACCCTCGGCCGCCCGGGCCGGCCCGGATATGCCGAGCCCGAGGGGCAGCAGCGCGGCGGAGGCCGCACCCGCGGCGACGACGGTACGCCGCCGGGGTGCGTGCGCGCGGGATGCAACGGATCTGCGGGGAGTGGTGCTCTCTGCGTCAGTCACGCCCGCAGACGTTACCGTCCGGTACGGCCAACGGGCAGGCCGCCTTGAGAAGTTGGCCTGCCCGTCACCGTCACGTCAGGGTCGGCGACGCTGCTCCTCCGCCGTCAGTGGCTGTGGTCGTGGCCGTCGCCGTGGCTGTGACCGTCCCCGTGGTCGTGGCCGTCACCGCCGCCGTCACCGCCACCGTCACCGCCACCGAGCTTCTCCTCGATCAGCGAGGTGAACTGCTGCGGCATCATGGGCGGGCTCTGGCCGTCGACGGTCAGCTTCTTGCCGTCCAGCTTCAGGGTCGGGGTGCCCTGGATCTTCTCGTCCTGGAACTGCTGCGAGATCTTCATGGCCCAGGCGTCGTAGGTGCCGTTCTCGACGGCCTTCTCGAACTCCTTGTTGCCCTTCAGTCCGTCGACGTCCTTCGCCAGCTTGATCAGGTAGGCGTCGTCGCCGAACTTGTCGTCGGCCTCCTCCGGGTGGCCGTCCTTGGAGAACAGGACCTCCTTGTAGGCCATGAAGGCCTCCGGGCTCTCGTTCAGCGCCGCGCCCAGGGCGCTCAGGGAGTTCTTCGAGCCGGTGCCGCTGAAGGTCGGGTTGTCGTCGATGAAGGTGCCGAAGGTGTACGAGACCTTGTAGTCCCCGTCCTCCATGCCCTTCTTCACCGTCTCGCCGACGTTCTGCTCGAAGCCTGCGCAGACCGGGCAGCGCATGTCCTCGTAGATGGCGAGGGTGTGCTCGGCGGACTCGTCGCCGATGACGATGTCGGTGCCGCCTGCGCCCAAGGTGTTCTCGGGCGCCTTGTAGGTCACGCCGTCGGCGGAGGCGCCGGGGCCTTCCTTGGCGACCTGGGCCGCCGTCTCCCAGCGGCCCTCGCCACCGGTGAGGTTGGTGACGGCCCAGCCGATGCCGCCGGCCAGCGCGAGCACGGCCACGATGCCGCCGCTGATCGCCAGCGTGCGCCGCATCTTCTCCTTCTTGGCCTGCTTCTCGCGCTCGATGCGCAGCCGCTCGCGGGCGGCGCGCTTGGCTTCCTGGCTGTTGCGCTTGCTCATGTCGGGTTCTCCGTGCGTGGTGGGGGTGGTTGCGGACGTGCGCCGGTCAGGCCGCGAGGGCCGGAGCGACGGGCGGTCCGCGCCGCAGCACGGAGTGGAGGAGCAGGGGGAGCGGACGCGATGCGGGTACGGCGGCCGTGTGCCGCGGGCGTGCGGGAGCGGCCGGCGGCACCGGACGGGCCCGGACGGCCAGCAGCAGCGGCCGGAACGCGGTGGCCGCCGCCGCGCGCAGCAGCCGCGCCACCGCGGCCTCGCCGCGGCGCAGCCAGCCGGCGGCGGCGAGGCCGACGGCGACGTGCGCGGCGAGCAGCAGCCAGGGAGAGCCCTGCTGGAGTGTCCCGCCGAGGCCGGTGCCGCCGGAGGCCGCCACCTGGGCCAGCGGAGTGCCGACCTCGCCCCCCGCGCACAGCACGTCGATCCCGACCGAACGCAGCGGGCCGGTCACCGGCCCGCCGCCGGGGCCGTAACAGGCGTGCCGGCCGTTGGTGAAGACGGTGTCGGCGAACAGCTCCAGCGGGATCAGCAGCGCTGCGATGCGCCAGAAGCCGCGTTCCCGGCCGGCGAGGGCGAAGGCGACCAGGAACACCGCGACGCCGATCACGCCGAGGGTCACCGGCGGTACGGGGGAGCCGGACAGCAGCACGTGGGCGCCGCTGGACAGCGCGACGCACAACGCGGTGAAGACCGCGGCGCGCGTGGCGCGGAGGCCCGTCGTCGTCCCTGTGGTCGCCATGTCCATCGCGGCCCGAGTGTGCCACGCCGGGGCGTAAAGCGGCACTAAGAGAAGGACCCGATTGCGGATCGTGAGGTAAGGGGCAGGCCCACGGCGGGCGGACGGCCCGATTCACGCGCGTGTGCACGCGGCGCATGCCAACCCGGCGGGCCGGGCGCAGGGGCCCGGCCCGCCGGAACTGCGGTGGCTAGAGAGCCGTCTTGCTGGTCTCCTTCGACCACCAGACCGCGGCTACGGTGACGGCGGAGGCGAGAGCGGTGTACGCGGCGACCGCGTATCCGCTGTCGAACCGGCTGAGCAGGGCGACCCCGATCAGCGGCGCGACGCTGCCGCCGACGACGCCGGCGAGCTGGTACCCGACGGAGGAGCCGCTGTAGCGGACGGGAGTGGGGAAGAGTTCGGCGATGTAGGCGGCCATGGGGCCGTACATCGCTGCCTGCCCGATCAGTCCGACGGTGATCGCCAGAGCGGCGGCACCGGCTGACTCGGTGTCCAGCAGGGGGAAGAAGGCGAAGCCCCAGACGCCGACGATGACTGCTCCGGCAAGGTAGACGGGCCGGCGACCGACGCGGTCGGACAGCACGGCGAAGGCCGGGATCGCCAGGAGCTGGACGGCTGAGGCGATGATGACGCCGTTGAGCACGAGGGAGCGGTCCGCGCCGAGTTGCTGGGTCACGTAGGTGATGGAGAACAGGGCGAAGGTGTAGTAGGAGACGTCCGAAGCGATCCGCATGCCGATCGTGATCAGCAGCGGCCTGCGGTGATCGCGGAAGACGTCCCGCAGGGGATGGCGTTCGGGCGCCTGTTGCATGCTCTCCCGGAAGAGCGGCGACTCCTCCACGGCCTTCCGGATCCACAGACCGACCAGGATCAGCACGGCGCTGAGCAGGAACGGAACGCGCCAGCCCCAGGAGTCGAACTGCTCCTCGGACAGGACGGTGCCGACGAGTGCCAGGGCGCCCACCGCGAGGAGGTTGCCCATGGGCACGCCGATCTGGGGCCAGCTGGCGTAGAAGCCGCGACGCCTGGCGCCTCCGCTGGCCTCACCGTGTTCGGCGACGATGGCCACGGCGCCGCCCCACTCGCCGCCGAGGCCGAGCCCCTGGCAGAAGCGGAGGACCACGAGCAGCACGGGTGCGGCGACGCCCAGCGTGTCGTACCCGGGCAGCACGCCCATCAGGAAGGTGGACAGCCCCATCAGCATCAGCGTGGCCATGAGGGTGGACTTGCGGCCGTACCGGTCGCCCATGTGACCGAAGAGGACGCCGCCGAGCGGGCGGGCCAGGAAGGCGACGGAATACGTCGCGAACGCGAGCAGGGTGCCGGTCAGGGGGTCGAAGTCGGGGAAGAAGACCTTGTTGAAGATGAGCGCTGCGGCCGACCCGTAGAGGAAGAAGTCGTACCACTCGATGGTGGTGCCGACGAAGCTGCCCAGGATGGCCTTCCGGAGCCCTCCGGTACGGCCGTAGGAGGCGGGGCCCTTCCCGGGGGTGAGCGCCGTAGTGGGCTCTTTCATCGGACGTCTCCTTCGCACAGGACGGCGGCCAGCTGCTCGATGGCCCAGTTCAGGTCGTTCGGGTCCGCGACGAGTGGTGGGGCGAGGCGGATGGTCGCGCCGTGCGTCTCCTTGGCGAGGACACCACGGCGCAGAAGGGACGCGCAGACCTGGCGCCCGGTCGCCACGGCCGGGTCGATGTCCACGCCGGCCCACAGGCCGCGGGTACGGACCGCCGTCACACCCCTGCCGACCAGGGGCCTGAGCCGGCGAGCCATGTGCTCCCCGAGGTCGTGCGCGCGTCGCTGCGGTGCGCCGTCGCGCAGCAGGGCGATCACCGCGCGGGCGACGGCTGCGGCGAGGGGATTGCCTCCGAAGGTGCTGCCGTGCTGCCCGGGCTGGAGCACCCCCATCACGGCCCAGCTCCCCACGACGGCGGAGACGGGCACGATGCCGCCGCCGAGTGCCTTTCCGAGCAGCATCAGATCGGGACGAACGCCCTCGTGGTCGCAGGCGAAGGTGCGACCGGTGCGGGCGAGACCGCTCTGGATCTCGTCGGCGAGGAACAGCACGTTGTCGGCGTCGCACACGGCCCGGACGTCGGTGAGGTATCCGTCCGGCGGGACGATCACCCCGGCTTCGCCTTGTATCGGCTCTATCAGCACGGCGACGGTGGTGGCGTCGACGGCGGAGGCGAGGGCCGCGGCGTCGCCGAACGGCACCGAACGAAAACCGGGCGTGTAGGGACCGAAGCCGGTGGTGGCGTCCTTGTCGCCGGAGAAGGAGATGATGCTCGTGGTCCGGCCGTGGAAGTTGCCGTCGGCGACGACGATCGTGGCCTGGTTCTCCGGCACCCCCTTCACCTCGTAGCCCCACTTGCGGGCGATCTTGAGCGCGCTCTCGACCGCTTCCGCGCCGGTGTTCATGGGAAGGACGGCTTCAGTCCCCGTCAGCTCGGCGAGTTCGTGGCAGAAGGCTCCGAGCTGGTCGTGGTGAAAGGCCCTGCTGGTGAGCGTGACCCGAGCGAGCTGCTCGGTCGCCGCGCGGACGAGTGCAGGGTGGCGGTGTCCGAAGTTCAGGGCCGAATAGCCGGCCAGACAGTCGAAGTAGCGGCAGCCCGCGGTGTCGGTGACCCAGGCGCCCCCGGCTTCCGCGACGACGACCGGAAGCGGGGCGTAATTGCGGGCGGTGTGCGCCCGTTCCAGTTCCAGGGCGACGTGGCCGCTGTTGCTCGTGAGCATGTCAGCCCACCACCGTCAGCTCGTGGGGCAGTCGGTGCAGCACCTCGTGGCCGTCCCTCGTGACCAGGACGAGGTCCTCGATCATGATCGCTCCGGTGTCGGAGGAGTAGGCGGGAGTCTCCACGGCCAGCACCATTCCGGCTTCCAGCGGACGGCCCTCGTCGGAGCCGAGGTAGGGAGGCTCCTCGTGGAAGGTGTCGATACCGACGGAGTGACCGTAGTGGCCGCGGGTGAAGGAGGGGTATCCGCCGGCCCGGATGTGCTGCTCCGCGGTGCGGAAGACCTCCCGGACCGGGGTGCCGGGACGGATGACGGCGCGGGCTTTCTCGTGGGCGTCGAGCAGGACGTCGTAGAGGCGGCGTGTCTCCGGGCGGATCGTGCGGTACGCGAAGGTGCGGCCTCCGTCACCGCGATAGCCGCCGACGGTGGTGCCGCAGTCGAACTTGATCAGGTCGCCCTCGGCCAGGCCGCCGCCGCTCTCGGAGTCGACTCCGATCTTCGTCGAGGAGCCCACCGCCGGCAGTACCCACTGATCGGTGTAGTCCGCGTAGCGGGTGTCGGCCATGGCGGCGGCCAGAACGCCCTGCTGGTAGCGATGCCGCATGTCCAGGGCGGTGAGTCCGGGGCGCAGGTCGGTGACGGCGTGGGTCATGCCGGCCTCGGACAGCTCCGTGGCCCTGCGCAGCCTGTCGATCTCGAAGTCGTACTTCACGCTGCGCAGCGCGTACAGGTCCTCGGTCATGTCCGCCCAGGACAGCGCGGGTGCGAAGCCGGCGACCCGACGGACGGTGTCGTGGAGGACGTAGCGCAGGTCGGTGCCGATCCGCCCGTCGAGCAGACCGCGGTCGGCGAGGACGGAGCGCAGCACCGCGTCCTGTTCCGCCGTGTCGTACTGCGCCGGCCGCGTCTCCGGGGCGGCAGAGGCGGGTGCGGAGCCGGCGAGGTCGGCTGCGTCGCGCAGTTCGACCCACACCCGGAAGGAGCGGACGTCGTCGAAGCCGCTGACTTCGCGGGCCTGCACGGCCTCGAAGTCGCTGACCACCAGGGCGGGCGGCTGCGCCGGGTCTGCCGGGACTACGGCGACGACGGTGCCCAGCATCCGCCACCATTCCATGAGGAAGAAGCTCTGGAAGCCGGTGACGTAGAAGACGTTCGAGGGCGTGTAGGCGACGTATGCGTCCAGGCCACGGGCCTGCAACCGTTGACGGATCGCGTCGATGATCTGAGTGCGCATGGGTGTCCTGGGGGAGAGGGTGGCGGCCGTCACGGGCGGGCCGCCGAAGACCTTCCCACCGTGCGCGGTGGATCTGTGATATGTCCAATACGTACTTGGCTCCCCTGTGAGACGTGTGAGATATCAGAGCGATGGAGATCAGACAGCTTCGGTACTTCGTGACCGTGGCGGAGGAACTGCATTTCGGCCGGGCCGCCGCCCGTCTGCACATGTCGCAGCCGCCGCTCAGCCAGCAGATCCAGCGGCTCGAGCGCCACCTGGGGTTCCCGCTCTTCGAACGCACCCGGCGCTCCGTGCACCTCACCCGGGCGGGTGAGGTGCTGCTGCAGGAGGCGCAGCGCGCCCTCGCCCAGGCCGACCGTGCCGAGGAGGTCGCAGGGCTGATCCGAAGCGGCACAGCGGGCACCGTACGGATCGGCTTCGTCGGCTCCGCCCTGTACGGGGTCCTTCCCCACGCTCTGCGGAGCCTCCGCAGCCGGCTCCCGGACGTGCACTTCACCGCCCGTGAGATGGAGTCCAACGATCAGCTGCGGGCGCTCGAGGAGGACGTGATCGACCTCGGCCTCACCCGCCCACCGTTGCCCCTCGGAGACCTCGCGGTGCGGGACATCCACGAGGAGGCGCTGGTGGCGGCGCTGCCCGAGGGCCACCCGCTGGAAGGGCGCGGCCGACCGGTGGCGCTGCGGGAGCTGGCCGCGGAACCGTTCGTCCTCTTCTCCCCGGAGCACGGCAGCGGCTTCTGGGCCACGTTGGCGCGCGCTTGCGACGACGCGGGCTTCTCGCCCGAGGTGACCTACCGCGCGGAGCACATCCACACCATGATCGGCATGGTCGCCGCGGGCCTCGGCGTGTCACTCGTCCCCGCCTCGGCCGCTCAGCTACGGCTCGGCCAGGTGCGCTACCTGCCTCTCGCCGGGCCGCCCGTCATGCTCCGCCTCAGCCTCATCTGGGACGGCCGCCGCACGCTACCCGCCCTGGAACGCGTCACCGCGGTGCTCGCGGAAGCCGCGCGCACCTACGCCGCGACACGCGACGGGGCGGGCGAAGCGGACGGTGTTCCACCCCCCGACGAGCCGCGAGGGTAGCGGCTGCGCATCCCTCGCGGCTCCGGCTACAGGCCCGGAATCCGTCCGTTACGGAACAGGTCGACGAAGATCGCGTGGTCACGGCGCGTACGCGCGCCGTAGTCGTGGGCGAAGTCCACGAGCATCTGCGCGAAGCCCTCCCCGTCCGAGCCGATCACGGCGTCGATGGCGCGCTCGGTGGAGAAGGGGACGAGGGAGTGGCCGGACTCGTCGACGTCCGCCGCGGCGTGCATCGCGGCGGTGGAGGCGCCCAGATCGGTGACCACGCGCGCGATCTCCTCGGGCGAGTCCAGGTCCGACCAGTCCAGGTCGACGGCGTACGGGGAGACCTCGGCCACCAGCTGGCCGGTGCCGTCGAGTTCCGTCCAGCCGAGCCAGGGGTCGGAGTTGGCCTGCAGGGCGCGCTGCGAGATCACCGTGCGGTGGCCCTCGTGCGTGAAGTAGCCGCGGATCTCCGGGTCGGTGATGTGCCGGGACACGGCCGGGGTCTGCGCCTGCTTCATGTAGATCACCAGGTCGTTCTCCAGCGCGTCGCTGTGGCCCTCCAGCAGCACGTTGAACGAGGGGAGGCCGGCGCTGCCGATGCCGACCCCCCGGCGCCCGACCACGTCCTTGACCCGGTAGGCGTCCGGCCGGAAGTGCATGCCGGGCGGCAGGGTGTCCAGGTACCGGTCGAATGCCTCCAGGACCCGGGAGCGGGTCGCCGAGTCCAGCGCGACCGCGCCGCCGCCGGGGGCGAACCGGCGCTCGTGGTCGCGGATCTCGGTCATGGTGTCCAGCAGGCCGAAGCGGGTGTTCGCGCGGGCCGCGTGCAGCGCGGCCAGGACCGGTCCTTCGGCGGTGTCCAGGGTGAGGGAGGGGACGTCCTCGTCCTTGGCACCGGTGGCCAGGGCGTGCGTCCGCTCCCGGTACGCGCGGGCGTACGTCCGTACCAGCTCCGTGATCTGCTCGTCGCTGAGTGCCTTGGCGTAGCCGAGCAGCGCCGCCGAGGCGGCGAAGCGCTTCACGTCCCAGGTGAAGGGGCCGACGAAGGCCTCGTCGAAGTCGTTGACGTTGAAGACCAGCCGGCCGTTGGCGTCCATGTAGGTGCCGAAGTTCTCGGCGTGCAGGTCGCCGTGGATCCACACCCGGCTCGTCCGCTCGTCCAGGAACGGGCCGCTGTCCTTCTCCCCGTCGAGGTCGGCGTAGAAGAGGCAGGCGGTGCCCCGGTAGAACGCGAACGCGGATCCGGCCATCTTGCGGAACTTGACCTGGAAGGCCGCCGGGTCCGCGGCGAGCAGCTCCCCGAACGCCGCGTCGAAGACCTCGAGGATCCGCTCGCCGCGTGCCTCGTCGTCCGGGCCGATCTGCTGGCTTGTCATGTCACTCGCCCCTTCTGCTGCGCGCGCCGTGTCGGCGGTGTCCTCGTGCGAGCGTAGGCGTGGCGGCCCGCTCCCGTCCCGGAGACCCGGGCGCCTTCCGCGTCGCGTCGGGCGTTGTCAGTGGCGGCCCGTAGACTCCTCAATCGCCCCAGAAGACCCGCCCAGGAACCGCGCCGGAGGTGGCCCGCCCCGTGTCAGAGCAGCCGTTCACCCATCTGCATGTGCACACGCAGTACTCGCTCCTGGACGGCGCCGCGCGTCTGAAGGACATGTTCTCGGCGTGCAACGAGATGAACATGTCGCACATCGCGATCACCGACCACGGCAACCTGCACGGCTCGTACGACTTCTTCCACCAGGCGCAGGCCGCCGGCGTCACCCCCGTGATGGGCATCGAGGCATACCTGGCCCCGGAGTCGCGGCGGAACCTGCGTCCGGTGAAGTGGGGCACCCCGCACCAGAAGCGGGACGACGTCTCCGGTAACGGCGCCTACACCCACATGACCATGTGGGCGCGGAACAGCACGGGCCTCTACAACCTCTTCCGCGCCCAGTCCCGGGCCGGTCTGGAGGGTTTCTTCCGCAAACCACGGATGGACCGCGAGCTGCTGGCCGAGTACGCGGACGGCCTGATGGCCACGACCGGCTGCCCGTCGGGCGAGGTGAGCACCCGTATCCGTCTCGGACAGATGGACGAGGCGCTGAAGGCGGCCGGCGAGTACCAGGACATCTTCGGCAAGGAGAACTTCTTCGTCGAGCTGATGGACCACGGCATCGACATCGACAAGCGGGCGCGGGCCGGCCTGGAGGAGATCGCCCGCAAGCTCGACGCGCCCTTCGTGGTCACCAACGACTCGCACTACACCTACGAGCGGGAGGCCAGCGCGCACGACACGCTGCTGTGCATCCAGACCGGCTCCAACCTCTCCGACCCGGACCGGTTCAGCTTCGACGGGGCGGGCTACTACCTGAAGTCCGCCGCCGAGATGTACGCGATCGACAACTCTGACGCCTGGCAGCAGGGCTGCCTCAACACGCAGCGGCTCATCGCCGACCGGGTGGACACCACCGGCATGTTCGCCAAGCGCGACCTGATGCCCCGGTTCGACGTGCCGCAGGGGTACGACGAGGTCTCCTGGTTCCAGGAGGAGGTCCGCCGCGGCATGGCCCGCCGCTACCCGTCCGGCGTTCCCGAGGACCGCCAGGCCCAGGCGGACTACGAGATGAAGGTCGTCATCGACATGGGCTTCCCCGGGTACTTCCTGGTGGTCGCCGACTTCATCATGTGGGCCAAGAACAACGGCATCGCCGTCGGCCCCGGCCGCGGCTCCGCGGCCGGCTCGATCGTGTCCTACGCCATGGGCATCACCGACCTCGACCCGATCGAGCACGGGCTGATCTTCGAGCGGTTCCTCAACCCCGAGCGCGTCACCATGCCCGACGTCGACATCGACTTCGACGAGCGCAGGCGCGGCGACGTGATCCGCTACGTCACCGAGAAGTACGGCGCCGACAAGGTGTCCATGATCGGCACCTACGGCACCATCAAGGCGAAGGCCGCCATCAAGGACGCCTCCCGTGTGCTGGGCTACCCGTACGCGATGGGCGACCGCATCACCAAGGCGATGCCGGCCGACGTGCTGGGCAAGGGCATCCCGCTCTCCGGCATCACCGACAAGGACCACCCGCGCTACAGCGAGGCCGGCGAGGTCCGCGGGATGTACGAGAACGAGCCGGACGTCACCAAGGTCATCGACGCCGCCCGGGGCATCGAGGGCCTGGTCCGGCAGATGGGCGTGCACGCCGCGGGCGTCATCATGTCCAGCGAACGCCTCATCGACCACGTCCCGGTGTTCTCCCCGAAGAACGACGGGACGGTCGTCACCCAGTGGGACTACCCCAGCTGTGAGGCCCTCGGCCTGCTCAAGATGGACTTCCTGGGCCTGCGGAACCTGACGATCATGGACGACGCCGTCAAGCTCATCAAGAAGAACAAGGGCGTCGAACTCACCCTGCTCGACCTGACGCTGGACGACCCCAAGACCTTCGAACTGCTCTGCCGCGGCGACACGCTCGGCGTCTTCCAGTTCGACGGCGGGCCGATGCGGTCGCTGCTGCGGCTGATGAAGCCGGACAACTTCGAGGACATCTCCGCCGTCTCGGCCCTCTACCGGCCCGGACCCATGGGCATGAACTCGCACATCAACTACGCCCTGCGGAAGAACGGCCAGCAGGAGATCACCCCGATCCACCCGGAGCTGGAGGAACCTCTCAAGGAGGTCCTCGGCATCACCTACGGCCTGATCGTCTACCAGGAGCAGGTGCAGAAGGCCGCCCAGGTCCTCGCCGGCTATTCCCTCGGACAGGCCGACCTGCTGCGCCGCGCCATGGGCAAGAAGAAGCAGGAGGTCCTGGACGCCGAGTTCGTCAACTTCCAGAAGGGCGCCCGGGACAAGGGCTACTCCGATGAGGCGATCCAGGCCGTGTGGGACGTGCTGGTCCCCTTCGCCGGCTACGCCTTCAACAAGGCCCACTCCTCGGCGTACGGGCTGGTCACCTACTGGACGGCGTACCTCAAGGCCAACTACCCGGCCGAGTACATGGCGGCGCTGCTCACCTCGGTGCGCGACGACAAGGACAAGTCGGCGATCTACCTCAACGAGTGCCGCAAGATGGGCATCAAGGTGCTCCCGCCGGACGTCAACGAGTCCGACGCCAACTTCACGCCGCAGGGTGACGACACCATCGTCTTCGGCCTCACGGCCGTGCGGAACGTCGGCAACAACGTCGTCGACTCGATCGTGCGGTGCCGGAAGTCGAAGGGCAAGTACTCCTCCTTCCCCGACTTCCTCGACAAGGTCGAGGCCGTGGTGTGCAACAAGCGCACCGTCGAATCGCTCATCAAGGCCGGGGCGTTCGACGAGATGGGTCACACCCGGAAGGGCCTCACGGCCCACTTCGAAACCATGATCGACAACGTGGTGCAGGTGAAGCGGAAGGAGGCGGAGGGCCAGTTCGACCTCTTCGGCGGCATGGGCGACGACACCGCCGACGACACCCCCGCCTTCGGCCTGGACGTGGAGTTCTCCGACATCGAGTGGGACAAGACCTACCTGCTCGCCCAGGAGCGGGAGATGCTCGGCCTGTACGTCTCCGACCACCCCCTCTTCGGTCTGGAGCACGTCCTCAACGACAAGGCCGACGCCGCCATCGCCCAGCTCACCGGCGGCGACTACTCCGACGGCTCGATCGTCACCATCGGCGGCATCATCTCCGGTCTCCAGCGGAAGATGACCAAGCAGGGCAACGCGTGGGCCATCGCGACGGTCGAGGACCTGGCCGGCTCCCTCGACTGCATGTTCTTCCCCGCGACGTACCAGCTCGTCTCGACCCAGCTCGTCGAGGACGCCGTGGTCTTCGTCAAGGGCCGCCTCGACAAACGGGAGGACGTCCCCCGGCTGGTGGCGATGGAGCTGATGATCCCCGACCTGAGCGAGGCCTCCGCCAACGCGCCGGTGACCCTCACCATCCCCACGGTGAAGATCACACCTCCGCTGGTCGAGAAACTGGGCGAGGTGCTGACCCACCACCGCGGCCACACCGAGGTCCGGGTCCGCCTCCAGGGCGCCCGCAAGACCACGGTCCTGCGCCTGGACCGCCACCGCGTCACCGTCGACCCCGCCCTCTTCGGCGACCTCAAGCAACTCCTGGGCCCCGCCTGCCTCACAGGCTGACGTCTTTCCCGGCGCGCCGGCCGTGCGGCGCGCATGGGCTCTCACTCTCCTCGCGCGAACGTGCCCGTAGGGCGACCATCCGGTCGCCCTACGGGCACGTTCGTGTGCTCACCGTCGCCGTAAGGGCTTCTCTGCGTCCGTTCCCTTGACCGGCGCAGGGGTGCGCGATACCAATTCAGGACCGCAGGGTGGTACGTGCGTTTCATCAGATGAATCAGCCGGTGAGGTCAGCAGCCTCGAACGCCTGAGAGAAGGTCCCCAGCATGCAGCGGTTCCGCCTGCTTCGCTCCCTGACAGTCGCCGCCTGCTGTCTCGCGGCCGCCGCGTGCGGCACCACGAAGGCCGCGCCGGACGGTGAAACCCTCGTGATCGCCGACCTCTACTCGCCGACCCACTCCATCAGCGAAGCCGGCATCCAGCCGTTCATGAAAGAAGTGCGCGAGGCGTCCGACGGCCGCATCGACTTCGACTACCGCTCCTCCGAGCAGCTCGTCGCGGCGGAGGACAACCACTGGGCGCTCCGGGCCGGAGCGGCCGACGCCGGAAACATCCTGTACATGGACAGCCAGATGTCCCTGATGTACGTACCGCAGCTGCCCGGACTCTTCACGGACCGGGAGGTGGTCGGAGCGTCCCGGGCCTTCTGGGAGTTCGTGCAGACCAACCCGCAGATCCAGGCGGACTTCCGCGAGTGGAACATGCGGCCGCTGTTCTGCTTCACCACCACCAACTACCAGATGCAGTTCTCCGACCGGTCCGTCTCCGGCCTGTCAGGCATCGAGGGCAAACAGGTGCGTGCGGCCGGGAGCATCCTCCCGCACACGATCGAGGCGACCGGAGCCGTGTCGACCGACATCAACGCGGCGGAGGCGTACGACGCCTTCAACCGGGGCGTCGTCGAAGGGCTGAGCCTGTCGGTCACCAGCATGCGGGACTACTCCTTCTACGAACTCATCGAGTCGGCCGTCATCGGCCTCGACCTCGGCGGGTTCCCGGTCTGCTACGCGATCAGCAGCGAACGGTGGAATCAGCTGTCCGACGAGGAACAGCGCGTCCTCCGCAAGGCCGGCGAGCAGTCCGTGGTGGCCTCGGCGACCACGCTGCGGGACCAGGTCGAGGCGGAGATCGACCAGTGGAGGCGAGACGGGATCGACGTGCACGTCGCCGACCGGACCCCGGGCTTCGAGAAGCACCTCGACCAGGTCGAGGACTCCTGGGTGGACCAGTTGGTGGGCGACGGAGCGGACCGGAAGACGGTCGAAGGCGCCATCGCCCAGTGGAAGCGGCTGCTCGCCAAACACACCGGTAAGTGACGCAGCCCGCTGAGCCGGAACAGACTCGGAAAGAGGAACCATGGCAGGTCGGGAAAGCCCTCGGCGCGGCGGTCGCGCCGCGCTCGACGGCATCCACCACATCGCGGCGAACCTCGCCGGCGCGGTATTGATCCTCATCACCCTCATCGTCCTCGCCGGTGTCGGCTCCCGTCTCTTCTTCGGGCAGCCACTTCCGGCGGCGAACGACCTCATCGGCAGCTGCCTGATGGTGGCCCTCACCTACCTGGCGCTCTCCTCGTCCCTTCCCATCCGCATCACGGTGGTGACCCGGAGGCTGCCGAAGCGCGTCGCGCGGGGCGTCGACGGTTGCGTCGTCGCGGTCTGCGCGACCGGCGTGGCGCTCGCCGTCTGGGCCGCGCTCGCCATCGCGGTCAACGCGTTCCGCACCGGTGAGTCGACCGTGGGGCTCTACACCTTCGACATCGCTCCGTTCCGCTTTCTCATCGTCGTCGGACTCCTCCTGCTCCTGCTGCGCATCGTCCGGTCCGGGGGTGCCTGGCTGGCGGGCGAAGGCGAGGACGAGGACGAGGAGGCGACGGACGGAACGTCGTCCGGCGCCCCGGCCGGCACGGGCGACGCCGGCGCGTACCCGCGGGGTGGCGCCGCGCCCGACGGCCGCTCCGGTTCCTCCCCCCTGACCGCCGACTCCCCGAAGGACGGCTGACATGGTGACCGTCGGAATCCTGGCCGGGCTGCTGGGCCTGGTGCTGTTGCTCGCCATCGGCACGCCGACCGGCCTGGCCATGCTGATCTCGGGCAGCTGCGGCCTGCTGATCGTGTACGGCCCCGACGCGATGGTGATGTACCTGGGCACCTCCATGTACCGGGAGGCGGCCAACTTCGTCCTGCTGGCGATCCCGCTTTTCGTCTTCATGGGCGCCCTGGGAAGCCAGGGGCGCTTGTGGGAGAGACTCTTCGCCTGGGCCTACGCCCTGGTGGGGCGCATCGGAGGCGGCCTCGGCATGGCCATCGTCGGGGCGGGGGCGGTGCTCGGCGCCGCGTCCGGGTCCTCCACCGCCAACGCCGCCGCGCTGGGCAAGGTGGCCATCAAGGAGTCGCAGAAGTACGGCTACGAGCGGCGCACCGTCCTGGCGTGCATCGCGTCCTCCGCGACCATCGCCGTGATGATCCCGCCCAGCATCACGCTCATCGTGTACGCACTGCTCACCGAGACCTCGGTGGCCCGCCTCTTCGCGGCCGGTGTGGTGCCCGGCCTCCTCACCGCGGTTCTCCTCATCGGGGTCGTCGCCGTGCTGGCCCGGATGCGGCCTGAGGGCCTGCCCAAGGGCCCGAAGTTCAGCCTGCGTCAGCAGGCGGCCGCCACCGGGGAGGTCGCCCCGATCCTCGGGGTCATCGGTCTGGTCATCGTCGGCATCTACGCCGGTCTCTACACGCCCACCGAAGCGGCGGCCGTGGGGGTGCTGGGCATCGGGACACTCGCCCTGATCCTCGGCCGGATCAAGATGCCCCAGCTCTTCGCCGCAGCACGCGAGGCCGCCCGGACCACCGGCATGATCTTCCTGATCATCGTGGGTGCCTTTGTCTTCGGCCGCTTCATGTCCGCCACCCAGATCCCGCAGGACTTCACCGAGGCGGTGTCCTCGCTGCCGCTGGGGCCGTACCCCATCCTCGTCATCCTGCTGGCCGTCTACATCGTCCTCGGCACCTTCATGGACCAGCTGGCGATCCAGGTGCTCACCATTCCGATCGTCTTCCCGCTCATCGAGGCGTTCGGCTTCGACCCGTACTGGTTCGCGATCATCTTCGTGAAGACCGTGGAGATCGGGTTGCTCACCCCGCCACTGGGACTGAACATCTACGTCGTCAGCGGACTGGCCAAGGTGCCGGTGCACGAGGCGTTCCGCGGTATAGGGCCCTTCCTGGCCGCCGACTTCCTGTTGCTGACCGGGCTGGTGGCCTTCCCCGAGCTGTCCCTGTGGCTGCCCGACCTGCTGCTGGGGGCGGCATGACGATGCATCTCGCCGTCGCTCTGCACGGCGGCACCGAGTCCGGCGGGGCGGAGCTGGCCCGGGACGCGGTCCGCACCGCGCGGACCGCACGGGACCTGGGCTACTCCGGGGTGGTGGCCGGCCAGCACTTCTTCACCGCTCCGCAGGGCTATCTCCAGCCGCTGCCGCTGCTGTCCCGGCTGGTCCCGGAGACCGGTGACATGCGACTGGTCGCGGGCGTCCTGTTGCTGCCGCTGCTCCATCCGCTGCAACTGGCCGAGGAGCTGGCCACGATCGACGCGCTCTCCGGCGGGCGGCTCGTGGTGGGCGCCGGCCAGGGGTACCGGGACGCGGAGTTCGCCGCCTTCGGCGTCCGCAAGAAGGACCGGCTCGGTGCCCAGCTGCGCGCCCTGGACGGCATGGTGGCCTGGTGGGGCGGCGCGGTCGTCGAGGAGGCGGGCACCGGCCTCGCCATGCGGCCGGTGAGCAGGCCGCACCCGCCGATCTGGTACGCGGCGGGCAACCGGCGGTCCTTCACCCGGGCCGCGGAGCGTGGCTGGACGCCGTTCATCGGGCCGCAGGCGACTCCGTCGGTGATCACCGGGCTGCTCGCCGGGGAACCGCGCGCCGCTTCCGTGGCGCTGCGCCGCGATGTGCTGGTCACCGACGTGATCGGGACGGCGGCCGCCGAGCGCGCGCTGCAGGCGCGCACCGCCGCGTACGGGGCGTGGGGGTACGGCGAGGCGGGCGCGGCCGAGCAGCCGTATCTGGTCGGTACCGCCCGCGAGTGCCGGGACCGGATGGCCCACCTCGCTGCGGCCGGCGTGACCGACCTGGTGATCCGTACCAACTGGCCGGGCATCGAGCACGCCGCGAGCCTCGAGATGCTCGCGGCCGTCGCCGGGCCCGTCGAGCCCGCGGGGGCATGACGCGACCATCCGGGCTGATGTGCCGCCTGGTGGAACGTTTGATTCGTACAATGAAACGCTGTTAGGGTGGGCCCCTCTTCACCGTGGGGCGCCGACAGGAGGAGATCGCCCTGGATATCGCGTACTTGCTGCGCCGGGCCGCGCGGATGTTCCCCGGCACGGTCGCGGTGGACGACGGCCACGTGGCCTGGACGGCGGAACAGCTACTGTCCCGAGGCGAACGGCTCGCCAACGCTCTCGACGCGCTCGGCGTACCGCAGGGCGCGACGGTCGGTGTGCTCTCGCACAACCGGTCGGCCTACCTGGAGGCGGACACCGCCATCGCGCTCGGGCGCCGGGTGCGCGTCGCGCTCAACGCCCGCCTGCACCTGGAGGACTTCCGCTACATCGCCGGCGACGCCGAGCTGGCCGCCCTCTTCTACTCCGCCGAGTTCGAGGAACAGGCGACCTCCCTGCGGGAGGCGTTCGGCCTGGTCCTGATCGCGCTCGACGGCCCCGGCGCCGCAGGGGCCGGGATCGAGGACCTGGTGGAGCAGTCGTCCGGCGAGGTGCGCCTGCGCGCGTCCGACCCGGAGGAGCCGGCCTGGATCGCGTACACCTCCGGCACTACGGGCCGGCCCAAGGGGGTGGTGCTCTCCCACCGCGCAGTCCGCGAGGTCGCCTACAACCTGCTGCTGGAGGTCGGCCCGGTCGTCCCGGGTGAACGCATCGTCCTCACCCAGCCGCTCTCGCACGGCGCCGGCTACTTCACGTTGCCGTACCTGCTCAGCGGCGCCGGTGTACAGGTGCAGCAGAAGTTCGACGCGGAGGAGGTCTGGGCCCTCTCCCGGCGCCCGGAGATCCGCACGCTCAAGGCCGTCCCCGCCATGCTGGAGCCCATCCTTGCCGCAGAGTCCGGCGAGTGGGGCTACGAGACGATCGTCTATGGCGCCTCCAGTATTCCGGCGCCCGTGCTGGACCGGTGTCTGGACCGCTTCGGTCCCACACTCATCCAGGACTACGGGCAGTCCGAGGCGCCCATGACGCTCACCTGCCTGCAGAAGACGGACCATCTGGACCCGGCCGTACGGCTCTCCGCCGGACGTCCCTGGAAGACCGTGGCCGTGGAGGTGCGCGACGACGACGGCTTCGTGGCCGGTCCGGGCGAAACCGGTGAACTGTACGTGCGCGGCCCGCACCTGATGACGCACTACCGCAACAAGCCCGAGGCGACCGCGGCCGTGCTGCAGGACGGCTGGCTGCGCACCAAGGACATGGCCGTGATGGACGACCGCGGCTTCGTGCACCTGCGCGGCCGCCGCGACGAGATGATCAACTCGGGCGGCTTCAACATCTCGCCGCGCGAAGTGGAGGACGTGCTCAGCGCCCACCACGGTGTCGACGAGGCCGTCGTGCTGGGCATCCCGGACGCCCGCTGGGGCGAAGCCGTCACCGCGGTCGTCCGTCCCGCCGCCGGCGCAGCGCTGACCGAGGCCGAGGTGCTGGCCTTCGCCCGGCCCCGGCTCAGGATGCGCACCCCCAAGAGGGTCCTGCTGTGGACCGACATCCCGCGCAACTCCTACGGCAAGGTCGACCGGCTCGGCATCAAGTCGCAACTCGAACGGGAGGTCGGCTGTGAGTGACGATGTGGTGATCGCGGGGGTCGGCATGCACCCCTTCGGTCGTTTCCCCGAACTGTCGCTGAAGGATCTGGCGCGTGTCGCGAGCATCCGTGCGCTCGTCGACGCGGGAATCGGTGTCAAGGACGTCCAGGCCGCCTACGCGGCCAACGCCATGGGCGGCCTGCTCCAGGGGCAGGAGATGGTGCGCGGGCAGACCGTGCTGCGCGAGATCGGCATCGACCGCATTCCGGTGGTCAACGTGGAGAACGCTTGTGCCGGCGGGTCGAGCGCACTGGCCCAGGCCGTGCTCACGGTCCGGGCCGGCGCGGCCGACGTCGTCCTCGCGGTGGGCTTCGAGAAGATGTTCGTCGCCGAACTCGCCCGTACGCTCGACGCGCTGGAGTCGGCCGCCGACCTCGACGTGGTGCGCGGGCTCGGTATCCAGTTCACCGCGATCTACGCCATGCGGCTGCGGCGCCTGATCGCCGAGGGAACGCTGAGTATGGACGACATCGTGGAAGTGTCGGTCAAGAGCCACGCCAACGGCGCGCTCAACCCCTACGCGCAGCACCGCAAGGAGGTCACCGCGGAACAGGTACGCGGCGCGCGGCCGATCGCCGACCCGCTGACCCTGCTCATGTGCAGCTCCATCTGCGACGGGGCGGCCGCCGCCGTCGTCGCACGGCGTGGGGCGCTGGAGACCGCCGGCCGCCCCACGGTCCGGGTGGTCGCCTCTCAGGGCGCCTCCGGCTTCACCGCACGCCCGGAAGGGGAGACGACCCTGTCCACCCTGTGCGCACGTAAGGCCTACGACGAGTCCGGTTGGGGCCCCGCGGACGTCGACGTCGCGGAGGTGCACGACGCCATGGCGCCCGCGGAACTGCTGTACGCCGAACACCTCGGCTTCTGCCCCCCGGGCGGTGTCTCGGAGTTCTTCCGCAGCGGCGCCACCCGCCTGGACGGCTCCCTGCCGATGAACCCCAGTGGCGGGCTGTCCTCGCGCGGCCACCCGGTGGGCGCCACCGGCCTCGCCCAGATCGCGGAACTGGTCTGGCAGTTGCGCGGCGAGGCGGGCCCCCGGCAGGTGGCGCGGCCGCGGGTCGCCCTGGCCCAGAACAGTGGCGGGTGGCTCGAGGGCGAGTCGGCGGCCGGCAACGTCCACATCCTGGAGAGGACCGAAGCATGGGACTAGAGCAGGCTCTCGACCGGTCTCCGACGGGGGAGCGCCCCCGCTTCGACCTGGCCCGCGGCGTACTGGTCGGCGGCCGGTGCGCGCAGTGCGCGACGGCGGTGTGGCCGTCGCGCGCCGTCTGCCACCACTGCGGCGGCTGGGACGTGCGGGAGGCGCCCTTCGCGCGCACCGCGCGGCTGCTCACCTTCACCGACGTGCACGTGCCCCGTCCCGGAGTGGAGGTGCCGTACACCCTCGGGCAGGTGGCGGTGGACGAGTCGGGGCCGCTGCTCTTCGGCCGGGTGCGCGGGCCGGTCCCGGAGGTGGCCGAACTGCCCTGCCCGGTGCGCATCGTGGTGCGGCCGGCGAAGGACGGTACGGGGACGTACTGGTTCGAACCGGCCACCGCCGTGCCGGAGGAGGCGCGGGGCCGAGGCGGGTGAGACGTCCGGTGACGAACGGCCGGACAGGGGGCGCGGGAGCCCGGAAGCGGGGGCCGTCCGTCAGATCGGCGGCATGCGACCGGTGATCCGCTCTGCGGTCTCCCGCACCAGCTGCGCGAAGTCCGTGAGGCGGTCCGGGGTGATGCGCGCCTCCGGGCCGAGGACGCTCAGGGCGGCGATCACCGCGCCGCTGCCGTCGAAGACCGGGGCGCTCACCCCCACGGCCCCCGCCACGCGCTCACCCGTGCTGAACGCCGTTCCGCGCTCGGCGACCTCGTCGAGCTGCCGACGGAGTTCGTCGGCGTCGGTGACCGTCGTGGCGGTCATCGGGCGTAGCTCCAGTGAGGACAGCAGCGCTTCGCGTTCGGCGCGGTCCAGGTAGGCCAGCAGGACCTTGCCCGCGGAACCGACGTGGATCCCCGCACTTGCTCCGAGCCCGGCGGTGTAACGGATCGTCTGCGGGCTGGGCAGCTCCTGGATGCAGATGCGCGAGAGCCCCGCGCGCACGTGCACCGTCACGGTCTCCTGGGTGCGGTCGCGCAGCGACTCCAAGTCGCGGCCGGCGTCGAAGGGGAAGCCGGCGTGCCCGCTGACGACGCACGACATGACGTGGAAGCAGGCCGGCCCGAGGCGGTAGCTGCCGTCGGTCTCGTCCTGGAGGACCATGCCCTTGTGGCGCAGGGTGGAGAGGATGCGGTAGGCGGTGGTCTTCGACAGAACCGCTTCCTCGCTGACCTCGGCGAGCCGACGGGGGCCCCTGCCGAGGGCGAGCAGCACGTCCACCGCGCGGGCCACCGAACGGACCGGTGCCGCCCCCGACGGCGACTCGACTTCTGGCTCCACTGGTTTCGCGACCCTCCTGCAGTCCGGCGCCTCAATGTAGCAAGCGGGCTTCGTGGCACGGCCGTACGCCTGTCGCCCCCAGCGGCACGACCGCGCGTCAGGCCAGTGCCGAGCGAACGGCCTCCACCACGTCCTCCCGCGCCGCGCCCGGCCCCAGGTAGGACCGCACCCCCGACGCGAGCATCTGCTCGACCTCGGACGGTTCGTCGATGCCACCCGCGATCACCGGGATGTCGACGCCCTCCTCCGCGAGCCGTTCGACGACCCTGCGGGCGAAGTGGCCCAGCCCGCCGCTCAGACAGCTCAGCCCGATGCAGTCCGCGTCCTCGTCGATCGCCGTGCCGACGATGTGGTCGGTGGACACCCGCTTGCCGAGGTAGATCACCTCGTAGCCGGCGTCGACGAGAGCCCGGGCGACCAGGTTGACGCCCACGTCGTGTCCGTCCAGCCCTGCCTTGGCCAGCACGACGCGTCGCCGGGTCGTGTGCCCCGCGGCGAGGGACTCGTGAACGGTGTGGGGCTGAGCCGTGGGCCCCTGGGCCGTGCGTCCCCGAGCGGTCATCGCGCGAACCCCGTCCTGGTCGCCCCGACGATCTCCTGCGCGGTCGCCCCTGAGAGCAGCGCGGCTCTCGTGGGCGGCAGAAGGTTGGCGGTTCCCGCCGCGGCCTCCTCCACCTCCCGCAGCGCTCCCCGTACGGCGGTCTCGTCACGCTTCTCCTTGTGCGCGCGCAGCCGGTCGCGGGCGTCGCGCTCGACCGCCGCGAAGTCCACCTCTCCGGCGCTGCTGCCGGCGAACAGATGCCGGTGGCGGGGACTCGCCAGGACGTTCGCGCCGACCATCGGGCGTACTCCTTCCTCCAGTTGGCGTTGCCGGGTGCCGCGTCCCTCGTCGATGCGGCGGGTGATCCAGCCGTTGCGCAGCGCCTCGAGGGCGCCGCCGTTGTCCTCGATGCGCTGCAGCTCGGAGGTCACCCGCTCGGCCAGCTCCGCATCGAGCCGGTTCAGCTTGGCGCTGCCCGCGAACGGGTCGAGCGAGGCCATGGCCCCGTGCTCGTAGCCGACGACCTGCATCGTCCGCAGAGCGAGCGCGGCGGCGTCGGCGGAGGGGATGCGCAGCGCCTCGTCGTAGCCGGTGGCGCAGAGGTAGTCCACACCGCCCGCCATCGAGGCGAGCACGCTGAGCGTGACGCGGGGGATGTTCACCAGCGGCTCGTCGGCCGACTCCAGTCCGTGGGCGTACCCCATCAGCGACATCACCGGCTGCTCCGCGACGGGAAGGCCGTACCGGTCGGCCACCAGGTCGGCCCAGATGCCGCGCGCGGTCCGGAAGAGCGACGCCCCGACGTAGAGGTCGCTGCGCTCATTGAGGAAGAACATCATCCTGCGCAGCACGTCGGCGGGGGCGTAGCCGCGTGCCACCAGTTCGTCGACGTAGACGGTGGCGTTGGCGAAGGCGAGCGCCACGGCGAGGACGGGGCCGGCGCCGGCGACGTCGTAGTGGTTGGAGCACACAGTGAGGGCGGCGCCGGGAAGATCCTCGTCGATCGCGTACGCCACGCAGTCGCAGGCGATCCGCACCGCTTGCTCCGGCTCGTGCACTTCGGTACCCCGGGCGGTGAATTCCTTGAGCGGGTCGTTCTGCATCACCAGGCGCACGCCGGTGGCGCCGCGGTCCCGCAGGACGGACGTCACCATCGCGAGCCCGATGTGTCCGACGGAGTTGGCGAGCATGCCCACGCTGTCCGCGGACTCCAGGTCGAGGCCGGAGCAGATGGTGGCGAAGTCCTCCAGTGTGGCGCAGCTGACCCCTGCCCGGCCGACCTGGGCAAAAGCCAGCTCGTGGTCGGGGTCGTACCCGAGCTGGGAGGGGAGGTCGGCGGCGAGCAGGAACGATTCCGCGCCGAGTTCCTGCAGCAGCGCGAGCCGCCGGGCGGTCATCTCGGGGGAGCCGAGGCCGGAGTAGACCATGAAGCGCGGACGGTAGGGGCCGGGAGCGGCGGTGCGCTGCTCGGCCCAGGCGCGGAGGGCGGCGTCTTCGGGCGCGTCGTAGGACGCGTAGCGGCGGGCCACGGGAACCTCGGCGTCGTTCGCGCGCGCCGGGTCGTTCCCGGGTACCTCCTGCTGTGGTGCCGACATCCGTGCGTCACGCTCCCTGGACGGCCTTCGCTCCCCGACGAGTTTCGCAGAATGGCACACCCATTTCAATGAGTGGTTTCATGTGGGCCGGGTGTTGGCCTCCGTGGTCGTGCCCGCCGTGCTGTCCGCCGCCGTGTCCGTGTCCGCCGCCGCGTCCGTGCCGGTCGTGGCTGTACCAGAGGTGGGCGCGTCGGCCGTGCCTCCGGCGACCGTGGCGTAGGTGGCCTCCAGGCCGGCGACGAGCGAGCTGAGCGCGAGCTCGAAGCTCTGCTGGTCGATCTCCGCGGCGTGGGCCGGGATCAGATGGGCCTGCACGAGGTGGGGGTGGCGGTCGAGATAGACCCGTGTGTCGTCGGCGAAGCCGCTGGCGAACGGTGTGGTGGCCGCTCCGATCACCAGGTACTTCACCGAAGCGGCGATCATGGTGGCGTAGCGGGGTGGCCAGCCCGCGCTGAGCAGGCCGCCGTGGACGGCGTTGGCCATGGCCAGGAAGTCCTCGCGCCGCCCCGTGCCGGCGGCCACCACCGGAGCCGCGCGGGGGTGGGCCCGCAACGCCGCGTGGTAGGAGCGGCCCCAGCGTTCCAGTCCGGTGCGCCAGTCGTGCGCGAAACCCGCGGTGTCGACCTGCCGGGTGAGCAGGTTGGCCACCGCGTCCAGTACGGCGTCCTTGTTGGGGAAGTGGCTGTAGAGCGAGGGGGCCTGGACGCCCAGCTCGCGCGCCAGGCTCCGCATGGAGAGGGCGTCGAGGCCGTGAGTGTCGATCAGTGCCAGCGCCGTGTCGCGGATGCGCGGGCGGCTCAGCAGGGGGGTGCGGGGACGAGGCAAGGGGTCACAGTCCTTGGTCAAACTTACAGCGTCAGGTTAGTGTACGCAGGACGATAACTAACGCTGTTCGGTAAGGAAGGTGCCCCCATGGCCGCCCCGCCCCCCCGAAGCCCCCTGGAGCTCCTCGGCGCGGACGCGCCCATCGGCGAGGAGGAGCGCGCCATCCGCGACACCGTGCGCCGCTACGTCGACGACAAGCTTCGACCGCACGTCGCCGACTGGTACGAGAAGGCCTCGATCCCCGCCCGTGAACTCGCCGCCGAACTCGGCTCCCTGGGAGTGCTCGGCATGCACCTGGAGGGCTACGGCTGCGCGGGCACCAGCGCCACCGCGTACGGCCTGGCCTGCATGGAGCTGGAGGCCGGCGACTCGGGACTGCGCTCCCTGGTCTCCGTCCAGGGCTCCCTCGCGATGTACGCCATCTGGAAGCACGGCAGCGAGGAGCAGAAGCAGGAGTGGCTACCGCGCATGGCCGCCGGCGAGGCCATCGGCTGCTTCGGGCTCACCGAGCCCGACTTCGGCTCCAACCCGGCCGCCATGCGCACCCACGCGGTTCGCGACGGCTCCGACTGGGTGCTGAACGGCACCAAGATGTGGATCACCAACGGCTCCGTCTCGGACGTCGCGGTGGTGTGGGCGCAGACGGACGACCGGGTGCGCGGCTTTCTCGTCCCGGCCGACACGCCCGGGTTCTCCGCGCCCGAGATCGAGCGGAAGATGTCGCTGCGGGCCTCCGTGACCTCCGAACTGGTACTCGACGACGTGCGGCTGCCCGCCTCCGCGGCCCTGCCGGAGGCGGCCGGTCTCTCCGGGCCGCTCTCCTGCCTCAACGAGGCCCGCTTCGGCATCGTGTTCGGTGCGCTCGGTGCCGCCCGCGACTGCCTGGACACCGCGCTCGCCTACACCCGGGAGCGGGACATCTTCGACAAGCCGCTCGCCGCGTACCAGCTCACCCAGGCCAAGCTGGCCGACATGTCGCTCGAGCTGTGCAAGGGCATGTTGCTGGCTCTCCACCTCGGCCGCCTCAAGGACGAGGGCGCGCTGCGCCCCGAGCAGATCAGCCTGGGGAAGCTCAACAACGTGCGGGAGGCCATCGCCGTCGCCCGGGAGTGCCGGACCCTGCTCGGCGCGGCGGGTATCACGCTGGAGTACCCGATCATGCGTCACGCCAACAACCTCGAGTCCGTCCTCACCTACGAGGGCACCTCCGAGGTGCACCAGCTGGTGATCGGGCAGGCACTCACCGGGGAGTCGGCCTTCCGCTGACGTCCCGCGAGCCGGGTGCCGGCCGCGCGGGCGGCACCGGGACCCTGCGCCCAGTCCACAGGCCGGCGGCGACCAACAGCAGACCGGCCGCGAGCACCCAGGGCAGCGGTCCCCTCGGAAGCTCGGCCGCTCCCGGCCCGGCCAGCGCGCCGGCACCCTGCAGCGACAGGGATTGGAACGACAGCGCGGTGGCGCGGCCGGCGCTGTCCACCCGGCGGTGCAGCAGGGCGTTCTTGTTCGGCCCCGAGGCCCCGATCCCCACGTACATCAGCCCGTAGCCCACCGCGGCCAGGGCAGGCGAGGTCCAGCCGCCCCACGACGCGGTCGCCCCGAGCAGGAGCAGACCAGCCGCGCTGGTCAGGATTCCCGCCCGGACCGCCCGCACCTCGCTACCGCCCAGCATCCCGGCGATCCGCGGTGCGAGCGCGCTGCCGGCGGCCGTGGAGGCGAAGCCGGCACAGGCGAGACCCGCGAAGAGCAGAGCACCGGACGCGGGCGTGCCCGCGACGGCGGCGGCACGACCCGGCGTGAGCAGTTCCACCGTCACCAGTGCGGCGCCGGCTGCGCCGGCGGACAGCAGCAACCGCCGCACCAGGGCGTCGCCCACGCCCAGCCGCAGGCCCCGCCGGACGGTGACCGGCACACCGCGCAGCACTTCCCCGAAGGTGACCGGCGCTCGCGGCGGCTCCGGCAACGCGAAGGCCACGTGGAGCAGGTAGACGACCTGCACGACCGCACCCAGAAGCATGGGAACCGCGAGCGGGATCACCGCGCCCCCGGTGAGGTCGACCAGCCGGGTGCCCAGGTCGGGGCCCAGTCCCAGCAGCCACGGCACCGCGCCACCGCACGAGGTTCCAGCGGCCAGCGCCAGCGCCAGCGCGGTGCTGCCCCGGGCCAGCCCGACCCGCAGCTCCGAGGCCAGGTCTCCGGCGCCGGCGTCCGAAGAGACGTGCGCCTGCACGGTGTCGACATACCAGGCCTCCGCCGGGCCGCTGGCCAGCGCCCGGGCGGTGCCTGCCAGGAGCATCGCCGCGACGAACGTGGAGAACCCGGTGCCCAGCGCGAGAAGCGTCAGCGCCCCGGCCAACAGGGCGCCCGCAGCGGCCAGCACACCCCGGCGCCCCAGCACGTCGGAGAGTCCGCCCGTCGGCAGTTCCAGCGCGGCCACGGTGAACGAGTGCACGGCGAACAGCGCGCCGACCGCCTCCAGCCCCATCCCACGCTCCGTCAGCAGGAGCACCTGGGAGGGGATGTACAGCCCGATCGGGAACCAGAAAAGGAACGTCACGCGAACGAAGCGCCGCTGCGCGGTCGCCGGGGCGAGTCGCGGCGTCACGTCTGGATCTCCGGATCAGCACCGGGTCGTCCGTCCGCACCGTTCCCACCGCCCGTGTCGTCCCTCGTGGCGTCTCGGTCCGCCAAGGGAACCCCTGCGGCAAGCACGACGACCTGCCTGGTCTCCTCCGCGCGCTGGTCCCGGATCGTCAGCTCCTCCAGCTTGGCCGCGAAGCACGCCCACAGTTCCGCCAACGAGTCGGCCGTGAGCCGGGGCACCCGGTCGCTGACCGCGGCCACCTCTCGCCACTCCGGGGAAAGCCGTCCCGCGGCCAGGTCCGCCTCGTGCTGAGCGAGTGACCGCTCCAGATGGTCCAGCTGCGCCCGCCGCGTCACATCCACGCGCGCGCGCCGCTCGGGCGTCGCCCCCATCGCGGTGTTGCTCCACGCCGTGACGTCGTCCACCGCCTGCCAGCGACGCTCCCGGCCGTCCCGGTGCTCCGCCTCCGCCACGAAGTCGTACTTGGCCAGCACGCGGAGGTGATAGCTGGTCGATGCCGACGACTCGCCGGTGAGCCCGGCCAGTTCGGTGGCCGTGGCCGCTCCGTGCTGCCGCAGCAACCCCAGCAGCCGGATCCGCAGCGGATGCGTCAGCGCCTTGAGCGCCGCCCCGTCCCGCTCCGGATCCAGCACCCTTTTTCGCTCTGGGCCACTCATGCCGGCGAGCGTAGAACCAGCACAGAACTCTGCCAACCATTTTTTGCAGAATGTTCTTGGGTAAAGACCCGGCGGTGTTGTCGGGTGGCGCGCAGTCGTCCGATCAAGCGTGGGCGGCGAAGGGGCCGGTGGGGGTGAAGGCGTGGTGGGCGAAGCGTTCGCCGATGAGCCGGTGGGTGGCGGCGTCGGGGTGGAGGCCGTCCGGCAGGGGGTGGGTGGCGGCGTCGGACGCGCCGTACAGGGCGAGGCCGTCGAGGTGGTGCAGGTGGGGGTCCTCGGCGGCGCGTTGCCGCACGATGCCGGCCAGTTCGTCGCGGATGACGCGCAGCGTCAGCTTCCCGTCCGCGACCTCGGCGGAGTCGCCCGTCGACACGAAGGCGAGGCGCCCTTCGGTGAGCGCCGCGAGGTCGAAGGCGCCCGGCCCCGGCGTGTCCTCGTGCATCGGGCAGTGCAGCGGCGAGATGACCAGCAGGGGCGTGGCGGGGTGGCCGTCGCGGATCGTGTCGAGGAAGCCGTGCACCGCCGGAGTGAAGGCCCGCAGTCGCATCAGGTCGAGATTGACCAGGTTGATGCCCAGCTTGAGGCTGATCAGGTCCGCGGGGGTGTCCCGGACGGCGCGGGCGGTGAACGGGTCGAGCAGGGCGCTGCCGCTCAGCCCGAGGTTGGTCAGTTCCACGCCGCCGAGCGAGGCGGCGAGGGCCGGCCAGGTGCTGGTGGGGCTCGCCGCCTCGGAGCCGTGACTGATGGAGCTGCCGTGGTGCACCCACGCCCGGCGGCCCCGGTCGGGGAGGGGCGCGACGGGTGCGTCGGTGCGCAGGGCGACGAGTTCGGTGATCTCGTTGTGCGGCAGCCAGATCTCGACGTCTTTCTCGTCACCGGGCAGGCCGGTGAAGCGGAGCGTTCCCGGCGCGCCGGTCAGGTGCTCGGCCGCCCCGGTCGACATGTCGATGCGGACGACGTTGCCTCCGGTCACACTCGCCTGATCGGTGAGACGTCCGTTCACGAGCAGGTCGTACACCCCGTCCGGGCGGTCGGGGGTGCCCGCGTACTGCCGTCTGGTGGGCAGCGTCTCCAGCTCGACGGCTGTGGCGCGGGTGCGGAACGCCAGCCGTACGCCGGAGGGTTGGGCCTCGGCCATCGCCAGCTGCGGGTCGGCGCACTGGGCGCGGGCGCGCGCGGGCAGCCGGTGCGGCAGCACGCCGTGCGGGGTGCGCTCCAGATCGAGTGCGCCGCGCAGGAGGCCGGCGGTGAAGGGCGTGGTGATCCAGGCGTGTCCGGCGTTCATGGTGGCGTCGTCCCGTTCGGTGCGTGGCGGGGGAGGGGCGTGTCAGGGAGCGGGGGTGTGGCGCAGCAGGGCGTCGAGGCGGTCCACGATCCAGCGCCAGGATTCCCGCGGGTCGGGCGCGCTGTGGCCGAAGCCGCCGGCCAGTTCGAGGCTGACGTAGCCGTGGAAGACGCCGCCCAGGAGCCGGACGGCGTGCGTCTCGTCCGGCTCGGTGAGGTCGTAGCCGCGCAGCAGGGCGCGCATCATCTGCGCGTGCCGCACTCCCGCGCTCGCCGCGGCCGTCTCCGGGTCGAGCGGCAGGCGGGCCGCGGTGTAGCGGCCGGGGTGCTCGCGCGCGTAGGCGCGGTAGACGTCGGCGAACGCGGTCAGTGCGTCCCGGCCGGCGCGTCCGGCGAGCGCGTGTGCGGCCCGGTCGGCCATCTCCTCCAGGGCGAGCAGTGCGATGCCGGTCCTGAGGTCCTGCGAGTTCTTCACGTGGGAGTACAGGCTGGCGACCTTGACGTCGAACCGCCGGGCGAGCGCCGTGAGCGTCACCTGCTCGAAACCGGCTTCGTCGGCCAGCTCCGCCCCCGCGCGGATCAGGCGCTCGGCGGTCAGTCCTCTGCGCGGCACGGGAGCCTCCGGCCTTCATTCGTATGGTCGCCGCCTAAGGGATGTAGGCAGCGACCATAGCAGAGCTGGAGAGAGGGTGAAGCCGGTGGCCGGTGGTGAAGGGCCTTACGCGGCGGCGTCAGCCCTCGGTGTGGAGGTACACGCCGTGGGAGCCGCCGGCCTGGTCGTTGGCCGGGTCCACGGTCTCGGGCGCGAAACGGAGCACGGCACCGGTGTCGTCGACGTCCTTGATCGTGACCTTGACGCCGTCGGCCAGGCCCAGGAAGCCGGTGCCCTTGATCTCGGCGACGTGCCGGGTCTCCGGGCGGGCGTAGTCGAAGGTGACCTTGTTCGGCTTCTCGTAGGTGACCTGGAAGTCCGTCACGCCGAAGCGGGAGGCGAGCGGGACGTCCGCCGTGCCGTCGACCAGGATCTCGCAGTCCGCCTCGCGGCACGCCGACACATCGGATCCGTCCGCCGCCCGGAGGGCGGGAAGGGCGGACGTCTCGGCGCGTGGCGTGCCGCCCGTCGAACGGTCCGGCGCCGCGTCGCCGGCCCCGTCGCCGGCCTCGGAGCCGGTGTCGCCGGAGGAGCAGGCCGGGACGAGCAGTGCCGCCGCGAGGAGCAGCCCGCAGCGGAGAGGGTGCGCGTGACGCATCGGAGAACCTTTCGGGATCGCGGTCACGGCCGGGGCGACCGTGCGTCGACGGAGGAAGCCGGCCGGGGCCCGCGGCGGCGGGTGAGCGGACGGGACCGGGGCCACGGGGTGGTCGAGGCGTGGCGCGGGCCGGTGTCCCCCGTGGAGCCCGCGCCACGCCTCCTGCGTCCCCCGTCGCGGGACGCCCCGGAGCAACTCCACTGCCCGGAGGGGTTGTTCAGCAGCCCCGTCCCGCCGGACTGAACAATGGCGCGGCACCCCGGGCGAAAGACGCGGCACCCCGGGTGAAAGAACGGTGAACGAGCCGTCGCCCCCGTGGGGAAGGGCCTGACGCCGCTTGCCGCCACTCCCGCCCGCTGCCTACCGTGGGCGCCGGGCCGGGCACGGACGGCGAAGGCGGCCGGGAGCCGGTACGGCCCCGGGCCAGGACGACGTGAAACGGGGACGGGGGCGCGCCGGTGAGCGAACGCGGTGTGGGACGGCGGGAACGGGAGCTCGATCCGGAGGCCGGGCCCGTCCAGCGGTTCGCCTGCGCGCTGCGCGACCTGCGTCGCGCGGCCGGCAGTCCCACCTACCGGGTCATGGCCGCGCACGCCCGCTACTCCGTCACCGCGCTCTCCCAGGCTGCCGCGGGCGAACGACTGCCCACACTCCCCGTCACCCTCGCCTACGTCCGCGCCTGCGGAGGCGACCCGGAGGAGTGGGAGGGGCGCTGGCGGCAGGCCGCCGAGGCAGCGGCCCGCCCCCCGGAGGAGGACGACGACTCGCCGCCCTACCGGGGCCTGACCCGTTTCGAACCGGGCGACGCCGCCCTGTTCTTCGGCCGCGACCGCCTCGTCGACCGGCTCACCGCACTCACCCGGCGCAGCCGCTTCACCGCCGTCTTCGGCCCTTCCGGCAGCGGCAAGTCCTCGCTGCTGCGTGCCGGTCTCATCCCGCGCCTGCGCGCCTCCGGGGAGGACGGCCCCGCACCGTCCGCCGTCCGCATCCTCACCCCCGGGGACGCCCCGCTGCTCACGCACGCCGACCGCCTCGCGCCCGCCGCGGAGAGCGACACCGACACCTGGCTCATCGTCGACCAGTTCGAGGAGCTGTACACCCTCGGTGCCGACCCCGCACAGCGTGACGCGTTCATCGACCGGCTGCTCGCCGCCACCGAGCCGGGCAGCCGGCTCCGCGTGGTGATCGCCGTGCGCGCGGACTTCCTCGGCCGCTGCGCCGAACACCCGCGGCTCACGGCCGCGTTGCAGGACGCCACCCTCCTCGTCGGGCCGATGAGCCGGGAGGAGCTGCGGGAGGCCGTCGTCCGGCCCGCGACCGCGGCCGGGCTGATCGTCGAACGCACGCTGACCACCCGGCTGCTGGACGAGGTGGAGGGCGAGCCGGGCGGCCTGCCGATGATGTCCCACGCCCTGCTGGAGACCTGGCGGCACCGCAGGGGGCGCGCGCTGACCGAGAGGGCGTACGAGGCGGCGGGCGGCCTGCACGGCGCGGTCGTCCGCACCGCGGAGCAGGCGTACGGCGAACTCACCGGCCCCCGGGCCGAGCTGGCGCGGCGCATCCTGCTGCGCCTGGTCACCCCCGGCGACGGCACGCCGGACACCCGGCGCCCCACCGGCCACGACGAACTGCGCCTCGGCGACCCGGACGACACCCGGGCGGTGGTGGAACGTCTCGTACGGGCCCGGCTGCTCACCTTCGACGACGGCACCGTCGACCTCGCCCACGAGGCGCTGATCACCGCCTGGCCGCGGCTGCGCGGCTGGATCGACGCCGAACGCGAACGCCTGCGCGTCCACCGGCGGCTCACCGACGCCGCCCGCACCTGGCAGGATCTGGGCGGCGAGAGCGCGGCCCTGTACCAAGGCTCCCGCCTCGCCGACGCCCGGCACGCCTTCCCCGACCCCGGTCACCCCGCCGAACTCACCGACACCGAGCGGACGTTCCTGGACGCCTCGGTGCGGCAGCGGCGACGGGGCATACGGCTGCGGCGCACCGTGACGGCCGTGCTGGCCGGGCTGGTACTGCTCGCCTCCGGCACCGCCGTGGTCGCGTTACAGCTGCGCGCCACCGCACAGGCCGAGCGCGACACGGCCGTCTTCGGCCAGGTCACCGCCGAGGCCGACGGGCTCCGCGAAACCCGCGCCTCCCTCGCCGCCCGCCTCGACGTCGCGGCGCACCGGATGCGTTCCACACCGGACCTGTACACCCGCCTGGTCGGCGACGCCTCGACCGTTCTGTCCACCCGGATCGCGGCGCACGACGACATCGGCTCGTCCGTGGACTTCTCGCCGGACGGGCGGACCCTCGTCAGCGCCGGCCACGACGGCATCCTCCGCCTGTGGGACATGCGCCGCACCGGCCGCCCGGAAGCGCTGGGCGAGCCGCTGCGCGCCGGAATCGGCCCGGTGTCCGAGGTCGCCTTCGCCCCTGGCGCGGGCGACCTCCTCGCCGCCGCCGGCGACGGCACGCTCCGCCTGTGGGACGTCGGCGACCGGAGCAGGCCCCGCCCCCTCGGGCCCCCGGTGGCGGTGGCCGACGACCGGACCGTGTCCACCCTCGCCTTCAGCCCGGACGCGGCCCGCCTGGCCACCGGCGACGACGACGGCACGCTGCGCCTGTGGGACGTGCGCGACCCCGCCCGCCCGCGGCAGCTCGGCGACGGCACCGCCGTGGACCCCAGAAGCGTCCGCGCCGTGGCGTTCTCCCCCGACGGCTCCACGCTTGCCACCGGCGGCTACGAGGGCGCCGTGCGGCTGTGGGACGTCACCGCGCCGGAGCGGCCCGAGCCGCTGGGCGAGCCGCTCACCGCGCACGAGGAGTCCGTCTGGACGGTCACCTTCTCCCCGGACGGCCGCACGCTCGCCACCGGCGGCTACGACGAGACCGTCCGCCTGTGGGACGTCACCCACCCCGAACGGCCCGCACCGCGCCGCGAGGCGCTGACCGGCCACACCGCGGCGGTGTGGTCGCTGGCGTTCAGCGCCGACAGCCGCACGCTGGCCACCGCGGGCCAGGACGACACCCTGCTGCTGTGGAACGTCACCAACCCCGACTACCCGCAGCGGATCGGCCCCCCGCTCACCGGCCACACCGGCGGACTGTGGGCGGTCGCGTTCAGCCCCGACGGCCGTACGCTCGCCACCACCGGCTACGACCACACCGTCCGGCTCTGGCACCGCCCGCGGTCCGTGCTCACCGACTTCACCAACCCCGTCACCTCCGTCGCCTACAGCCCGGACGGAGACCTGCTCGCCGCGGCCAGCACCGACGACGCGCTCATCCGGTTGTGGAACCTCGAACGGCCGGGCCGGCCGCGGCTCCTGGAACAGCCGCTCACCGGCAACGAGGACCCCGTGGCAGCCGTGGCGTTCTCCCCGGACGGCCGGCTCGTGGCCAGCGGCGCCGAGGACGGCACCGTACGGCTGTGGGACGTGACCGACCCCGGACGCCCGCGGGCGCTGGACGGCTCGCCGGACGCGCACGAGGGCGGCGTCCTCGCCGTGGCGTTCTCCCCGGACGGCCGGACCCTGGCCAGCGCCGGCCGCGACGGGACCGCCCGGCTGTGGGACGTCTCCGCACCCGAGCGCCCCGCAGCCCTGGGTGAGCCGCTGACCGGTCATCAGGAGCCGGTCACCTCACTCGACTTCGCCCCGGACGGCCGTACCCTCGCCACCGGCGGCGAGGACGACACCGTGCGCCTGTGGAACACCGCGGACCCGGCCTCCGCCCGCCCCCTCGGCAGGCCGCTGACCGGCCACATCGACATGGTGCGGACGCTGGCGTTCTCCCCGGACGGCCGTACGCTCGCCAGCGGCGGCGCCGACCGCGCCGTGCGGCTGTGGGACGTGTCCGAGCGGTCCGCCGCGCGGCCCGTCGGCGCCGGACTGACCGCGCACCGGGCGCCCGTCAGGTCGGTGGCGTTCTCCCCGGACGGCCGTACGCTCGCCAGCGGCAGCGGCGACCGCACCGTACGGCTGTGGGACGTCGCGGAACCCGCCTCGGCCGAACCGCTGGGACAGCCGCTGACCGGCCACGTCGACACCGTCACCACGGTCGCCTTCAGCCCCGGCGGAACCACCCTGGCCTCCGCCGGGTACGACCTGACGGCACGCCTGTGGACCCTGGACGCGGCCCGGGCAGCGGACACGGTGTGCGCCCGCACCCGCGGTGTGCTGACCCCCGCCGAGTGGCGGGAGCACCTGCCCGGACTGCCCTACCGGCGCCCCTGCGGCGACGCGGACTGAGCGGGTCCGGGCCCCGCCCCGGCCCGCGCGCGGCGGAGAGGCGCGCGGCGGCGAGGCCCGGTGTGCGCCACCAGGGTGAGCGCGCCCGCGCCCGCCCGCGCGACCCGGTGCCCGGCGGCGTCGCTCGCCTAGCGTCGGCAGGATGAACCTCGGACGGGTCCGCAGCGCCGGCCTGCTGCACGTGACCGACCACGCCGCACACCGCGGCACGGGTGAGCGCGCCGGTCCGCGGGACGTGCCCCCGGCGGCGGTGCTCACCACCGGCTGCGCCGCGCTGTTCCTGCTCGGCGTCAACACCACGGCCATCAACGCCGCCCTGCCCGCGATCGCCGGGGACCTGGACATCGGCGCCACCGCCCTGGGGTGGGCGGTCGGCATCTACATGCTGGTCGTCGCCGCCCTGGTGGTGGTCGGCGGGCGGCTCGGCGACATGCTCGGCCAGCGCACCGTCCTGACCGCGGGTCTGCTGGTCTTCGCGGTCGGCGCGGTCCTCGTCGCCGTCTGCACCGCGACGCCGCTGCTGCTGGTCGGCAGGTTCGTCCAGGGAGTGGGCGCCGCGCTGATGATGCCCGGCACGATGGCCGTGCTGCGGCTGGCGTACCCGCCCGAGCGGCAGGGCTTCGCGCAGGGAGTGTGGGGCGCGGTCGCCGGGATCGCGTTCGCCGTCGGCCCGCTGATCGGGGGCGTGCTCACCGACGAACTCTCCTGGCGCTGGGTGTGGTGGGGGAGCGCGCTGTGGGCCCTGCTGGTGACCGTCGCCGGCCAGTACGCGCTGCGCGGGCTGCCCGGCCGGGAACCCTGGACCGGACTGGACGTCCCCGGGGCGCTGCTGCTCGCGGTGGCGCTGCCGGCCCTCGTCCTCGCCTTCCAGCAGATCCCGGTGTGGGGCGCCGGGTCGCCCGCGGTCGTCGCCGCCTTCGTTGTGGCGGCGGTGGGACTGGCAGCCCTCGTCGCGGTGGAGTCGCGGCGCCGGTCACCGCTGCTGCACCTGCGCCTGCTGAGGGAACCCGCCCTGATCGCGGCCTGCCTCGGCACCTGCGTCAACGCGCTGTTCCTCATCGGCCTGCTGTACTTCTTCAATCTCTACGCCCAGGCCCAGGCCGCCCTCGACTACTCGGCCCTCCTCGCCAGCGCCGCGCTTCTCCCGTACGGGGCCTGCGTGTTCGCCGCGTCCCTGCTCATCGGCCGGCTCTGCGACCGCGTGGGCTTCCGGCTGCCGGTGGCCGGCGGCCTCGTCTGCGCCGCGGTGGGCGCGCTGCTGCTGGCCCGCACCGACGCCGCCACCGGTTACGCGGAGCTGTGGCCCGCCACGGCCGTCCTCGGCATCGGTGTGGGCATCACCCTCTCCTCGCCCTCCGGCGCCGGGCTGCGCGCCCTTCCGCCGCAGCACGCGGGGGAGGGCGCGGGCATCATCAACGTGGTGCGCTACCTCGCCGCCGCGCTCGTCGTCTCCATCGGCACCCTGGTGTTCCTCTCCACGGGCGCCGCTCGCCTGAACGCGCGGCTGGCCGAGGCCGGCGTGCCCCCGCGGGACGACGCGCGGGTGGACCGGCTGCTGACGGGGGTGGGCGAACGTCTCAGCGTCGTCGAACAGGGCCTCGGCCCGGTGGCACGGCAGGCCGTCCGCGAGGGTGCCGCCGCCGGCATCGCGCACGGCTTCGCCATGGTGATGCTCTGGCTGGGGGTGCTGACGCTGCTGTCGATCCCCGCGTGGCTGCTGCTGGTGCGCACGCCTTCCCGGCGCTGACTCCGGCACTGCCCGGCCGCACTGCGCCACCCGACCGGACCGGGGCGGCAGATGTCGGGTGCGGACCGTCCTGCCGCCCGTAGCTTCGACAGCGGAACAGGGAAGGGGATCAGGGTGCTGGAGCGGTGGAACGCGGCGATGGAGCACGTCGAGCAACGCCTCGGCGAGAGCCCCGGGGAGCCGGTCGAGGCGGGCGAACTCGCCCGCCTCACCGCGACGTCGGAGTACCACTTCCGGCGGATGTTCTCCGCGCTGGCCGGGATGCCGCTGTCCGTCTACGTGCGCCGCCGCAGGCTCACCCTCGCGGGCGCGGAGGTGCTCGCGGGGCGGGAGAGCCTGCTCGACATCGCCGTCCGCCACGGGTACGGCTCGGGCGAGGCGTTCGCCCGCGCCTTCCGCGCCCAGCACGGCGTGGGCCCGGCGGACGCGCGTCGGCGCGGCGCCGCACTCGCGGCACAGCCCCGGATGACCTTCCGCCTCGTCGTCGAAGGGAGCAGCAGCATGCGGTACCGGATCGTGGACAAGCCCGCCTTCCGTTTGGTGGGACCCGGCACACGGGTCCCGCTGGTGCACGAGGGGATGAACCCGGCCATCGTGGAGTTCGTCCGGGGCATCGACCCGGCGGTCCTGGAACGCCTGGCGAGCCTGTCCGACCAGGAGCCCCGCGGCATCGTCTCCGCGAGCCACAACGTGCCCGAAGGGCGCCGGGAGGGCGGCGAACTCGACTACCACCACGGCGTGGTGACCACCGCCGAGCCGCCTCGGGGCGTGGACGCCCTGGAGGTCCCCGCGGGCACGTGGGCGGTCTTCGAGAGCTCGGGCGAGTTCCCGAAGGCGCTCCAGTACCTGTGGCGGGACGTCTTCACCCAGTGGTTCCCGTCCAACCCCTACCGGAGCCGCCCCGGCCCGGAGATCAGCGCCACCCGCCTCTCCCCGGACGGCACCCACGCCGACGCCGAACTCTGGATCCCGGTCGAGCCGGACTGACGGCCGTCCGGCATCCGCGCGGCGCGCCCCGAGGCGGTGGGCGTCCCGGCGCGGCGGGTGACCCGGGAACGCCTGGAGCGCTCGGAGTACGAGGAGCGCCGGGCACGCACGGGAGGGAGGGCGCACCCCGGAGTGCGCCCTCCCTCCCGTGCACCCGCTGGTCCACTCAGCGGCGCGGTCCCGTCAGTTGTGGCCGAACGAGGGCTTCTTGCCCTTGCGCGCCATGTCCGCAGGCGAACCCGTCTGCTCCCGCGCGTCGGCGCCCTTCTGGCCCTGCTCCGGGGCGCGCTCCGCACCCTGCTTCTGCGCCCGACTCCGGTCCTGCTTCTTCTGCTTGGCCATGATCGCCTCCAGGTGATCCGTGGGGTAAGGCCGGAATCAGAGTTACATGTCACTACAGAAGCCGCATGTCGGGCAATCACCATGAGTGAGGCTGATCCGCGTCCTCCGCCACGCCGATGATCGGGGCGGGGCTGTCAACCACCGCGCCGTCGGGCAGACTCAAGGGGACCGTGCTGGGGAAGAAGGTGGAACGTGGACCGCTGCGTCGTCCTGGTGGACGCCGGCTACCTGCTGGGCGCCGCCGCCAGCCTGCTCGCCGGAGAACCCACCCGCTCCCGGATCAGCGTCGACCACGCCGCCCTCATCCAGGCGCTGCGGGAACGCGCCGAGAGCGAGACGGACCAGCCGCTGCTGCGCATCTACTGGTTCGACGGGGCGCCCGACCGGGTGCCCCAGCCCGAACACCGCCGGCTCCGCGTCATGCCGCGCGTCACCGTGCGCCTGGGCGCGCTGACCCGCAGCGAGGGACGCTGGGCGCAGAAGGGCGTCGACGCCGCGATGCACGCGGAGCTGACCGAACTCGCCCGCAACCGCGCCTGCTCCGACATCGTCCTGGTCACCGGTGACGGGGACCTGCTGCCCGGCCTGATGTCCGCGAAGGAACACGGCGTCGCCGTCCACCTCTGGGCCGTCCAGGCCGCCGACGGCGACTACAACCAGTCCGAGGACCTGGTCGCCGAGGCCGACGAACGACGCGTACTGGACCGCGCCTGGATCACCCGGGCGGTCCGCGCCCGGGAACCGGCCGGAGTCTGCCCGCCCCAGCCCGCCACCCGGCCCGAGATCGCCGCGATCCTCGCCGCGCCGCTGCCCGACGCCGCCAAGAACGGCGGCGGCACCCGGCCCCGCCCCGCCGGGGGCGGCGAGGGGGCCACCGGAAAGCCGGCCACCGAGGGCGGCGCCGGTTCCGGCCCCGGGGCACCGGCGGCCAAGGGCGTGCCCACGCCGAAGGACCTCGCGGGACTCGGCCGCCCCGCCCCCGCCCCCACCCCCGCGCACGCGGCGCCCCAGAACGCGACACTGCGCTGGTCCTCCGACCGCGGCTGGGTCGAACGCGCCAGCGTCCCTCCGGAGAGCGCCGAGGTCGCCGCCCTGCCGATGCTGGCGCAGCTCACCACGGCCGAACAGCGCTGGGCCGACCGCGAGGAGGACATCACCGCCGTCGGCGGCGACCCCTTCGAGGTCGGCCAGGTCTTCGCCCGCCGCTGGACGGAACGCCTGGGCACGTCCGTCCACCTGGAGCACCTCTCCGGGGAGTACCCGCGCATTCCGCACCGCATCGACGGCGAACTCCTGCGGTACGCCGCCCGTTTCGGGCTGCTCGCGCACAAGGACGACCAGATCGACGAGCACGACCGGTACGCGATCCGGGCCGGGTTCTGGCGCGAGGTCGACACGCGGACGGGCACGGAACGGCCCCACCCCGACGCGTAGCCCTCCGGGACGCGCGTCCGCCGACGAGGCGCTGCCAAGGAGGTCGGGGAAGGTCCCGCATCGACGGTGGGTTCCCCTCGTGCCGCCCTCCGCCGGCAGGTCCGTCCCCCCTTCACGGCTGCGGCGGCGGCGCCGGGGCAGGCGGCCCGGTTCCGGGCGGCCGGACGAAGCGGAAACGGACGCCGCCGTGCCCGCGCCCGTGCCGGCCGGGGGAGCCGGTGCGCACGGCGGGGACAGACGGTGGCGCGGGCTCCCCCCGTGCTCGGGGTGGCGCTCCGCCGCATCGGGGGTGCCGGGTCAAAGCGCTTCCGCCCGGGACGGCGGCGCCCGCGCGCGCCGGTGCGCCGGGAAAGCGGAGCGGCCGGCTTCGCGGGAGGGCGCCGCGGAGGCCACCCGCGGCGAGAGGCGGGCGCGGAGGCGCGTACCCTCGTAGCTCGTGGAGACGGGCACGGAGCAGGCGGTGAGCGGCGTGGAGACACCCCCGCGGCCCGCCGTGCGGACGACCGGCCTGGTCAAGACCTACCCCGCGGCCCGCGCGCGGCGCGGCGCGCCCGCGACCCCCGCCGTCCGTGCCTCGGACGGCGTGACCCTCACCGTCGGGCGCGGCGAGATCTTCGGGCTGCTCGGCCCCAACGGAGCCGGAAAGTCCACCCTGGTGCGGCAGCTCACCGGGCTGCTGCGCCCGGACGAGGGCGCCGTCGAGGTGCTGGGCCACGACCTCGTGCGTCATCCGGAGCGGGCGGCACGGCTGCTGGCGTACCTGAGCCAGCACTCGACCGCCCTCGACGAGCTGACCGTCGCCCTCGCCGTGGAGACCACCGGACGGCTGCGAGGCATGGGCGCCCACGAGGCGCGCCGCAGCCGGGACGCTGTGCTGGAGGAGCTGGAGCTCGGCCCGCTCGCCGGGCGCCCGCTGAGCAAGCTCTCCGGCGGCCAGCGCCGCCTGGCGTGTGTCGCCGCCGCGCTGGCCGGTGACCGCGAGCTGCTGGTGCTGGACGAGCCGACGACCGGCATGGACCCCCTGGCCCGCCGCGCCGTGTGGGCCGCGGTGGACCGCCGTCGCGCCGAGCACGGCACCACGGTGGTGCTGGTGACCCACAACGTCATCGAGGCGGAGACGGTGCTGGACCGGGTGGCCGTGCTGGACCGCGGCCGGGTCGTGGCCTGCGACACCCCGGGCGGGCTGAAGGCGCTGGTGGGGGAGGACGTGCGGCTGGAGCTGGTGTGGCGGGAGGGCCCGCCGCTCGACGTGCCCGAGATCGCCGCGCTGCGCGCGGACGCCGCCGTGTCCGGGCGGCGCTGGACGCTGCGGATGACGCCCGCGGACGCGCGGGCGGCCGTCACCGCCGTCACCTGCGGACCCGCCTTCGCCGCGCTGGACGATTTCACGCTCGCCACCCCGAGCCTGGAGGATGTCTACCTTGCACTCGGGGGCCGCACGGAGGGACTGGTGAAAGCGTGAACCACGACCCGAGGAGCAGCGCCAGGTGAGCACCACAGCCGCCCGCGACGACGTCGTCGCGGCCCAGGCCAGCGGAGCAGGCACCACGCCGGGCCGTCTCGCCGGGCCGCCACGCCGGGACCGCGTCGCCGCGGCCCGCGCGACCGCGACGGTGACGGCGGACCGCGTGCCCGCCTCCGCGGACCACTCCGTGCCCCACGCGCCGCCCCGCGGGCCCGTGCCGTCCGCCGCCGGACCCGCGCCGCTCGCCCCGCGCGCCGCCACCTGGCCGGCGCTGGTCGCCGTCTACCGCGCCCAGCTCTCCCGCGCCCGCGTCGCCCGCATCCCGCTGCTGTTCGTCGCCACCTTCCAGTCGCTGGGGATCATGGTGCTGATGCGCGGCGTGGTCGACGGCGGCGCGGAGGCGCACGCGGTCGTCGCGGGCTCCAGCGTGCTCGTCGTGGCGTTCGTGGCGCTGAACCTGCTCGCCCAGTACTTCGGCCAGCTCCGCGCCAGCGGCGGCCTCGACCACTACGCCACGCTGCCGGTGCCCGCCGCCGCGGTGGTACTGGGCGCGGCCGGGGCGTACGCGTCGTTCACCGTGCCGGGCGTGGTCGTCACCGCCGTCGTGGGGTGCCTGCTGTACTCCCTGCCGCTCGGCGGTCTCTGGGTCCTGCTCGCCGTGATCCCGCTGACCGGTGCGGCGCTGGCGGGGCTCGGCGCCGCGCTGGGCCTGCTCGCGCCCCGCGCGGAACTCGCCACCGTGTGCGGGCAGCTGGGCATGTCGGCGGCGCTGCTGCTCGGCGTCCTGCCGGGCGGGCGGCTCCCCGAACCCGTGCAGTGGCTGCGCGACCTGCTGCCCTCCACCTACGGGGTGGAGGCGCTCGGCCGCACGTTCGCGGCCCGCCCCGACTGGGGGCACGTGGTGCTGGACCTGGGCGTCTGCGCGGCCGTCGGGGTGCTGTCCCTCGCCGTCGCCACCTGGGCCTACCGGCGCGCCGCGGTGCGCTGACCCCCTCAGCCGTCCGCCCGGCGCGGCCGCGGGGACACCCCGCAAGACGCGGCCCCGTTCCGGATCGGGCGCCGGTACCTGGCACGATGTCCGGGTGACGGCACCGACACCCTCTTCCGGCAGCGACGGCCCCCGCTACGACCCGTGGGCGAAGCATCCGTCCACCGGTCCCCGCCCGCCGGGGGGAGCCGCCGGCCGAAACGGCGACGCGCACCCGTCCGGCGGCGCGGCCGGGCACGGGAGCGCGCCGTTCGGACCCGGCCCGTTCGGCGGGCCCGGCGAAGCGCCCGCCGCGGACCCGGCCCGCGCGGCACGCGAAGGCGTGCTGGTCGCTCTCGGGGTGGCCGCCTTCGGCGTCGTACTCGGGCTCCTGTGGCTGTGGCTGGCCCCCCGTGTGCCGCTCGTCTCCGACGGCAGTGCCGTCTTCCTGGAACGTCCCGAGGGCGAGGACGCCATCGGCGCCGACGGCACCTTCGTGCTGCTCGGCGTCGCGGTCGGCGCGGTCGCCGGAGCCGTGGTCTTCCTGCTGCGGCGGGCCGGAGGCGTCGGGCTGGTCGTCGGCCTCGCCGTGGGGGGCGTGCTGGGCTCGGTGATCGCCTGGCGGCTGGGGGTGTGGCTCGGCCCCACGGAGGACCTAGTCGCCCACGCACGGGCCGTGGGCAAGGGCACGGTCTTCGACGGCCCGCTGGAGCTGAAGGCCAAGGGCGCCCTCCTGGCGTACCCCTTCGGGGCGCTCCTGGCCCACCTCGCGTGCACCGCGCTGTTCGGCAGGCGTGATCCGGAACCGGTCGGCCCGGCGCCCTGGGGACCGCCTCCGCCCCCGCCCGCGCGGTGAGGAAGGAGACCGTGGTGCCCGCATTCTCCGAACGACCCGCGCCGGGCGCGGCGCGCGTGCTGTGCGACGTGGACGACGCCTCCGCCGGCACGGCGGGGCAGACCGCCGGAGTGCGGTGGAAGCTCGCCGAGCCCGGACGCCAGCTCGACGCGAACGTGGTCGGGCTGCCGCCGGGCGCGGTGGTCGACACGCACACCGAACCCGAACTGGACGTCCTGGTACTGGTGGTCGCCGGGGAGGGCGAACTGTCCTCCGGCGACACCACCGAGCCGCTCGCTGCGGGCGCCCTGTGCTGGCTGCCGCGTGCGTCCAGCCGGCGGCTGGCGGCCGGGCCGCAGGGGCTGTCCTACGTGACCGTGCACGCCCGCCGGCCGGGCATGCGGATCGGGCGCGGCCCCGCCGGGCGCCGGGAGGCGTAGACGGTCACCGCGTGACGGGAGCCGTCACCGCGTCCGTCAGGGTGACCAGGTCACCGGGCGCCAGCTCGATCTCCAGCCCCCGGCGTCCCGCCGAGACGCACACCGTCGCATGCCCGGCCGCCGAGGCGTCGACGACCGTGGGCAGCCGCTTGCGCTGTCCCAGCGGTGAGATCCCGCCCCGCACGTACCCGGTGGTCCGCTCGGCCGCCGCCGGGTCGGCCATCGTGGCGCGCTTGCCGCCGACCGCTGCGGCCAGCGCCTTGAGGTCGAGCGATCCGGACACCGGCACCACCGCCACCGTCAGCACGCCGTCGACGTCCGCGACCAGCGTCTTGAACACCCGCTCCGGCTCCACGCCCATCGCCTCGGCGGCCTCCTCGCCGTAGGAGGGCGCCGCCGGGTCGTGCGCGTAGGCGTGCGTGGAGAAGGAGACGCCGGCGCGCGTCGCCGCGACCGTCGCCGGTGTCGCACCGGCCTGCTCCTGCTTGCGCTTCTGCTTCTTCGCCATGCTCCCGCCGTCCGCTGTCCGTCGTCCGCCGTCCGTCAGTTGAAGCTCGTCGGCTTCCGCGTCAGCTCCACCGCCGGGAGCGACGGCAGCTGCCCGATGACCGCGGACTCGCGGCGCAGCACCCGCAGTTCCTCCGCGAGCCGGGACGCGGTGTCCGGCGCCTGGAGCAGCCGCTGCTTCGCGGGGGTGTCCAGCACGGTCGCCGCCGCGACCAGGTACGACACCACCGACGGGTCGTCCGGCAGCTCCTGGCCGGCCGCCAGCGTCCGCTCGCGGGCCCCGGCCAGCCGCTTCTGGTAGGTCTGGAAGGCCCGCAGCACTCCGGCGGCGAGCGCTCCGGCGCCCTCGCCCTCCTCCTCGGGCAGTTCCTCCACCTCGGCGGTCAGGTACGGTCCGCCCGCATCGACGGAGAGCAGCCGGAAACGGGTGGTGCCGGTGGCCAGGGCTTCGTAGCCGGCGCTGTCGTCGCCGTTCTCCGGGCCCTCCTCGGCGCCCCCGGTGGGCGCCGACCCCCGCGGGGGCCGCTTGCGGATCGTGGTGGCGTCCGCGACGCACCCGATCGTGTGGAAGGAGGACATCAGGTCGGGACCGAAGCCGCCGGCCGGATCGGAGCCGGCCGCGCCGGTCACGTCCTCGGGCAGGCCGACCGCCGTGGGCGCCACCTCGCGGCCGTCGCGGATCGCGACCACGCCGAAACGCCGCGGCTCGTCCTCCGGTACGGCCAGCAGGTCGCGCATCAGCGCGCGGTACCGCGCCTCGAAGATGTTCAGCGGCAGCACCAGGCCGGGGAACAGCACCGAGTTCAGCGGGAACAGGGGAAGTGCGGTCGTCACGACTGGTAAGCCTACGGCCTGTCACCGGCCGGGCGCCGTCCCCCTGCCCGTCCGGCGCCGTCCCTCTGCCCCGCCCGTCACTGCCGGCGCAGCAGCCGGGTCGCACCCGCCGCGACGGTCGTGGCCAGGATCCAGCCGAGCAGGATCATCACCGCGGCAAGCCACTGGTAGCCGCCCTCAGGAGCCCACGCCTGGTCCTGGCCGAAGCTGATCACCGGGAGCAGCAGGTCCAGCGTGTAGAGGGCGGCGTTCCACTGCGGAGACTCGTTCAGCTTCAGCGCGGGCGGCTCGTGCCGGAAGAAGACCGCGAACCCCGCCAGCCAGAGCAGCACCATCCACAGCGCGGCCTGCCCCGGCCGGTACCCGTAGGCGACCGTCCAGTCCTGGATGAGCCCCCACAGTTTGCCGGCCACCGGAAGCGTCTCCCGGCGGCGGCGCTGCTTCTCCAGCAGCACCGCCCGCGCGTCGGCGTCCTCGCCCCCCGCCCGGTAGACGGCCGCCAGCTGCTCGTACGGGCCGGGGGAGTACTCGGGCGTCGCCGCGGCCAGCCAGTCCAGCCGCTGCTGGAGCGAGAAGTGACCGCGGTGGATCAGCCGCTGGTAGGTGAACCCGGCCATCCACAGCCGTTCGTCGCGCGGCCAGCTGCTGACCTTGTCGACGAGGTTCTCCACCGTCGCACCGGACAGCACGATCAGGCCCCGTTCCGGCGCCGGCGAGGTGAAGCACAGCTCGGGAGTGCTGAGCCGGCGCAGCGAGATCTCCTGGTCGCGCTCCAGGGTGAAGCGCGCGTTGTCCAGCACCAGCGACCCGCCGAAGCGGCTGTCGTCCAGCTTCACCCCGCCCGTGCACTCGAAGTGCTGCGACCGCGGCGGCCGGGCACCGGCCGCGCCGAACGGCCCGTAGGTGCCGGCCGGGGGCGTGCTGCCCTGGATCAGGCGGGCGTTCTCGCGCTTCGGGTCGGCGAAGTGCGCCGACTGCTCGACCGTCAGCTGCGGCGCGTGCAGCGCGTACCGGCCCTGGGTGTTGCGCAGCACGCTGCCGTACATGAACAGCGAGCCGCCGATCGTCGCGCCGCGCAGGCCCAGCTCGCCGTCCACCGTGAGCAGGCTGGCCTGCACCTCCTGGGAGACCGACAGGCCGTCCGCGGCGATGGCCCGCGTCCGGTCGCCGCTGCCCACCCGGGCCTCGTTCAGCAGCAGGTCCGTGCCGATGTTCGCGTCGGTGAGCCGTATGCCGTCCGGTATGACGCACCGCGCCAGGTGCAGGTCGCCCTCCACCTTCACCCGGGCCGCCTCCAGCCGCGGTATCCGGCACCCGATCAGCCGGGCGGTACGCAGGTGCGCCTCGGTGAGCCGCACCTCCTCCTCGAACCGGCAGTGCCGCAGCTCCACGAACTTGTCGATCTCGCCGCCGGACAGTGTCAGCGAGCCCGTGACGTAGGCGCCGGTCAGGTGCAGCGACGCCACCCGCCCGGGCAGCGACGTCGCCTCGTCGTCCAGCAGCAGGCGGGCGAGCACCCGCGCCCGCACGGTCCGCTCCGGCCCCCACTCGTGCTCCCCGTCCGGGTCGTCCAGCTCCGGTTCGCCACTGCGCAGGTCGAGACTGCTGCCGTTGCGGAACGCCTGCCACACCCACACCTCGGCGGCGGTCAGGTCGCCGGGCGGCTCGCCCTCGTTCGAAGGCTGACTCATCTGCCCTTCCCCTTCCCCCTGGTCATACGGTCCCTTACCCCCGATGTGCCCTGTGTGACCGTGTGGACGCCGCCTGCGACGATCATCACTCCGGGTGTGTATCACGCCTCGATACGGCTGTCCGCCCCTCGGGCGCGGTCTGCGAGAATGGGTCCGTGATCTCCCGAATCGATCTGCGTGGGACGTTCTCCGCCGGCTCCTCCGGCGCCGGAATCGACCCCGACCTGCTGCCCCGTGCCGAACTCGACGTGGAAGCCGCACTGGAGACGGTGCGGCCCATCTGCGACGACGTGCACCATCGCGGCAGCGCGGCGCTGATCGACTACGCGCAGCGGTTCGACGGCTGCACGCTGGAGCGCATCCGGGTCCCGGAGAGCGAGCTCGCCCGTGCGCTGGAGGAGCTGGACCCGAAGGTGCGGGCGGCTCTGGAGGAGTCCGTCCGCCGCGCCCGCATCGTGCACCGCGAGCAGCGGCGCACCGACTCCACCGTCCAGGTCGTGCCCGGCGGCACCGTCACCGAACGCTGGGTGCCGGTCGAGCGGGTCGGCCTGTACGTGCCCGGCGGCCGCGCCGTCTACCCGTCGTCCGTGGTGATGAACGTGGTGCCCGCGCAGGAGGCCGGCGTCGGTTCGCTCGCCGTCGCGTCGCCGCCGCAGGCCGGCTTCGACGGACTGCCGCACCCGACCATCCTCGCCGCCTGCGCCCTGCTCGGCGTCGACGAGGTGTACGCGGCCGGGGGCGCACAGGCCGTCGCGATGTTCGCCCACGGCACGGAGGAGTGCCCCGCCGTCCAGCTCGTGACCGGCCCCGGCAACATCTACGTCGCCGCCGCGAAGCGCCTGCTCAAGGGCCTTATCGGCATCGACTCGGAGGCCGGGCCGACCGAGATCGCGATCCTCGCCGACGACACCGCCGAGCCGGCCCACGTCGCCGCCGACCTGATCTCGCAGGCCGAGCACGACGTGGTCGCCGCCGCCGTGCTGGTCACCCCGTCCGAGGCGCTGGCGGAGTCGGTCGAGCGCGCGCTGAAGACCCAGGTCGCCGCGACCAGGCACCGCGAGCGCATCACAGAGGCGCTGGCAGGCCGGCAGTCCGGCATCGTGCTGGTGGACGACCTGGAACACGGACTCGCCGTGGTCGACGCCTACGCCGCCGAGCACCTGGAGATCCAGACCGCCGACGCCGCCGGCTGGGCCTCCCGGGTCCGCAACGCCGGCGCGATCTTCGTCGGTCCCTACGCCCCGGTGTCCCTCGGCGACTACTGCGCCGGGTCCAACCACGTGCTCCCCACGGGCGGCTGCGCCTGCCACTCCTCCGGCCTGTCCGTGCAGTCCTTCCTGCGCGGCATCCACGTCGTGGACTACACCCGCGACGCCCTCGCCGAGGTCACCCACCACGTGGTGGCCCTCGCGGAGGCCGAGGACCTGCCCGCGCACGGAGACGCCCTCAAGCACCGGTTCGCCGCAGACGAGGAGCAGACCGCAGAGACGGGAAGGTACCTGCCGCAGTGACCGGCCCGACCCCTGACCGCCCCCGGGACGTCGAGCTGCCCGTGCGCGAGGAACTGCGGGGCAAGTCCCCGTACGGCGCGCCGCAGCTCGACGTGCCGGTGCGGCTCAACACCAACGAGAACCCCTACCCGCTGCCCGAACCCCTGGTCGCCCGGATCGCCGAGCGTGTCGCCGACGCGGCCCGCGCGCTGAACCGCTACCCCGACCGCGACGCGGTCGAGCTGCGCACCGGCCTGGCCGCCTACCTCAGCCGCACCTGCGGCCACCACGTCACCGCCGACCAGGTGTGGGCGGCCAACGGCTCCAACGAGGTGCTCCAGCAGCTCCTCCAGACGTTCGGCGGGCCGGGCCGCACCGCGCTCGGTTTCGAGCCGTCCTACTCGATGCACGCCCTCATCGCGCGCGGCACCGGCACCGGCTGGCTGGCCGGGCCCCGCACCGAGGACTTCCGCATCGACGTGGACGCCGCGGTGGACGCCATCGCCGCGCACCGGCCGGACGTGGTGTTCGTCTGCTCGCCCAACAACCCCACCGGCACCGCCGTCGACGCGGAGACCGTCCTCGCGCTGTACGAGGCGGCACAGGCCGCGAAGCCGTCCATGGTGATCGTCGACGAGGCGTACGGCGAGTTCAGCCACCGGCCCTCGCTGCTGCCGCTGATCGAGGGCCGCCCGCACCTGGTGGTGTCCCGCACCATGTCCAAGGCGTTCGGCGCCGCCGGGCTGCGCCTGGGCTACCTGGCCGCCGACCCGGCCGTGGTGGACGCCGTGCAGCTGGTCCGGCTGCCGTACCACCTCTCCGCCGTCACCCAGGCCACCGCACTCGCCGCCCTGGAGCACACCGATACGCTGCTGGGGTACGTCGCACAGCTCAAGTCCGAACGCGACCGGCTGGTCGACGAGCTGCGGGCGGCCGGCTGCGAGGTGACCGACTCGGACGCCAACTTCGTCCAGTTCGGCGTCTTCGACGACGCGCACGCCTTCTGGCGGCGGCTGCTCGACGAGGGCGTCCTCGTCCGCGACAACGGTGTCCCCGGCCGCCTGCGGGTCACCGCGGGCACCCCCGCAGAGAACGACGCGTTCCTCGACGCGGTACGCAAGCTCATGAAGGAGAACGCGACATGACCCGCCCCAGCCGCACCGGGCGCGTGGAGCGCACCACGAAGGAGACCTCCGTCGTCGTCGAGATCGACCTCGACGGCACCGGCCGGGTGGACGTCGCCACGGGCGTCGGCTTCTACGACCACATGCTCGACCAGCTCGGCCGCCACGGGCTGTTCGACCTCAGCGTCAAGACCGAGGGCGACCTGCACATCGACAGCCACCACACGATGGAGGACACCTCCCTCGCGCTGGGCGCCGCGTTCCGGCAGGCGCTCGGCGACAAGCGGGGCATCGTGCGGTTCGCGAACGCCTCCGTACCGCTGGACGAGTCGCTGGCGCAGGTCACCGTCGACCTGTCCGGCCGGCCGTACCTCGTGCACACGGAGCCCGAGGGCATGGCCCAGATGATCGGCCCGGACTACGACACCACCATGACGCGGCACATCCTGGAGTCCTTCGTCGCCCAGGCGCAGATCGCCCTGCACGTCCACGTGCCCTACGGGCGCAACGCGCACCACATCGTGGAGTGCCAGTTCAAGGCCCTCGCCCGAGCCCTGCGGTACGCGTCCGAGATCGACCCGCGGCAGACCGGCATCCCCTCGACGAAGGGCGCGCTGTGAGCGACGGACGCGCGGCCGCCGGGCCGCGGACGACGACGAGGCGTGCGCTTCTGCGCCGCGCGGGCGGAGAAGCTCACGGAGGGGTGCTGTGAGCGACGGACGCGCGGCCGCCGGGCCGCGGACGACGACGAGGCGGGCGCTTCTGCGCCGCGGGGCCGGAGAAGCTCACGGAGGGGTGCTGTGACCGGGCTGTCGACGCTGCTGATCTTCGTGGGGCTGTTCCTGCTGGGCGGAGCGGTCTCGTTCTGGAAGCAGAAGATGCCGAAGGGCGTCATCGCCGTGCTCGGCATCGGCGCCGTGCTGGCGCTCGTCGCCGGCATCCTCCGGCTGGAGGTGTGGTCGTGAAGGTCGTCGTCCTCGACTACGGCTTCGGCAATGTGCGGTCCGCCGAACGCGCCGTCGCCCGCGCCGGCGCCGAAGTGGAGATCACCCGTGACTACGACGCCGCGATGAACGCCGACGGGCTCCTCGTCCCCGGCGTGGGCGCGTTCGCCGCCTGCATGACCGGACTGCGCGAGGCCCGCGGCGACTGGATCGTCGAACGGCGTCTGGCCGGCGGGCGCCCCGTGCTGGGCATCTGCGTCGGCATGCAGATCCTCTTCAGCCGCGGCATCGAGCACGGCGTGGAGGCCGACGGCCTCGACGAGTGGCCCGGTACCGTCGGCCCGCTCAAGGCCGACGCCGAACACGCCGTCCCGCACATGGGCTGGAACACCGTCGAGGCGGGGGAGGGGTCGCGGCTGTTCGCCGGCCTGCCCGCCGACGCCCGCTACTACTTCGTGCACTCCTACGCCGTGCACGACTGGGAGTTCCGGGCCACCCACGCCGCGATGACCGCGCCCACCGTCAGCTGGACCACGCACGGCGGCCCGTTCGTCGCCGCCGTCGAGAACGGCCCGCTGTGGGCCACCCAGTTCCACCCCGAGAAGTCCGGCGACGCCGGAGCCCAACTCCTCAGCAACTGGATCGAGACCCTGTGATGCCCGACGTGACGCCCGACGCGCCGACGCTCGAACTCCTCCCCGCCGTCGACGTCCGCGACGGCCAGGCCGTCCGGCTGGTGCACGGCGAGTCCGGCTCCGAGACCTCCTACGGCGACCCGCTGCAGGCCGCCCTGGCCTGGCAGCAGGCCGGCGCCGAGTGGCTGCACCTGGTCGACCTGGACGCCGCCTTCGGCACCGGCGACAACCGGGACCGCATCGCCGAGGTCACCGGGCGCATGGACATCAAGGTCGAGCTCTCCGGCGGCATCCGCGACGACGACACGCTCGCCGCGGCGCTGGCCACCGGCTGCACCCGTGTCAACCTCGGCACGGCGGCCCTGGAGACCCCCGAGTGGGTCGCCAAGGTCATCGCCGAGCATGGCGACCGCATCGCCGTCGGCCTCGACGTACGCGGCACCACGCTGCGCGGACGCGGCTGGACCCGCGACGGCGGCGACCTGTACGAGACCCTGGAGCGGCTGAACTCCGAGGGCTGCGCCCGCTACGTCGTCACCGACATCAACAAGGACGGCACCCTCCAGGGCCCCAACCTCGATTTGCTGCGCACGGTGTGCGGCGCCACCGACCGTCCGGTCGTGGCCTCCGGCGGCGTCTCCTCCCTGGACGATCTGCGCGCTCTCGCCGGTCTCGTTCCCGAAGGAGTCGAGGGCGCGATCGTCGGGAAGGCCCTCTACGCCAAGGCGTTCACCCTGGAAGAGGCCCTGGAGGCGGTTTCGTCATGACGACCGACCGGCGCGCGGAGCGCGTGCAGACCGACAGCCCGTGGGAGGAGTCCATCGGCTTCGCGCGCGCGGTCGCCGCCGGCGACCGGGTCCTCGTCTCCGGCACCATGCCGCTGGTGCACGGCGTCCTTCAGGGCGAGGGAGACCCCTACCAGCAGGCCAAGGCCGCCTTCGGCAACGCCCTCGCCGCCCTGGAGCGGTTCGGCCTCGACAAGCACGCGGTCCTCCGCACCCGGATGTACCTCACCCACGCCCGGGACGTCGACGACGTCGGCCGCGCCCACAAGGAGATCTTCGACGCCGTACGCCCGGCCGCCACCCTGGTCGTGGTCTCCGGCTTCGTCGACTCCCGGGTGCTGGTCGAGGTCGAGGTCGAAGCCCTGCGCACCCCCTGAACGACGATGGAGCACCAGACCGCATGACGCTGGCCGTACGAGTCATCCCCTGCCTGGACGTGGACGACGGCCGGGTCGTCAAGGGCGTCAACTTCCAGAACCTGCGCGACGCCGGCGACCCGGTCGAGATGGCCAAGGTCTACGACGCCGAGGGCGCCGACGAACTGACCTTCCTCGACATCACCGCCTCCTCCGGCGACCGCGAGACCACCTACGACGTGGTGCGGCGCACCGCCGAGCAGGTCTTCATCCCCCTCACCGTCGGCGGCGGCGTCCGCACCGCCGCCGACGTGGACCGGCTGCTGCGCGCCGGAGCGGACAAGGTCGGCGTCAACACCGCCGCGATCGCCCGGCCGGAACTCCTCCGGGAGGTCGCCGAACGGTTCGGCCGCCAGGTCCTCGTGCTGTCCGTCGACGCCCGCCGCAGCGACGCCGGCACGCCGTCCGGCTACGAGGTCACCACCCACGGCGGCCGTCGGGGCACCGGCACGGACGCCGTCGAGTGGGCGCAGCGGGCCGCCGAACTCGGCGCCGGGGAGATCCTGCTCAACTCCATGGACGCCGACGGCACCAGGGACGGCTACGACACCGAGATGATCGCGGCCGTCCGTGCCTGTGTCACCGTCCCCGTCGTCGCCAGCGGGGGCGCCGGGCGCCTGGGCCACTTCCCGCCCGCCATCGACGCGGGCGCCGACGCCGTACTCGCCGCCTCCGTCTTCCACTTCGGCGATCTGCGCATCGGCCAGGTCAAGGACATCCTCCGCGACGCGGGCCACGCCGTGCGCTGAACGCCCCCCACCGCCAGGGGGACCGCCGCAGGGGAGACCGGTGATTCCACCGATGCGCGGAGCAGCGCCCGAGGGCACCGTGAGGGCATCCGCGACCGGAAGGATGTGCTCCCCCGATGCGTCAGCACCCCGGCACCACCCCCCGCAGAAGCCCCGCGCGCGGCGGCAGGGTCCGCGCCGCCGGCACCGGGCTCACCGCCGTCCTGGCCCTCGGCCTCGCCACCCTGACCGGGCCGGCCCCCGGCGCCCAGGCGGCCCCCGCTCCCGCCCCGGCGACCGCGCCCGCCGCCGACAACCCCTACGAGCGCGGTCCCGACCCCACCGAGGACAGCGTCGAGGCGCCCCGGGGCCACTACGACGTCGCCGAGGACCGGGTGTCCTCCCTGGAGGTCTCCGGGTTCGGCGGCGGCACCGTCTACTACCCGACGGAGACCTCCGACGGCACGTTCGGCGCCGTCGCCGTGGCCCCCGGGTACACGGCCGACCAGTCCAGCATGGCCTGGTACGGGCCGCGGCTGGCCTCCCGCGGGTTCGTCGTCTTCACCATCGACACCCTCACCCGGCTCGACCAGCCCGCCTCTCGCGGCCGCCAGCTCCTCGCCGCACTCGACTACCTGACGGAGCGGAGCTCCGTGAGGGACCGTATCGACGCCTCCCGGCTCGGCGTGATGGGCCACTCCATGGGAGGCGGCGGCAGCCTGGAGGCCGCCGTCGACCGGCCCTCGCTGGAGGCGGCGATTCCGCTCACCCCGTGGAACCTCGACAAGACCTGGCGGGACGTCGGCGTCCCGACGCTGATCGTGGGAGCCGACGGCGACTCGATCGCCCCCGTCTCGTCGCATGCGGAGCCCTTCTACGAGAGCCTGCCGGGCTCCCTGGACCGGGCCTACCTCGAACTCAACAGGGCCAACCATTTCGCGCCCAACTCGCCGGACACCACGATCGCGAAGTACAGCATCTCCTGGCTGAAGCGCTTCATCGACGACGACACCCGGTACGAGCAGTTCCTCTGCCCGATCCCCGGCCCCAGCACGGAGATCGAGGAGTACCGCGGCAACTGCCCGCACGGCGGGTGACCCCGCGCCGTCCCCGCGCAGTGCCCGGCGACGCCGCCCTCCGGTGGGGGAGGGCGGCGTCGCCCGCACCGTTCCACCCGTCCCCGCCTTTCCGTAACCTCGACGGGGTGACCGGTATGCCGATCAGCACCAGTCCGCTCCGCCCGCGCCCCCGCACGCCCGAACTGGCCGCGATCGAAGCCCTCCTCGACCGGCTCGCCGACGATCCGGGCCGCACCGAAGCACTGCTCGGACGCGTCCCCGGGCCGCCGTCACCCGGCACCGACGTGCGTCGTGGCCGTGCCGCTCTGGCCCGCGGCCTGCTCGACCTCCGCGGCGGCCCGGTGGCAGACGCCCGCGAACTGCTCCTGCTCGCGGCCCGCCTGCTCGCCCCGCACGACCGCCGGCTCGCGCTGGAGGCCGTCCACGCAGCGACCGAGGCCGCCTGGCTGGACGGTGACCTCGACACCTTCCGCGATGCGCTCGCCCGGGGACTCGCCCTGCAACAGGCGTCCGCGCCGCCCGACGCCTACCTGACCGGCATGACCGCCGTGCTCCACGGCCGCTTCGCTGAGGGCGCGTCCCTCCTCGCGCGAGCCCTGGCCCGCGGCCTTCCGAGCTCCACGCCCGCCGAACTGCTGCGGATCTGCGTCGTGGCCCTGGTCGTCGGCGACATCACCGCCGCCCTCGACGCCGCGACCCGCGCGCTGGCGCTCGCCCGCACGGAGGACCGCGGCACCCTCCTGCCGCAGATCACCGAGTACCTCGCGTACGCGGAGCTGCGCGCCGGACACCACGCAAGGGCCCACGCGCACGCCACCCAGGGTCTACGCCTCGCCGAGAGGACCGGGCAGCGCAACGCGGCAGCCCACCACCACGCCCTTCTCGCCATGACGGCGTTCGTGACCGGCGACACTCCGGGCTGCCTCGCCCACGCCGGTGCCGCCACCGAGACCGCGGCCGCGCACGGACTCGGCATGACGCGGGCCCTCGCCGCCTGGGCGCTCGCCCGCGCCGACCTGGCCGCCGGGCGCCCCCGCGAGGCGGTGGGCCGGCTCGCCCCGCTCGTGCGGCCCCCCGCGCCGGTCGGCCACTGGGCCCTGCGCATGCTCGCCGTGCCCTGCTTCGTGGAGGCGGCCGTCCTCGCGGGCCGGACGGAGGGCGCGGCGGAGGCGGTCGCGGAGTTCGCCGAGTGGACCGCGTGGACGGCAGACCCGCAGGCGCCGGGCCAACTGGCCCGCTGCCGGGCCCTGCTGGCCGCCGACCCCGGCCGCGCGGGCAGCCACTACGTCCGCGCGCTCGCCCTGCACGACGACGCGGGCGCCGACTTCGAACGCTCCCGCACCGAACTGCTCTGGGGCACGGCGCTGCGGCGGGCTCGCAGGCTGCTCGAAGCGCGGGACCGGCTGCGGTCCGCGCTCGCGGGCTTCGAGCGGTGTGGAGCCGTCCACTGGTCCGCGCGCACCCGCGCCGAACTGCGCGCCACGGGAGCGGCGGTGGACGGCCCGGATCCCGAACCGGGCGACGTGCTGCGGGCGCTGACGCCCCAGCAGCTGCGGATCGCGCGCTGTGTGGCGGAGGGAGCCACCAACCGGGAGATCGCCGAACGGCTCTCCGTCAGCACCCGAACCGTCGAACACCACCTCCGCAACACGTTCGCCACGCTCGGCGTCCGCTCCCGCGTCGAACTCGCCCGGCGCCTGCGCTGAGCGGGCCCGACGGCGCCGGGAGCCCCACGGCCCGCGAGGCGGCGCCGCTCCGGCCTACCTCCCCGGGCGGCGGCGGGCGGCTCGGAGGTACTCGCGGTTCATGGCGGCGATGCTGGTCAGCGGGATGCCCTTCGGGCAGGCCGTGGCGCACTCGCCGGCGTTGGTGCAGCCGCCGAACCCCTCGTCGTCCATCTGCCCGACCATGTCCAGTACCCGCGACTCCCGCTCCGGCGCCCCCTGCGGCAGCGCGTTCAGGTGCACGACCTTGGCCGCCGTGAACAGCATCGCGGAGCCGTTCGGGCAGGCGGCCACACAGGCGCCGCAGCCGATGCACTCGGCGTTGTCGAACGCCGTGTCCGCCGCCGGTTTCGGTACCGGCACCGCGTGCGCGTCGGGTGCGCTGCCGGTCGGCGCCGTCACGTACCCGCCCGCGCCGATCACGCGGTCCAGCGCCGAACGGTCCACCACCAGGTCCCGCACCACCGGGAACGCGCCCGCGCGCCACGGCTCGACGTCGAGGGTCGCGCCGTCCTCGAAGTGCCGCATGTGCAGCTGGCACGCGGTGGTGCGCTCCGGCCCGTGCGCCTGCCCGTCGATCACCACGCCGCAGGCGCCGCAGATGCCCTCGCGGCAGTCGTGGTCGAACGCCACCGGCTCCTCGCCGTCCTCGGCGAGCCGTTCGTTGAGGGTGTCGAGCACCTCCAGGAACGACATGTCCGGGCTGACGCCCGGCACCCGGTACGGCGTCATCCGCCCGGGCGCGTCCGGGCCGGGCTGGCGCCAGATCCGCAGGGCCAGTGTCATCGTCGTCGGTGTCGTGCTCACTGGTAGCTCCGCTGAGTGGGGTGGACGTACGCGAAGGCGAGCTGCTCGCGGTGGAGTACCGGCGGCTCACCCGCCCCGGCGAACTCCCAGGCCGCCACGTAGCCGAACCGCTCGTCGTCGCGCTGCGCCTCGCCCTCCGGGGTGCGGCTCTCCTCCCGGAAGTGGCCGCCGCACGACTCGTCGCGGTGCAGCGCGTCCCGGCACATCAGGTCCGCCAGTTCGAAGTAGTCCGCGACCCGGTTGGCCTGCTCCAGCGACTGGTTGAGCTGCTCGCCGCCGCCCGGCACCCGCACGCGCTCCCAGAACCCGGCGTGCAGCTCCAGGATCCGCTCCCGTGCGCGGCGCAGCCCGTCCTCCGTCCGGGACATGCCGCACGCGTCCCACAGCAGCGCGCCCAGCTCCCGGTGGAACGACTCGGGGGTGCGGTCGCCGTTGTTGGACAGCAGCGCGTACAGCCGGTCGGTGACGGCGAACACCGCCTCGTGCACGGCCGGGTGGTCGTGCCGGACCTCGCCCAGGGCCCCCGCCGCGGCCCCGCGGGCGAGATAGTCGCCCAGGGTCGCCGGCAGCACGAAGTAGCCGTCCGCGAGCCCCTGCATCAACGCGGAGGCGCCGAGCCGGTTGGCGCCGTGGTCGGAGAAGTTCGCCTCGCCGATCGCGAACAGTCCGGGCACGGTGGTCTGCAGGTCGTAGTCGACCCACAGCCCGCCCATCGTGTAGTGGATCGCGGGGTAGATCCGCATCGGGACCCGGTACGGGTCCTCCGCCGTGATCCGCTCGTACATCTCGAACAGGTTCCCGTACCGCTCCGCCACCGCGTCCCGCCCCAGCCGGGCCAGCGCGTCCGCGAAGTCCAGGTACACGCCCTGCCCGCCCGGTCCGACGCCGCGGCCCTCGTCGCACACGTTCTTCGCCGCCCGGGACGCGATGTCGCGCGGTACCAGGTTCCCGAACGACGGGTACAGCCGCTCCAGGTAGTAGTCCCGCTCCTCCTCCGGGATGTCGCCGGGCGCCCGTCCGTCCCCGGCCCTCCGCGGCACCCAGATGCGGCCGTCGTTGCGCAGCGACTCGCTCATCAGCGTCAGCTTCGACTGGTGCGCGCCGGAGCGCGGGATGCAGGTGGGGTGGATCTGGGTGAAGCACGGGTTGGCGAAGTACGCCCCGCGCCGGTGCGCGCGCCACACGGCGGTCGCGTTGGAGTTCTTCGCGTTCGTCGACAGGTGGAAGACGTTGCCGTACCCGCCGCTGGCCAGCACCACCGCGTCCGCGAAGTACGGGTCCACCCTGCCGGTCACCAGGTCGCGGGCCACGATGCCGCGGGCCCTGCCGTCCACCACGATCAGGTCCAGCATCTCGGTGCGCGGGTGCATCTCCACCCGTCCGGCGGCGATCTGCCGGGACAGCGCCTGGTACGCACCGAGCAGCAGCTGCTGCCCCGTCTGCCCGCGCGCGTAGAAGGTCCGGGCGACCTGCACCCCGCCGAACGAGCGGGTGTCCAGCAGCCCGCCGTACTCGCGGGCGAACGGCACGCCCTGCGCCACGCACTGGTCGATGATCTCCACCGACACCTCCGCCAGCCGGTGCACGTTCGACTCGCGGGACCGGAAGTCGCCGCCCTTGACCGTGTCGTAGAACAGGCGCTGCACGGAGTCGCCGTCGTTGCGGTAGTCCTTGGCGGCGTTGATGCCGCCCTGCGCGGCGACGGAGTGGGCGCGGCGCGGCGAGTCCTGGAAGCAGAACTGCACGACGCGGTAGCCCTGTTCGGCCAGTGTCGCGCCCGCTGCCCCGCCGGCCAGGCCGGTGCCGACGACGATGACGGTGTGCCGGCGGCGGTTCGCCGGGTTGACCAGCTTCGCCTCGAAGCGCCGGCGCCGCCAGCGTTCCGAGATCGGGCCGTCCGGGGCCGCCGCGTCCGTCAGCGGCTCTCCCACCCGGAAATACGTGCTGTCCGTGCTCATGTCAGCTCACGACTCCCGTCATCACACCGATCGGTACGGCGAGGAACCCGGCGGTCAGCGCCACCGCGAGCACGTCCGCGGCACGCCTGAGCGCACGGTCCAGGTGCGGCCGGTTGGCCCCCAGCGTCTGCGCGGCGCTCCAGAAGCCGTGCCGCACGTGCAGCCCCACCGCGAGCATCGCCACGCCGTAGACGGCGTTGCCGTACCAGGTGGAGAAGGTGTCCACGACGTTCTGGTAGGGACGGCCCTGCTCGAACCCGGGGTGCACCGTCCCCGTCGTCAGGTCCAGCACGTGCCACACCACGAACAGCGCCAGGATGATCCCGCCCCAGCGCATCGTCCTCGTCGCGTAGCTCGCCCGGCGCCGCCGGTGCGCGTATCCCACCGGCCTCGCGGCCAGGTCCCGGCGGCTCAGCTGGTACGCGGCCACCCCGTGCGCGACGACCGCGGCCACCAGCGCCATCCGCGCCAGCCACAGGAACCACTCGGGCCCCAGGAACGGCTCCCCGATCGTCCGCAGCCAGTGCGCGTAGCCGTTCATGTCCCCGGGACCGAAGAACACCTTGAGGTTCCCCAGCATGTGCGCGACCAGGTACAGCAGCATCGCCAGGCCGGTCAGGGCCATCACGGCCTTCTTCCCGACGGTCGAACGCCACAGCATCCCCGCCAGGGACGGCCTTCGCTCCCGCGTCACCAGTGCCATGCCCCGACGGTAGGAAGCCCCGCGCTCATCCGTCCAAGACATGAAAGCGCTGGCTTCCATAGGGAACACCTATGCTGGTCCTATGCAGCTCCAGCAGCTCCGCTACTTCACCGCCGTCGCGGAGACCCGGCACTTCACCCGCGCCGCCGCCCGCGAACTCGTCGCCCAGCCCTCCCTCTCCCAGCAGATCCGCGCGCTGGAGAAGGAACTCGGCGCGGAGCTGTTCCACCGCGCCCGCGGCCACATCTCGCTCACCGACGCGGGCGAGGCACTGCTCCCGCTGGCCCGCCGCATCCTCGCCGACACCGAGACCGCCCGCCGCGAGGTCCAGGAGGTCGCCCGGCTCCGCCGCGGCCGCGTCCGGCTCGGCGCCCCGCCCAGCCTGTGCGCCGGCTTCGTCCCGGACGTGCTCAGCACCTTCCGCGCCCGCTACCCGGGCGTCGACCTCGTCGTCCACGAAGGCGGCTCGCAGGACCTGGTGCGCGTCCTGGCCGCCGGAGAGCTCGACCTCGCCCTCGTCATCACCCCGCTCGCCGGACCCGCCCCGGCGCTGACGACCACCGAACTCCTCACCGAGGAACTCGTCGTCGTCTCCGCACCCGGCACCGGCTTCCCCCACCGGCGCCGCCTGCGTATCGACGACCTGCGCGACCGGCCCCTGGTGATGTTCCGCCGCGGCTACGACCTGCGCGACCTCACCGTCTCCGCGTGCCGTGCCGCCGGCTTCGACCCGGTGTTCGCCGTGGAGGGCGGCGAGATGGACGCCGTGCTCGGCTTCGTCCGCGCCGGCCTCGGCGTCGCCGTCGTCCCCGGCATGGTCGCCGCCCGCTCCGGCCTGCGCCGCACCCCGCTCACCCCGCCCGGCCTGCACCGCACCGTCTCCGTCGCCCACCGCAGCGACGTCTCACCGCCCCGCGCCGCCCGCGAACTCCAGCGGATCCTCACTGAGCACGGTCGAAGCCGCAGGTAGCCCCGCTCCGGATCGTGCGGCACGGCCCGGCCCTCACCCCGGCAGCTCCTCCAGCGCCCGCGCCAGATCCTCCACCCGGCGGAAGTGCACACCGGTCATCCCCAGCGCGGCCGCCGCCTCGACGTTCTCCGCCCGGTCGTCGACGAACACACACCGCTCCGGGGGCACCCCCGCCACCTCCGCCGCCCGCAGGTAGATCCGCCGGTCGGGCTTCGCCACCCCCACCAGCGCGCTGTTGACGATCCGGTCACCGAAGTGCGCCAGCAGCCCCAACGGCTCCAGCTCCTCCGCCAGCTCGCGCGTTGCGTTGGTCACCAGCACCACCGGCACGTGCCGCTGCGCCCGTCGCAGCAGCTCCACGACCGTCACGTCCGCCCGTGTCGGCGTCCGCCCGAACGCCCGGACCAGCCTCCGCGCCGCATCCTCCGGCACCAGCCCGGTCAGCCCCCGGACGATCGACTCCCGCCACCGGCTCTTGGTGATCTCGCCGCGCAGCAGGGGCCCGTCGACCCCGTCGGAGAACGCGACCTTCGCCGTCGTCCCCGGTTCCAGCCCTTCGGCCTCCTCCAGTCGCGCCAGTTCGGTGTGGTCGTAGTACCGGATCACGTTGTCGATGTCGCACAGCACGGCGTCGAAAGGCAGCGTCACCCCGTCACCCTCCCACCCCCCCCCCACCCCCCCACCCACCGCCACCCGGG
>NZ_JAVREQ010000020.1:0-139397 GCF_031845485.1 Streptomyces hazeniae
AGCGCCAGGTGCAGCATGACGATGGAGTCCTTGCCTCCGGAGAAGAGGATCACGGGGCGTTCGAACTCCCCGGCCACCTCCCGGAAGATGTGCACCGCCTCCGACTCCAACGCGTCCAGATGCGACAGCACGTACGGCTCGTCGGGCAGTTCCTCGCCGTAGGAGCCCTCCTGGCCCGGGCCGGCCGCGCTCATACCAGACCCCTCTCGGTCAGCAGGGCGTGCACCGCGCCGGCCGACTCCTCGACGCCGCGGCCGCGGGTGTCCAACCGCAGATCGGGCGCCTCCGGCGCCTCGTACGGGTCGTCGACGCCGGTGAGACCGGAGATCTCACCGGCGGCCTGACGTGCGTAGAGACCCTTCACGTCCCGCTCGGAGCACTCCTCGACCGGAGTGGAGACGTGCACCTCCAGGTAGGTGGTGCCCGCCGCCTGGTGACGCTTGCGGACGGACTCCCGGCTGTCCGCGTACGGGGCGATCACCGGGACGACCGCGATCACCCCGTTGGAGGCGAGGAGCTCGGCCACGTAGCCGATCCGCTGCACGTTGGTGTCGCGGTCCTCGCGGGAGAAGCCCAGCCCCGCGGTGAGGAAGGTGCGGATCTCGTCCCCGTCCAGCACCTCCACCCGGCGGCCGTCGCGGGCCAGGCGGTCCGCCAGCGCGCGGGCGATCGTGGTCTTCCCCGCACTGGGCAGGCCGGTGAGCCACACGGTGGCCCCCCGCCGGTCGTCGCCGGCTGCGTTCATCGGTTACCCGTCCTTGGCTCTCGGTCAGTCCCGCCCGGAGGCGGTGATCAGTCCCGCCCGGAGGCGGTGAGGAGTTCGGTGAACAGCGTCTCCCACTGCGGGTGCACCGCGGAGGGGGCGTAGTTCTGCGCCGTCTCCAGCGCTGCCGTGCCCATCTTCTCGCGCAGCGCCTTGTCGTCCATCAGGCGGATCAGTGCCTCGGCGAGGGCGTCGACGTCCTCCGCCGGCACGAGCATGCCCTCCTGGCCGTCGGTGAGCACGTCGGCCGGGCCCGTCGGGCAGTCGAAGCTCACCACCGGCAGGGCGTGCGTCATGGCCTCGATCATCACCATCGGAAGCCCCTCGAAGCGCGAACTCAGCACGTACATCGAGGACTTGGTCAGCTCGTCGTCCAGCGCCTTGGTCTGGCCCATGAGCAGCACCTGGTTGTACAGGTGGTGCTTCTCGATGAGCGCGCGCAGCTGGGCCCGCTTCTCGCCGTGGCCGAAGATGCGCAGCTGCCAGTCGGGGTGCCGCTCGGCCACCTTCGCCCATGCCGGGATCAGCATGTCGAAGCCCTTCTGGGGGGCGAGCCGGCCCGCTGCGACCGCGATCTTGCGGGACCAGTCGGACGGCTGCTGGTCCATCGAGTGGACGGCGTTGGGGATCCGCACCAGGTGGGTGTCGGGAAGGATCTTCCCGTAGTCCTCCAGGTCCCGGTGGGTCAGCACGGCGACGGCGTCGAAGCGGGGGTAGTACTCCTGGATCGCGGCGACGACGTCCTTGCGGTGCACCGACAGGTTCATGTGCTCCTGCGCGACCCGTACCAGGTGACGGGGCGCGTGGTGCGCGGCGAGGATGTTGAGCGCCGGCCGGGTGGTGACCAGGATGCCGTCGGTGAGCCCTTCGAGGTAGGCGCCGACCACGACCTCGACGTACCGGTTGAAGTACCGCACACCGAACTCGCCGGCCGGGACGAGCTCCGGGTCGGTGTGGGCGAGCGCGACGTCCTCCGGGTTCTTGAGGCCCTCCTTCCAGCCCTGGGCGCCGGCCCTGGCCTCGCGACCGTCGATCAGGGAGGTGACGGCGACCCGGTCGTCCAGCGGGAACTGGATCTCGTCGCGGTGCCTTATGACGCTGACGATCTCGATGTCGTGACCCGCGGCGACCAGGGTGTTGGCCTGGTTCATCACGGTACGGATGGTGCCGCCGGTGCCATAGGCGTGCAGCAGCAGGTAGCGGATCTTCATCGGACCATCCACTCCGTCCGCTCGAAGGGCAGCTCGTCCGGGCTCAGCGGCAGGTCGCCGGGGACGCACTCGACGGTCAGGTCGTCCGCGTTGCTGTAGACGGGGCGGACCACCGTCCCGTCCTCGTCGTGGGCGGACTGACCGGGGAAGACGAAGATCTTCCTCTTGCCCGCGATGTCGTCCAGATGCCTGCCGACCGTCAGCGTCTCCTCGTCGTCGCCCGCGGGGGAGAGGTGGAGGTCCCAGACCGCCTTGTGCAGTCCGTCCAGCGCGAGGTCGTCGACCGGCACCGAGGCGTCGAACGCCGTGCCGTCCAGCCGCGCGTCGTAGCGCAGCCGGTACTTCTCATGCCCGCGCAGCGCCAGTACGAGCTGCCATCCGTCGCCTCCAGGCTCGCGTCCGTGGAGCGATCCCACCAGTCTGATGCGGCCGTCGCGCGGCCACACCTCGTCGATTTCGGCGTGGGGTTTCATGCGGAGTGCGCGCCCTCCGCATCCTTGGTGTAGCCCCAGGCCTCGCACATCGGGCGGAGCAGCTCGGGGACGTCGTCGAGGGAGGGCAGTTCCCGGCCCGGCTGCACGCTGCCGCTGAGGATCTTCTCCCGCCAGTCGCCCAGACCGCGCTTCATGTCACTCTTCTCGCGCTGGCCGTACTCGAGCATCTGCGGCTCGAACTCCAGGTCGAGGAAGGAGCAGATGCCCTTGAGGGTCTGCTCGGGGTCGGCGGTGAGGTCCTCGTAGCGGACGAGGTGGCCGGTGAGGCCGCCCCGGGCCCGCTCGACGGCCTTCATGTAGCGCAGGGCGTCGGCGGTGGCCTCCTCCTCCGAACGCTTCTCCGGGTCCGACTCGTGCCAGGAACGGGCGATGGAGGCCGGGTGGCGGAGCAGGAAGATGTAGCGGGCGTCCGGCCAGCAGGCGGCGATGCGCTTCCAGGCGAAGGCGTTGCTCGGCGTCTTCTCGACGATGAACTCGCCGCCGTGCTTGACCAGTTCGCGGTGCATGACCCGGTCCCACAGCAGGTGCTCCAGGTCGGCGGTGTCCAGGTCGAGCGCGTCCATGGCCTTCTTGGAGATGGACGTGCCGTACCCGACGCTCAGCCGGCGGATGTGGAGCTCGTGCGGGGCGTGCAGCTTGGAGTGGCCGCCGACGAGCACGCGCAGCAGGGTGGAGCCGGAGCGCACCGGCGACATGATGAAGACCGGCTTGCGGAGCAGGCGGTCGAGCTCCGGGTTCTTCGTCTCGCGGAACCCGATCGGCTTGGGCCGCGGAGCCTTCTCGGCTGCCTTCGGCTTCAGCTTGGCGGTCTCCGGCATGGACGCGCGCCGGATCTCGAAGCCGGTGGCTTTGCGCAGGGATGTGTTCAGTGTCCTTCGAAGGCTCATTGCGGCAGGCTAGGCATGTTGCAAATTCGTGGTCAAGCTGCGGCCTCCGGGTTAAACCCCGGATTCGGTGCGGATCGTTCACGCCCGGCTCCGCGGGGGTGCTCCCGCCGCTGGCCGAGGGGTCGCGGAGGCCCGTCCGGCACCGTACGGATCCGGCCACGAATCACCGGAACGGATGAGGTGTCGTGGCGGGCGCCCGTACGGGCGAGAGGTACTCGCGGACCAGGGTGCGGTGCCACCACATGCCGGTCTCCCGGCGCTCGGACCCGGTGGTGAACCGGTAGCGGTAGAGCAGCGCCCGTACGTGCGCCGGCGGGCCGTCCGGGAACGGGTTGCGGCGGAGCAGCCGCAGGGTGTCCGGATCCGACCGCAGCAGCCGCAGCACGAACGCGTCGAACCAGCCACGGGTGTACGCCGGGGAGAGCGCGGCGAACCACATCATCCAGTCCAGCCGCAGGTGGTACGGCGCGAACTGCCGCGGCCGCCGGCTCGGGTCGCCTGGCTTCCCGCGGAAGTCGTACTCCCGCCATGCGGTGTCCTCGTCCGGGTGCTCGGCGTCCGTCCCCTCGAGCACGATCTCGTGGCGCACCCGGGTCACGCTGCCGAACGCCCCGTAGGTGTTGACCAGATGCAGGGGGTCGAACGAGCGGTTCATCCGCTGCCGCGGGGACAGCAGGTTGCGGACCGGGCGGTAGCTGAGCACGGCCACCAGCACGGTCAGCGCGCACACCAGGGCGGCGAACCACAGCGGCGTGGCGCCGTAGGTGCGGGGACCGGTGACCAGCGAGGTGTCCAGCGCCGCGCACGCGATAACGACGGTCAGCCAGTTCAGCCAGGCGAAGTTCCCGGACAGCAGCAGCCACAGCTGGGTGACGATCATCAGCGCGGCGGCTGCCCCGGCGACCGGCTGCGGGAGCAGCAGCGCGAACGGCACCAGCAGCTGCGTGACGTGGTTGGCGGCCACCTCCGCCCGGTGCATGCGGCGCGGCAGCCGGTGGAAGTGCCAGCTGAACGGCCCGGGCATGGGCTGGGTCTCGTGGTGGTGGTCCAGGCAGGTCAGCTCACGCCAGCAGCGGTCGCCCCGCCACTTGATCAGGCCCGCCCCGAACTCCACACGGAACAGCAGCCAGCGCAGCAGCCACAGCACCAGCACGGGCGGTCCGACGGAGTCGTTGCCCAGGAAGACGGCCAGGAATCCCGCCTCCAGCAGCAGCGACTCCCAGCCGAAGCCGTACCAGGTCTGCCCCACGTTCACGATCGACAGGTACAGCGCCCACAGCACCGCCCACGCCGCCATCGCGGCACCCAGCGGCACGGCGTCCCCGGCGCCCGCCGCCAGAGCGGCGGCCAGCGCCGCCCCCGACCAGGCGACGGCGGCGAAGAAGCGGTCGGAGAAGTGCCACTGGAACAGTCCGGGCGCGCTGCGGAACGGCACCGCGCGCACGAAGCGGTCCGCGGGCAGCATGCCCTTCTCGCCGATCAGCGGACGGAACTGGAGCGCCGAGGTGAGGAAGGCGACGACGTAGAGCAGCGCCAGGCCGCGCTGCGCCATCTCCCGGGCGAGCCAGAGCTCCGGTGCGGTGAACCAGTCCATGGGCGACGGGTACCACCGGGAGGCGCAGGACTCACCGCGTCTCAGCCGGTGCCGTTGAGTACCCGGCTGATGGTCGCGGACGCCCGCTGCGCCGCCGGCCGCTTCGCCTCGCCGCGCAGCACGGCAGTCATGTACCGCGTGATCGGGTTGTCCGCCTCCAGCGTGCCCCAGGACGGGGAGGCGGGGACGGTGTGACCGTGCTCGGCCGCGCGCGCCATGGCCTCCGCACCCGGGTCGCCGTCCAGTGCGCCGGCGAGCCTCGCCTTGTTCGGTACGTAGCTCATCTCCCCGGCGATGCGCCGCTGCCACCGGTCGCCGGACAGCAGCTTGACGAAGGCGTACGCCTCCTCGTCGAGGCCCTCGCCGTCCGGCATGATCAGCACCGAGCCGCCGGTGAACACCGCACACGGCTCGCCCGGCTTCTCGCCCGGGACGGGGAAGAAGCCCAGCTTGCCCTTCAGGTCCGGGTTGGCGTCGGTGATCAGGCGCGCGCCGCCGGGCACGGTGATCAGCTGGGCCACGCGGCCCTCCGCGAACACCTGCTCCTGGTCCGGGTTCGCCTCGTCGGAAGCGGGCGGCGCCTCCCCGTGGGACTGGAGTTCGCGGTAGAAGTCCATGGCCCGCAGTGCCTGCGGGGTGTCCAGGGCGCCGCTCCACCGGCCGCTGCGCTCGTCGGCCAGCCGGCCGCCCTCGTCCCACACGAAACCGGCCAGCACGTACCAGTTCCGGCCCGGCAGGTAGATGCCCTGCTGGCCGGGCGGGGAGTCCAGCGCGGCCGTCGCGGTCAGCCACGCGTCCCGGGTGCGCGGCGGGGAGTCGATCCCGGCCGCCTCGAACAGGTCCTTGCGGTAGACCACGACCCGGTTGGCGGCGTAGAACGGGACGCCGTACTGGAAGCCGTCCACCTGGCCGGACGCCCCGAGGGCGGGCAGCCACTCGTCGCTGCCCAGGTCCATCATCCGGACGGTCAGGTTCTGCACCTTCCCCGTCTGCACGTACTGCGCGACCTGCGTGTTCCCGACCTCGATGACGTCGGGGCCGTCGCCGGACCGCAGCGCGGCGGTCACCTTCCGGTCGATTCCGGGCCACTGCTGCACGACCACCTCCACCTCGACGCCCGGGTGCTGCGCCTCGTAGTCGCGGACCAGGTCGCGGGTGAGGCCGTCGGTGAGGCTGCCCTCCATCAGCCACACCGTCAGCGTCCGGCCGTCGTCGCTCTCGCCGATGAGGCCGCACGCGGCGAGCAGGGCGCTGCTCAGGGCGAGCGCGAGGGCACGGACGGCGCCTCTCCTCCGGAACGAAAAGGGCATGGCTCCCCCAGGGAAGGTCGCACGGGTGCCGCCGGACGGCGGGTGGCGGCGCGGACTGTGGGGGGTTGACGCACAGCTTTGGCATAGACCAATGCCGGGGTCAAGGGGGATGCCGGGACGACATCCCTGCGCAACCCCGCGCAACCCCCGCAACCCGCGCCGCACCGGGCCGGACCTCCCGGTGAGGCCTGGGCCCGCCCGGCGGAAGAGGGCGGGCCCAGGCGGGGGTCGTGCGGGCTCAGGCGGGGTCGACGATCCCGCGGGCGGCGCCGAGGCCGACGACGTCCTGAGGGCGCAGGCGCAGCTGGTCGGCGGTCTCGCGCACCCGCCCGCCGTCCCGCTTGAGCACGGCTGCGGCCGACTCCGGCGCGATGACGGAGAAGTACGCCTCCGGCACCAGCCACGTGTGGCCGGGCGCGGCCAGCGCGAGAGCACCGCCCGAGCCGCCCTCGCCGACAACCAGGGTGGTCACCGGCACCCGGGCCTCGGCCACGGCCGCGAAGCACGCGGCCACCGCCGGGCCGGTCCCCGCCCGTTCCGCCTCGCCGTCGCCCGCCGCACCGGGCGTGTCGACCAGCGTGAGGACCGGCAGGCCCAGCCGGTCCGCGAGCCGGACCAGACGCGCCGCCGTGCGGTATCCGGCAGGGCGGGTCGCGGTGCCCAGCTGCGCCGCGTACGCCGCCGTGGTGCCGTCCGGCAGGCGGCCGAGGCCGCAGGCGACGCCCTGGTCGTCCCGGCCGCCGCAGCGGTCGCCGCCGATCTCCTCGCGCCGCGTGAAGCACGCGTCCAGGTAGGCGCCCGCGCGTGGCCGTCCGGCGGAGCGGGCGCGTTCCACCGCCTCCCAGCCGGTCGCCGGCGGGGCGGCCGACCGCAGCGCCGGGGGCGGCTCCAGCCGGTCCCCGGGCGGCCCGGCGAGCAGTGCCAGCCAGCGGCCGAGGGCGCTGCGCAGTTCCCCGGCGGGCACCAGCCGGTCGACGTGCCCGGCCGCGTACTGCCCCTCGGCCGTGTACGCCGCCGGGTCCGCACCTTCCGGCCGCACGCGGGAGCCGGCGAAGGCCACCTGCGCGCCCTCGACGGCCAGCACCACATCGGCGCCGGATGCCACGGCGGCCCAGCCGCCGCCGGTCGTCGGATGCCGGGCCACCGCCAGCTGCGGCACCCCCGCGGCACGGGTGAGCGCGCACTGCCGTGCCACGCGCTGGAGCTGGGACAGGGCCCGCATGCCTTCCTGCATACGGCTGCCCCCGGTGGCGACCAGCGACACCAGCGGCAGCCGGCGCTCCCGGGCCAGGACGTGCGCCGCCTCGATGCGGGCACCCGTGCGCTCCCCGAGCGAACCCCCGAGGAAGCCGAACTCGAAGGCCAGCAGGACCGCTTCGGTGCCGTCGACCCGTCCGGTGCCGAGCACCACCGACTCCGCCTCCCCGGTGCGTGCCCGCGCCTTCCCCCGGGCCGCGCCGTACCCGGGCCAGCCCAGCGGGCCGTCGTCGTCCGCGGTTCCGGGTGCCGCCCAGGACTCGGGCGGCGCCTCGGCGAAATCGTCGGTCAGGCCCGCCAGCAGCTCGCGGGCCGGGACGCCCGCCGGGGCCTGCGGCCGGTCAGGCATCGAGCGCGCGCTTGAGGATCTTGCCCATGTCGTTGCGGGGCAGGGCGTCCAGGTAGCGCACGCGCCGTGGCCGCTTGTGCGGGGCGAGGAGCGCGGAGACGTGCTCGGCCAGTTCGCGTTCGCCGGGCGGCGAGGCGGCGTCCCGGGGCACGACCCACGCGACGACGCGCTCGCCCAGGTCCGGATCGGGTTCGCCGGTCACGGCGGCCTCCGCCACGCCGGGGTGCTCCAGCAGCGCGTTCTCGATCTCGCCCGCACCGATCTTGTAACCGCCGCTCTTCACCAGATCGGTCGACTTGCGGCCGACGAGGGTCACCGCGCCCGCCGCATCGGTGGTCGCCATGTCCCCGGTGCGGAACCAGCCGTCCGCGGTGAACGCCGCAGCGGTGGCCTCCGGGCGGCCCAGATACCCGGTGAACAGCGAGAGACCCCGTACCTCCACCTCGCCCACGGTCTCGCCGTCCCCTGCCTCCAGCGGCGCACCGGCCTCGTCCACCAGCCGCAGCTCCACGCCGTCGAGCGGCGGCCCGACCGTGCCCGGCCGGGCGGGGCTCAGGGACCGTCCGTCGTCCGCCAGGCGCACGCTCGTGTTCATCAGCGTCTCCGTCATCCCGTAGCGCTCGACGACGTGTCGGCCGGTCGCCTCGGCGATCCGCTGGTGGTCGCGCAGCGGCAGGGGGGCGGACCCGGAGACCAGCAGCCGGGCCCCGGACAGGGCGCCTGCCAGCTCCCGGTCGTCGGCCACGGCCTCGGCGAGCCGGTGGTACATGGTGGGCACGCCGAACAGCATCGTGCCGGGACCGGCCAGTTCGCGGGCCACCGCCGTCACGTCGAAGCGGCCCAGGTGGTGCACGGTACCGCCGCGCCGCAGCGGGCCGAGGACGCCCAGCACCAGGCCGTGCACGTGGAACAGCGGCAGGGCGTGCACCAGTACGTCGTCCGCCGTCCACCCCCACGCGCCGGCCAGCGCGTCCAGGGTGTGCGCGACGGCGCGGCGCGGGATCACCGCGCCCTTCGGCGGTCCGGTGGTGCCGGAGGTGTAGACGACCAGCGCGGCCGTCTCCGGCCCCGGCTCCTCCTCGGGCGCGGGCGCCGCGGCCCCCGGCGTCGCCCCGGTCGTCAGGGACACGTCCACGCGGGGCAGCGTGTCGGGGCCCTCGGGGAGCACCTCGCCGGGCGCGGCGAGGACCAGCGCCGGGGCGCTGTCGCCGAGGATGTGCGCCAGTTCCCGGGTGCCCGTCCGCGGGTTCAGCGGCACCGCGGGCACGCCGGCCCGCAGCGCGGCGACCACGGCGACCGCCGTGTGCGGGGAGGGTGTCGCCCAGACGGCGATCCGGCCGGCCCCGGCGATCTTCTCCGCCAGCGCCCCGGACGCGGCGTCCAGTGCGCCGTACGTCAGGACGTCCGTGCCGAACCGCAGGGCGGTCCGGTCCGGGCTCTCGCGCAGGGCTGGGAAGAGGGACGACACCGGTACTCCTTCACAGGTCGCGGGTGCGCATGCCGCGCTTCGGCAGGGCGCGGTCTCGCAGGTGAGGGACGTCTGCGGCCTCAGCATCGCACGGCGGCCGACGCCCGGGGCCGGTACGCCGCCCGCCGTGCGCAAGTGCAGGGAAGCTCCCGGTCACGCCCGCGCGGGGGCGTGCGCCATCGGGTCGTCCAGCACGGCGCGCACCACCGAGCGGGCCGCGCCGAGCACCGGCCCGTCGGTGCCGACGGCGGAGGTGAGCAGCCGCGGCACGGGGGCGGGCGCGGCCTGACGGGAGGCGAGCTCTCCGGTGAGCGCGGGGAGCAGGAAGCGTCCGAGCCCGGCGAGTTCCCCGCCGAGCACCACGGCCTCCGGGTCCAGCAGGTTGACCGTACCCGCCAGGGCGACACCGAGCGCCCGCCCGGCGTCCCGCAGCGCCCGCAGCGCGGCCGCGTCGCCCTGCGCGGCCCGTTCGGCGAGAACGGCCGTACGGCTGCGCGGGGAGGCGTGCCCGGCGGGCAGTCCGGCCGCCCCCAGCAGGGCCTCCTCCCCGGCGTACTGCTCCAGGCAGCCACGCCCCCCGCAGCCGCACGGCCTGCCTTCCGGTACCACCGGCACGTGGCCCAGCTCGCCCGCGAACCCTCGGGCCCCGCGCAGCAGTTCGCCGCCCAGCACGACCGCGCCGCCGATGCCGATGCGGGCGGAGACGTGCACGAAGTCGGCGGGGGCCTCCGTGCCGCCGTGCCAGAGCTCGGCGAGCGCGCCGAAGTTGGCCTCGTTGTCCACGGTGAGCGGCAGGGACCGGGGCAGCCGGGGGCGCAGGTCGGTGGCCGGCCAGCCCAGGTTGGGCGTGCGGACCACCCGGGTGGAGTCGCGGCCGACCAGTCCCGGCACCGCCACGGCGAGCCCCGCCGGCGCCAGTCCGTGCCCGGCCGCCCCGGCGGCCGTCTCCTCGACCAGCGCGGCCAAGCGCGCCAGCACCTCGTCGGGGTCGGAGTCGCGGTGGTCGCCCTCCGCCTCGGCGCGGGCGCGGACCCGGCCGCGCAGGTCGAGGGCGACCACCACCAGCCGGTCCACGCCGACGTCCGCGCCGATCCCGCACGGTCCGCGGGCGCCGACGTCGAGCGCGTGGCCCGGACGCCCCACCCCGCCGGTGCGGCCCGGCCCCAGCTCCGTCAGCAGCCCGCCGCGCAGCAGTTCGTCGACCAGCGTGGAGACCGCGGCCCGGGTGAGCCCGACGCGGGCGGCGATGCCCGCCCGGGACACGGGGGCCCGTTCGGCCACGGTGTGCAGGACCCGGGAGAGGTTGCGGCGCCGTATCTCCTGTTGCGAGTTGGGGGCGGAAGCGGGCATCTGGTCCTCCTGCGCGCTGCGGCCGGCCGGTGGTCAGGAGCCGGATCGGCCCAGCAGCGCGCCCGCGCTCCCGAGCGTGGCCGTCAGCCGGTCGAGGGTCTCCTCGTCGCGCTGCACCGCGGGGTAGGCCGGGCCGTCGGCGGTCGCCCAGCGGCGGGCGACGGCGGCCGGGTCCTCGCCCATCAGCAGCCCGGCGGCCTGCGCGGCCGCTCCGAGGGCCACCAGTTCCTGCGCCCGGGGCACCTGGACCGGCCGCCCGGACAGGCGGCGCACGGTCTCCCGCCAGGCGGTGCCCTTCGCGCCGCCGCCGATCAGCAGCAACGGGGCGTCGGCTCCGCCGTCCGGCGCGGCTTCGCCGCCCAGCACCTTCTCCAGCGCGTCGAGCAGGGTGAAGACCGCGCCGTCGTAGGCGGCCTGGAGGATGTGCCCGCCGGTGGTGTCGTGCCGCAGACCGTGCAGCAGGCCGGACGCGTAAGGCAGGTCGGGTGTGCGTTCGCCGTCCAGGAAGGGCAGCAGCGTCGCCCCGCCGCCCGCCTCGACGTCCTCGCGCTCGCGGCCCAGGAGGGCGGCGACCCGGTCCACGGCGAGGGTGCAGTTCAGCGTGCAGGCCAGCGGCAGCCAGCGGGTGCCGGCGTCGGCGAACCCGGCGACCGTGCCCGTGGGGTCGGCCGGCCGCGTCCCGGAGACGGCGTAGACGGTGCCGGAGGTGCCCAGGCTGAGCACCGGCTGCCCGGGACGCAGACCCAGCCCGAGCGCCGCCGCCATGTTGTCGCCGGTGCCGGGCGCCACCAGCGCGCCGGAGGGCAGCGGCAGCCCGTCGCGGACGGTGCCGGCCACCTCGCCGTGGCCGACCACGCGGGGCAGCGCGTCGGGGGAGAGGCCGACGTGGTCGAGGGTCTCCGCGTGGTACGTGCCGGTGTCGGACGCCCACCAGCCGGTGCCGGAGGCGTCGCCGCGGTCGGTGGTGCCGGTGCCGGTCAGCCGCTCGGTGAGGTAGTCGTGCGGCAGCCGTACGGCCGTGGTGGCCGCCGCGGCCTCCGGCTCGTGCTCGGCGAGCCAGGCCCACTTGGTGACGGTGAAGGACGGCGCGGGCACGCTCCCGGTCCGGCGGGCCCAGCCCTCCGGACCGCCCAGCTCCGCCAGCAGCCGGTCCCGCTGGGGCGCGGACCGCACGTCGTTCCACAGCAGCGCCGGACGGACGGGCCTGCCGTCCCGGCCGAGCGTCACCAGGCCGTGCTGCTGGCCGGCCACGGACACCGCCGAGGCCCGCCGCACGGCCGGGCCGCACTGCTCCAGCGCGGAGGCGAGAGCCGTCCACCACTGCTCCGGGTCGGACTCCCGGCCGGACGTCGCGTCCACGGTGTGCGGGGCCTGCCCCCGGGCGACGACCCGGCCGGTCGCCACGTCGACGACGAGCGCCTTGGTGGCCTGGGTGGAGCTGTCCACGCCGACGACGAACGGCCCTTCGGGTGCGGCCACTGCTCCCTCACCTCTTCCTCCAGCGGGGTCCTGCCCGCATACTAGTTTGTCAACGGGCATGACGAATAGAGTCCCGAAGCCCCCCGAACCGGCGGACCCCGAGCAGGAGAGTGGTGCACGATGAGCTACCGGCCGACCCCTGAGGACAGGTTCAGCTTCGGTCTGTGGACGGTGGGCTGGCAGGGCCGCGACCCGTTCGGCGACGCCACCCGGCCCGCGCTCGACCCGGCCGAGTCCGTACGCCGTCTCGCGGAGCTGGGCGCCTGGGGCGTCACCTTCCACGACGACGACCTCATCCCGTTCGGCTCCCCGCGGACCGAACGCGAGCGGCACGTCCGGCGCTTCCGCGCCGCGCTGGACGAGACCGGCATGACGGTCCCGATGGCGACCACCAACCTCTTCACCCACCCGGTGTTCAAGGACGGCGCCTTCACCGCCAACGACCGCGACGTACGCCGCTACGCCCTGCGCAAGGTGATGCGCAACATCGACCTCGCCGCCGAACTCGGCGCCCGCACCTATGTCGCCTGGGGCGGCCGGGAGGGCGCCGAATCCGGCGCCGCCAAGGACGTGCGCTGCGCCCTGGACCGGCTGAAGGAGGCCTTCGACCTGCTGGGCGAGTACGTCACCGGTCAGGGCTACGACCTGCGGTTCGCCCTCGAGCCCAAGCCCAACGAGCCGCGCGGCGACATCCTGCTGCCCACCGTCGGGCATGCGCTGGCGTTCATCGAACGGCTGGAGCGGCCCGAGCTGTTCGGCGTCAACCCGGAGGTCGGCCACGAGCAGATGGCCGGGCTGAACTTCCCGCACGGCATCGCGCAGGCGCTGTGGGCGGGCAAGCTGTTCCACATCGACCTCAACGGCCAGTCCGGCATCAAGTACGACCAGGACCTGCGCTTCGGAGCCGGCGACCTGCGCGCGGCCTTCTGGCTGGTCGACCTGCTGGAGAGCGCCGGCTACGACGGCCCGCGGCACTTCGACTTCAAGCCGCCGCGCACCGAGGACTTCCAGGGCGTGTGGGCGTCGGCGGCCGGCTGCATGCGGAACTACCTGGTGCTGCGCGAGCGGGCCGCCGCGTTCCGCGCCGACCGGGAGGTCGCCGAGGCGCTGCGCGCCTCGCGGCTGGACGAACTGGCCCGCCCCACCCTGGAACCGGGCGAGACGGCGGCCGGCCTGCTGGCCGACCGCGCCGCGTTCGAGGACTTCGACCCGGACGCGGCCGCCGAGCGCGGCATGGCCTTCGAGCACCTGGACCAGCTGGCGATGGACCACCTGCTGGGTGTACGCGGGGGCTGAGACCACCGGTCCCTTCCACGCCGACGCGAGACGCCGCACACCGGTTCTCGCCGGTGTGCGGCGTCTCGTCGTCCGGGGGACGGCCGGCCCGGAAGGCTGACCTGTCCGGCAGGCTAGTCCGGCAGGTCGGCCGCCGCCGGGTCGAGCACCCGGGAGAGGAACTCGCGGGTCCGCGCGTGCTGCGGATCGACCACGACCTGCTCCGGCGGGCCCTCCTCGACGATGACCCCGCCGTCCATGAAGACGACCCGGTCGGCCACCTCACGGGCGAAACTCATCTCGTGCGTGACGACCAGCATGGTCATGCCCTCCGCGGCGAGGCGCCGCATCACCGAGAGCACGTCGCCGACGAGCTCCGGGTCGAGCGCCGACGTCGGCTCGTCGAACAGCATCAGCTGCGGGTCCATCGACAGCGCCCGCGCGATGGCCACCCGCTGCTGCTGACCGCCGGAGAGCTTCGCCGGGTAGGCGGACTCCTTCTCGGTCATGCCCACGCGCTCCAGGTTGCGGCGGGCGACCTTCCGCGCCTCGTCCTTCTCCCGTCCCAGCACCCGGCGCTGGGCGATGGTGAGGTTCTCGATCACCGTCAGGTGCGGGAAGAGGTTGAAGGACTGGAACACCATGCCGATGCCGCGCCGGACCCGGTCGATGTCCACGTTCTCGTCGGTCACCTCGGTGCCGGCCACGGTGATCGTGCCGGAGGTGGGCTCCTCCAGCAGGTTCACGCACCGCAGCAGGGTGGACTTGCCCGAGCCCGACGGCCCGATCACGCACACCACCTCGCCCCGGCGCACGTCCAGGTCGATGCCGGTCAGCACCTCCAGGTCGCCGAACGACTTGTGCAGGTCCGCGATGTGGATGGCGGTGTCCCCGCCGGCGGGGGAGGCGTGCTCCGTCTTCGTCACGGCGTCCTTCATGCCGCTCACCTGGCCTTCGCGGTACGGGCCTCCAGCCGGCGCACCAGGTGGCCGAGCGGGAGGGTGATGACGAGGTACAGCAGGCCGGCCAGCAGGATCGGGGTCATGCTGCGGTTCTGATTGAGCGCGTCCCGGCCGAACTTCGTCAGCTCGTAGCCCGACAGCGAGAGCCCCAGCAGGTACACCAGGGAGGAGTCCTTGGTGAGCAGGATCAGCTCGTTGGCCAGCGGCGGCAGGATGATGCGGAAGGCCTGCGGGATGATGATCGAGATCATCGCCCTGCCCTGCGACATGCCCAGCGAACGTGCCGCCTCCGCCTGGCCCTTGGGTACCGCCTGGATACCCGCGCGGATGGTCTCCGCCATGTAGGCGGCGCCGACCAGGCCCAGCGCCAGCATCACGGTGACGTACTGGTTGATGGACACCTGGAAGGCGAGCGGGACGCCGAAGCCGAGCGCGATGAACACCAGCAGGGCCGGCACGCCGCGGAAGAACTCGATGTACCCGATCGCCAGCCACCGGTAGGGCGGCACCTGTGACAACCGCATCAGCGCCAGCACCAGACCCAGCACCAGACCGAACCCGAAGCCGAGCGCGGTGTAGAGAAGGGTGTTGACCAGCGCGGTGGTGATGATCTCCGGGAACTGCTCCCGGGCCACTTCGAGATCGAAGAAGGCCTGGTGGATCACGTTCCAGTCCGCCACCAGCGCGATCACGATCACCACGACCACCAGCACGGCGTACTGGGTGGTGCGGATGGCGGTGGTGCGCTGGCGGCGGGTCAGCCGTCCCGTCACTGGGCGGACTCCGGAGCCTTGCCGAACCACTTCTTGTAGATCTTGTCGTAGGTCCCGTCCGACTTGATCTTCGCGATGACGTCGTTGACCTGCTTGCGCAGCGCGTCGTCGCCGGTCTGCACGCCGATCCCGTACTGCTCGCCGGTGTCGAACTCCGTGGTGACCTTGGTCTTCGGGTTCTTCTTCACATAGTCGAAGAGGGCCCCGTTGTCGTGGATGGCCGCGTCGACCTGGCCGGTCTTGACCGCCGTCAGCAGCAGGGCGATGTCCTCGAACTCGACGATCTCGACACCGTCGCCGTTGTCCTGGCCGTACTTGGCGCCGGTGGTCGCCTGCTGCACCCCGAGCTTCTTGCCCTTGAGGTCCGCCATCGAGGCGTAGTCGTTCTCCTTCTTGACCAGCAGCGCCTGGGTGGCCTCGAAGTACGGGTCGGAGAAGTCCAGGTTCTCCTCGCGGGTGTCGGTGATGGTCATGCCCGCGGCGGCGACGTCGCACTTGTTCGCGTTGAGTGCCTGACCGGACTGGATGCCCTCGAAGGGGGTGTCGACGATCTCCTGCTCGACGTCCAGCTCCTTCGCGACGGCGTCGACCAGGTCGACGTCGAAGCCGACGATCTGGTTGCCCTTCTTGAACTGGAAGGGCGAGTACGGCAGGTGGGTGCAGGTGGTGAGCTTGCCGGCCTTGACGAGCGATATCTCGGTCCCGTCGCCGGCGCTGGTCTTGGTACTGGTGCACGCCGTGGTGGCGGCGAGCAGACCGAAGGTCGCGGCTGCGGCCAGCAGGGACAGCGACCGGCGGGACGTCGGGTGGGCGGACACGGTGCCTCCGTCAGGGTGGGTTCCTGGGCGACCCTGCCGTACCGGGACCTCGACGGCGTCGTGGGTGACGCGGGCCCGGGAAGATCGGCAAGGTTGCCGCGCATCCTGCCATCGCAGCGGCCCCTCGGAGCCCTCGCGTGAGGTTGCGACCGGATAACACCGCAGTTCGGCGCCCCGTGGTGATGCCGTCGCTACGCGGGGGCGCGGCGAGAGGGCAGGTTCAGGCGGGGGTGCGCACGCAGGGGAGTTCCGCCCACACGGAGTTGCCCCGGTCGCGTTCGTCGGGCCGTACGCCCCACTCGTCGGCGAGCACGCTCACCAGCAGCAGGCCCCGGCCGCCCTCGCCGTCGGCGTCCGGGGTGCGGGGGGTGGGGAGCAGCCGGCGGCGGGCGCCGCCCTCGTCGGTGACCTCCAGGCGCAGCCGTACGCCGATCATCCACAGCTCGCAGCCGACCTTGTCGCTGTCGGTGTGCCGTACGGCGTTGGTGAAGAGTTCGGAGACGAGCAGCTCGGCGTCGTCGCAGGACTCCTCCGCCACGCCCCAGGCGCGCAGGCGCCGCTGCACCAGCCGCCGTGCCTCGGAAACCGAGGTCTCCCGGGCGGGAAGGTGAAAGGCGTCCCTCAGCGGCCGCGTGACGGTATTGCCGCCGCGGTGCGCTAGGGAAGGTGCCTCATGGGGGGAAGCCACCGGTCCACTATGGGGGCGCGAGTGGCGTATGGCAAGGAACAGGCTGCAAATGGCAGAACTGTCCGGGGCGTTCCGTCACGCTCCCTTCTCCGGCAGTGAAAATGCCTGGTCGTAGCGGCTTTTCGGGGTGGGGTGCGCGGATTCCCGGAAAACCCCATTGTGGGGAAATTCGGGCGTACTTCCGCCGCGTTCCAGGCGTTCTGCGTTGTGAGGCATCCCACAGTTCCTCTGAGGGAAAGCCTGAAGTCCGCGTGAAGAAGACGTGCAGGTCTTTTCTTATTCAACGAATTGCGCGGTGAAGCGCAGCGAGAAAACGGCCGGCGCGGGATCGAGACGGTGGGCCGGCAGCACGCCCGGCCCGCAGGAGGCGGAGCCGAGCCCGTGCTGGGCGTGGTCCAGGTGCACCCACACGGTGTCGCCCGGCGTCAGGTCGGTGGTGTGCGCCGCGGCGTCCAGCTGTTCGCTCGTCCACCGCCGGGCGCTGAACCAGAACCTCTCCGGCGCCCCGGTGATCCGGACCCCGGTCCCGCCGTCCGGGCGCTCCCGCAGCTCCGCCCAGCGCACGCCGGGCCGCGCGCCGTTCTCCTGCGGCCGCACGTACGGGGTCTGCAGGGCGTCGACCGGCGCCCGCCAGCGGCCCAGCAGGGCGGCGGCGCACGCGTCCGGGTAGCCCTCGCCCGGTCCGCCGCCGAACCACTCCGCGTGCCCGAAGCGGGCGGGCAGCCCGAACCGTACGCCCAGCCGCGGCAGCGGGCACGGCCAGTCGCCCTCCGGGTCGACCGTCACCGTCAGGCGGACGCCCGCGCCGTCCGCGGCCCAGCGGTAGGCCGTGCGCAGGGCGAGGCCGGTGCCCGCCGCGGCGACGCGGGTGCGGACGGTGAGGCCGCCGTCCTCCAGGCGCACGGCGTCGGTGCGGTGGTGCACGCGATGCAGCCCGAGCTGCCGCCACTGCGCCGCCGTCCTGCCACCGGGCTGCCGGGCCCCGCCCTCGTCGTTGTCGGTGGGGGCCCGCCACACGTCCAGGCGGGGCGGGTCGGTGAACGGCAGTCCGCCCAGGGCGGTCAGCGCGCCGGTGCGGGCGTCGAAGACGGCCGGGCCCAGGCGTACGGACGTGCCGTCCCGGCGGGGCGCCCCCGCCGGGACGGGCGCGGGTTCCGCGGCCGTGGCCGCGGGTGCGGGCGGGCCGGGCACCTGGGCCCAGGCCACCCGGTGCCCGCGCGGTGCCCATGCGGTGTCCGCCGCCAGGCGGGCGGTGACGGTCCACCACGCCTCGCCGCCCAGCGCGTGGTCCGGCGGCGGGGGGAGCCGGACGCGGCCCGACGCGCCGGCCCGCAGGGGCGGCACGTCCAGCGGGCCGGCGGCGACCTCGACCCCCTCCACGGCGTACGTCCAGTCGAAGGCCAGGTGCGAGAGGTCCGCGAAGTCGTACAGGTTGGCGACGGTCAGCTCACGGTCCTCTCCGCCGCGCCCGGTCACGCGCACCGGCTCGACGACCTTCGCGTACTCGGTGAGCCCCGGTGAGGGGGTGCGGTCGGGGAAGACCAGGCCGTCGCACACGAAGTTGCCGTCGTGCATCTCCTCCCCGAAGTCCCCGCCGTACGCGAAGTACTCCCGCCCGTCGGCGGTGCGGCGCAGCAGCCCGTGGTCGATCCACTCCCAGACGAAGCCGCCCTGGCAGCGCGGGTGGACCTCGAACAGGCGCTGGTACTCGGTCAGGCCGCCGGGGCCGTTGCCCATCGCGTGTGCGTACTCGCAGAGCAGGAACGGTTTCGCGCCGGGTTCCTCCGCGCCGCCGATCTCGTCGACCTCCTCGTGCGCCGCGTACATCCGGCTGTGCACGTCGGAGTCGGGGTAGGCGGGGTCGCCCTCGTAGTGCAGTGGCCGGCCCGGGTCGCGCTCGCGCATCCAGCGGGCCATCGCGGACAGTCCGGCGCCGCCGCCGCACTCGTTGCCCAGCGACCACATCACCACGCTCGGGTGGTTCTTGTCCCGCTCCACCATGCGCCGCGCCCGGTCCAGCAGGGCGGGCGTCCACCGCGGGTCGTCCACCGGGTTGTTCCGCCATCCGACATGGCGGAAGCCGTGCGTCTCCAGGTCGCACTCGTCGATCACCCACAGGCCCAGCTCGTCGCACAGGTCGAGAAAGGCGGGGTGCGGCGGGTAGTGGCTGGTGCGGACGGCGTTGACGTGGTGTCGTTTCATCAGCTCCACGTCGCGTCGCATCGTCGCGACGTCCAGCGTCCGCCCGGTGACGGGGTGGAACTCGTGCCGGTTCACGCCGCGGAAGAGCACCCGCCGCCCGTTCACCCGCAGCAGCCCGTCCTCCACCACGACGGTCCGGAAGCCGAGGCGCAGCGGGACGGTCTCGCCCGGTGTGCGCAGCGTCGCGTCGTAGAGGCGCGGCGTCTCGGCCGTCCACGGCTCCACCGGCATCCGCACGGTCTCGCCGGTGGCCGTCTCGACGCCCAGTTCCGGCACCGACACCCGTCCCCCGGGTGCTGCGTCCACCCGCAGCGTGCCGGTCCCGTCGCGGTGGTCGTACCCGGCGTGCACGAAGACGTCGGACACCGCAGCGGGCGGGCGGTGCAGCAGGGTGACCTCGCGGAAGATCCCCGGAAGCCACCACATGTCCTGGTCCTCCAGGTAGGTGCCCGCCGACCACTGGTGCACGCGCACGGCGAGCACGTTCCCGCGGCGGCGCAGCAGCTTCCCGACGTCGAACTCGTGCGGCAGCCGGCTCCCCTGGAAGGACCCCAGGTCGGTGCCGTTGAGCCAGACCCGGGCGCAGGACTCGACGCCGTCGAAGCGCAGGACGGCCGACCCGTGGTCCGGCCAGGTGGCGGGGAGGTCGAACTCCCGCCGGTGGTCGCCGGTGGGGTTCTCGTCCGGCACCCTCGGCGGGTCCACCGGAACGGGGTAACGGGTGTTGGTGTACGCGGGTGCGCCGTGGCCCTGCAGCACCCAGTGGCCGGGCACCCGCAGCGTCGTCCATCCGGGTGCCGCGCGGGGGTCGAAGCCGTCCCTCCTGAACGGCGCGTCCCGCGGCGCGCGGTCGTGCAGGCGGAACGCCCAGGTGCCGCCGAGGTCGAGCGACCCGGCGTCGGACGTCCTCCACCAGGCGCGCGGCGGCAGCGTTCCGTGCGCCGGGGTCACGTCCTCGAAATACGGAATGCCCGACAATCCGCCTCCTTCTGAACGGCCGTCACCGGGAGGTTCCCCAGTTCGTTGTCCCCGAGACACCGTTCGGCTTTTTTGGCATGGACACTTCTCGAATCCGGGACCCGCTGCTACTACTGAGTACGGCAGAAGCTCCCTCCATGCCACCCCCACCATGAGAGGCCCCATGAAGCTGCGCAGATGGAAGGCCGCGGTCACAACCGCGGTCGCCGTCCTCGGACTGACCACCCTCTCCACCAGCGCCCACGCCGCCGACACGGCGGCGCTCGACTATGTGGCGCTCGGCGACTCCTACTCCTCCGGCGTCGGCGCCGGCGCGTACAGCGGCGGCGACTGCCGGCGCAGCGCCAACGCCTACCCGGAGCTGTGGAAGGCCAACAACGCGCCCGCGTCGTTCGCCTTCACGGCCTGCTCCGGAGCGACCACGTCGGACGTGCTGGCCGGCCAGCTCGGCCCCGTCAACTCCGGCACCGACCTGGTGAGCATCAGCATCGGCGGCAACGACGCCGGCTTCGCCGACGCCATGACGACCTGTGTCGTCCTGGGCGAAGGCGCCTGCCTCGACGCCATCGCCGACGCCCGCGCCTACATCGCGGGCACGCTCCCCGGTCGGCTGGACTCGGTCTACAACGCCATCAGCGACCGCGCCCCGAACGCCCGCGTGGTCGTGCTCGGCTACCCGCACATCTACAAGGTCAACGGCACCTGCTCGTTCGGCATCAGCGAGACGTCCCGCGCGGCCATCAACTCCGCCGCGGACGACCTGCACTCCGTGACCTCCAAGCGCGCCGCCGACCACGGCTTCGCCTACGGCGACATGCGGCCCGCCTTCGAGGGCCACGAGATCTGCTCGGGCGACCGCTGGCTGCACAGCACCACCTGGCCGGTGTGGGAGTCCTACCACCCGACCGCCCAGGGCCAGTCCGGCGCCTACTACCCCGTCATGGAGAGCCTGGCCTGACGGATCCGCATCACCGGGTGTCCTCCGCATGGACGCCCTTCCCGGGGCGCGCCCCCTCCAGCACGGAGGGGGCGCGCCCCGGGCGTCTGTCCGCGGGGACGGAATGTGTGGCCCGGCGAGCGCGTGCGAGAGCCGGGGCCGCGGCGCCGGACCGCCGGGCCGGGCCCGGAACGGACGGTGCCGCGGCCCGCGCGGGTACGGCATCCCGGGCGAGGTGAGAACCTGGAATCCGGCGGGGCACCGCCGCACGGAACCCGGGGGACCGGGCGTGCGTTCTCCAGTGTGAACAGCGGCGGCAGCCGCTCCCGCAGAGGAGGCACTTCAGATGACCAACCGAGGCAAGATCGCCGTCGGGGGCGTGGCGGTGGGCCTGCTCCTGTGGTGGCTGACGTCGTTCTGGATCGCGCTGCTGGTGATGGTCGGCGTCCCGGTCGCCGCCTACCTGGCGCTCGACCCGTCGCAGCGGCGCAGGCTGCGCCGCGTCAGCCGCAAGGAGATCGGCAGGTAGACACCCCGCGCGGGCGTGGCGGCCGGTGCCCGACCGCCGCCCTGCGCTCCCGTGCGCGCCCGGGAGGCGTCAGGCGGCCGGACGTACCGCGATGCCGTCCAGGGCGCTGAGCAGCGTGGGCAGCCCCGGCCCGCGGCCGACCGGCACCACCTCGCCGGGCTCGTCGTCGAGCAGCAGGAACGCGATGTCGTCGGTGCGGGCGACCATGCTCCAGCCCGGCCCGTCGCAGCGCAGCGTGCGGGCGTCGCCGGAGGCGAACGCCGACCGTACGCGGCCGGGCGGTGGCGGGTCGTCCAGATAGGCCCGCATCTCGCGCATCACCCGCTGCACCGGGCTCGCCGCCGGGCCGGGAGGCCCGTCGGCCTCCTCCCCGGCCGGGCGAGCGGCACCGGAACCGGCTTCGGCGTCCGCGTCGGAGAAGACCGCGGCGTCGTCGATCCGCTCGCGCCACGCCGCCCACTGCAGGGCGATCTCATCCGCCCCCATGCGCCGCTGCGCCGGCCCCCACTCCCGGGTGTCCGGGGGAGCCAGGACCTTCCACTCGCCCTCGGTGCCCGGCTCCGGCGGCGGGTCGTGCGGCGCCGGGACGCCGGGCGCGGCGACCGCCACCGCGAGAGGCCAGCCGGGGAGCACCGCGGTCACCGAGCGCTCGTCGGGGGAGAGGTCGTACTCCATACCGCAGTCCCAGGCGGCGACCGCGCAGGCGACCAGGGTGACGTCCTCGGTCGCCACCGTCCACCGGGCGCCGGCGCCGTCCTGGCCCAGTACCAGGCCGTAGCCCTCGGCGAAGGGCTCCAGGCCGAGCACGGAGCACGCCTCCGGGTAGTCGTCGCCGAGCACGCTGGGGAACTGCGCGGGCGTGAGCAGCACGGCGGTCAGCACGTAGAGCGCGTCGTCCTCGTCGGCGGTCACGATGCGACCCCTCTCCCGATCGTGCGGGTCTCGATCGTGCGGGCACCCTAACCCGCCGCGGTCCGGCAGGACAGAGAGCCGCCGGGTGGCGTGCGGCACCTCCGCCCTCAGCCGTGCGACGCCTCCGCCGGGCGTGCCGCTGCGGCCGCGCCGGTCAGGCCCGCAACGCCACGGCCAGGTAGCGGGCGTCGCCGTCCTCCAGCGACTCCAGCCGCCAGCCGCAGGCCGCCAGCAGCGGGCGGAGGTTCTCCTCGGCCCGCAGGTCGTCGACACGCAGCACGTGCCCCTTCCGGGCCGCCAGCACCGCCCGCCCCACCGGATGGAAGACCGCCAGCCGCCCGCCGGGCCGCACCACGCGGGCGAACTCGCGGAGCCCGGCCGCGGGGTCCGGCAGGTGGGTGAGCAGCCCGGCCGCGAGCACCGCGTCCGCGGCGGCGTCCCGCACCGGCAGGCGCGCCGCGTCGGCGACCACCGGCAGCCCCGCCCGTCCGCGCCCTGCCCGCAGGGCCCGCACCGCCATCTCGGGCGTCAGGTCGAAGCCGAGCACGGCGCCGGACGGGTCCACCGCCGCCCGCAGCGGCTCCAGCGCCCGTCCCGTCCCGCTGCCCACGTCCAGCGCCACCTCGCCCGGACGCAGCCGGAGCGCGGCGACGGCGGCTCGGAACGCCGGGCCGTCGTCGGGGAACTTCGCGTCCCACCCGGCCGCGCGGGCCGCGAAGAACTTCCGCACGGACGCCGGATCGTTCCTTGCCCGCCTCCGGCCCGGGTGGGAGTCGCCGCCTCCGTGCTCCGTCATCGGCTGGTCTCCGTTCGGTTCCGACCCGGTCCGCATCCGGCCCGGAGGTTGCTCTCTGTGGCGTCGTGGGTAAGGGTGGCACGCGAACACCTTGCGAAGGGGGACCCGGGGATGGCCCTGAACACCGGACTCGACTGGTTGCTGGACGACCTCTGTCAGCGGATATCGCTCGTCCGGCACGCCCTGGTGCTCTCCAACGACGGGCTGGTGACGGCCAACAGCAGGGACCTGGAGCGCGCCGACGCCGAGCACCTGGCGGCCGTCGCCTCCGGTCTGCACAGCCTGGCCAAGGGCTCGGGCGTCCACTTCGGCGTGGGCCAGGTCCGGCAGACCATGATCGAGTTCGACGAGGGCATGCTGCTCGTCACCGCCGCCGGCGACGGCAGCTGCCTGTGCGTGCTGGCGGGAGCCGAGGCCGACATCGGACAGATCGCCTACGAGATGACGCTCATGGTCAACCGGGTCGGCGAGCACCTGGGCGTCGACGCGCGCAACAGCGTCTGATCCGCGCCGCTCACCGCCCGGCGCGCGTGCCGCCCGGGCGTGCCGCCCACGTGGCGACCCGCCGCCCCCGTCCGGCCTTCACAGCTGCCCGACGGAGGTGACCTTCACGACCGCGCGGCCCTCCGCGTCGGAGGCGGTCAGGTCGATCTCGGCGGAGACGCCCCAGTCGTGGTCGCCCGACGGGTCGGCGAACGTCTGCCGCACCCGCCACAGCGCGTCCTGGGGGACCTCCTCGATCTGCAGGAGTTTCGGGCCGCGCGCGTCCGGACCGGTGCCCAGTTCGTCGTACTCGTCCCAGTAGGCGTCCAGTGCCGCGCCCCAGGCGTCCGCGTCCCAGCCCGATTCGGCGTCCAGCTCGCCGAGTTCGGCGACCTTGTCCAGCGCCGCCAGCTCCACCCGCCGGAACATCGCGTTGCGCACCAGCACCCGGAACGCGCGAGCGTTCGCCGTCACCGGCCTGACCTGGTCTGCCCGGTCCTGCGCGTCCTCCGCGGTCTCCACCTCCGGATTGGCCAGCGCCTCCCACTCGTCCAGCAGGCTGGAGTCGACCTGCCGGACCATCTCGCCCAGCCAGGCCACGATGTCCTCGAAGGCCTCGGACTTCAGGTCGTCCGGCACGGTGTGCTCCAGCGCCTTGTACGCGCTCGCCAGGTACCGCAGCACGATGCCTTCGGTGCGGGCCAGCTCGTAGTGCGAGACGAACTCGCTGAAGGTCATCGCCCGCTCGTACCTGTCGCGGATCACCGACTTCGGCGACAGCGGGTGGTCGCCGACCCAGGGGTGTGAGCGCCGGTACAGGCCGTAGGCGTGGAAGAGGAGTTCGGCCAGCGGCTGCGGATGGGTGACGTCCATCAGCCGCTCCATCCGGTCCTCGTACTCGACGCCGTCCGCCTTCATCTGCGCGACTGCCTCGCCCTTGGCCTTGTTGGTCTGGGCGGCGAGGATCTGCCGCGGGTCGTCCAGCGTCGACTCCACCACCGACACCATGTCCAGCGCGTACGACGGCGACTCCGGGTCCAGCAGCTCGAAGGCGGCCAGCGCGAAGGTGGACAGCGGCTGGTTGAGCGCGAAGTCCTGCTGGAGGTCGACGGTCAGCCGGATGCGGCGGCCCTCCGCGTCCGGCCCGTCCAGCTGCTCCACCACGCCGCCGTCCAGCAGCGAACGGTAGATCGCGATGGCCCGCCGGATGTGCCGCAGCTGGGCGCGGCGGTCCTCGTGGTTGTCCTCCAGCAGCTCCCGCATCGCGGAGAACGCGTCGCCGGGCCGGGCGATCACCGCCAGCAGCATGGCGTGCGTGACGCGGAACCGGGAGGTCAGCGGCTCCGGGTCGGAGGCGATCAGCTTCTCGTAGGTCTGCTCGCTCCAGTTGACGAACCCCTCGGGGGCCTTCTTCCGGACCACCTTCCGGCGCTTCTTCGGGTCGTCGCCCGCCTTGGCGAGCGCCTTCTCGTTCTCGATGACGTGCTCCGGGGCCTGCGCCACCACCAACCCGGAGGTGTCGAAGCCGGCGCGGCCGGCGCGGCCGGCGATCTGGTGGAACTCCCGCGCCCGCAGCGTGCGCACCCGGGTGCCGTCGTACTTGCTCAGCGCCGTGAACAGCACCGTGCGGATCGGCACGTTGACCCCGACGCCCAGGGTGTCCGTGCCGCAGATGACTTTCAGCAGACCCGCCTGGGCCAGCCGTTCCACCAGCCGCCGGTACTTGGGCAGCATCCCGGCGTGGTGGACGCCGATCCCGTGGCGGACGTAGCGGGAGAGGTTCCGGCCGAAGCGGGTGGTGAAGCGGAAGTTGCCGATCAGCGCGGCGATCTCGTCCTTCTCCGCGCGGGTGCACATGTTGATGCTCATCAGCGCCTGCGCCCGCTCCACCGCCTGCGCCTGGGTGAAGTGCACGATGTAGACCGGCGCCTGCTTGGTCTCCAGCAGCTCCGTCAGCGTCTCCGTCATGCCCGTGACGCGGTACTCGTAGCTCAGCGGCACCGGCCGCGTCGCCGACCGCACCACGGCCGTGTCCCGCCCGGTGCGGCGGTTCAGGTCCTCCTCGAAGCGGGAGACGTCGCCCAGCGTCGCCGACATCAGCACGAACTGCGCCTGCGGCAGCTCCAGCAGGGGGATCTGCCACGCCCAGCCGCGGTCCGGCTCGGCGTAGAAATGGAACTCGTCCATCACGACCTGGCCGATGTCCGCGTCCCGTCCGTCGCGCAGCGCGATCGACGCCAGGACCTCGGCGGTGCAGCAGATCACCGGGGCGTCCGCGTTGACCGACGCGTCGCCGGTCAGCATGCCGACGTTCTCGGTGCCGAAGATCTTGCACAGGTCGAAGAACTTCTCCGACACCAGCGCCTTGATCGGCGCGGTGTAGAAGGTCACCTCGTTGCGGGCCAGCGCCGCGAAGTGCGCCCCCGCCGCGACCAGCGACTTCCCCGAACCGGTGGGGGTGGAGAGGATCACGTTGGACCCGGACACCACTTCGATCAGGGCCTCCTCCTGCGCGGGATAGAGGCTGATGCCGCGCTCCTCCGCCCACTGCGAGAAGTTCTCGAACAGGGCGTCGGGGTCGGCTTCGGTCGGCAACTGATCGATAAGGGTGGCTGTCACGCCCCCCATCTTGCCTGCCGCCGGACCCGGTACGGGAACCGGTGCGGCGCGCTTGATCATCGACCGTTACGCTGTGTCGCCTGACGGCGGCCCTGTGGCCGTCGTCACTGCTGCGCGCACGCATCACACACGCGACACGAACCCGGGGTGGGGATCAGCATGATGGGACCGGCGCACTCGCTCTCCGGAGCGGCGGCATGGCTCGGAGCCGGGGCGGCGGCGGCCTGGTTCGACCGGCCCATGCCCTGGCCGGTTCTGGTGGTGGGGGCCCTGATATGCGCCGGCGCGGCGCTCGCCCCCGACCTGGACCAGCCGTCGGCGACCATCTCGCGGGCCTTCGGCCCGCTGGGCCGCGGCCTGTGCACCGTCATCGGCAAGCTGTCGGAGGCGGTCTACAACGCCACCCGCGGCAAGGGGGAACGCCCCCGCACCGGCGGCCACCGCACCCTCACGCACACCTGGCCCTGGGCGGTGCTCATCGGCGCCGGCTTCTCCGCCGCGGCGGTGTACGGCGGCCGGTGGGCCGTGCTGGCCATCCTCTTCGTCCACGTCGTGCTGGCCGTCGAGGGCCTGCTGTGGCGCGCGGCCCGCGTCTCCAGCGACGTGCTGGTGTGGCTGCTGGGCGCCGCCGGGGCGTGGATCCTCACCAACATCCTGATCAAGCCCGGCAACGGTGCGGAATGGCTCGTCGGCGACCCGGAGCTGCGCTACGTGTGGCTCGGCCTGCCCATCGTGCTGGGAGCACTGGTGCACAGCATCGGGGACGCGCTGACGATCTCCGGCTGCCCGATCCTGTGGCCCATACCGATAAAGGGCAAGCGGTGGTATCCGCTGGGGACGCCGCGGTTCATGCGGTTCCGCGCAGGGGCGTGGGTCGAGGTCAGCGTGCTGATGCCGCTGTTCATGATCGCCGGCGGTGCGGGCGGCGTCTACGCCCTCGACCTCTTCTAGCTCCCGCACTCCGGCACTCCGGCACCGGGCCCGGGGCCCGGCGCCGGGGGACCCGTCAGCCGTGCCAGCTCCGCCAGAGCGCCGCGTAGGGGCCGTCGGCCGCGACCAGCGCGTCGTGGCTGCCGAGTTCGCTGATGCGCCCGTCCTCCACCACGGCGATGACGTCCGCGTCGTGCGCCGTGTGCAGGCGGTGCGCGATCGCGACCACCGTCCGCCCGTCCAGGACCCGGGCCAGCGAACGCTCCAGGTGTCGTGCCGCGCGCGGATCGAGCAGCGACGTCGCCTCGTCGAGGACCAGCGTGTGCGGGTCGGCCAGCACCAGGCGGGCCAGCGCGATCTGCTGGGCCTGCGCGGGCGTGACCGTGCGGCCGCCGGAGCCGACCTCGCTGTCCAGGCCGTCCGGCATGGCGCGCGCCCAGCCGTCCGCGCTCACCGCGCCGAGGGCGGCCCACAGTTCGGCGTCGGACGCGCCGGTGCGGGCCAGCAGCAGGTTGTCCCGCAGGGAGCCGACGAAGACGTGGTGCTCCTGGTTGACCAGCGCGACGTGCGCCCGCACCCGTTCGGCCGGCATGCGCGACAACTCCGCGCCGCCGAGCGTCACTTCTCCGGCACGGGCCGCGTAGATGCCGGCCAGCAGCCTGCCCAGCGTCGACTTGCCCGCCCCGGACGGACCGACCAGCGCCATCCGCGTGCCGGCCGGCACGTCGAGGGACACGCCGTGCAGCACGTCGGCGCCCGCGTGGTAGCCGAACCGGACGCGGTCAGCGGTCACGTCCCGTCCCTCCGGCCGCACGTGGTCCTCGCCGGCCTCCGTCTCGATCTCGCGCACGCCCACCAGGCGCGCCAGCGACACCTGCGCGACCTGCAGCTCGTCGTACCAGCGCAGGATCAGCCCGACGGGCTCCACCAGCATCTGGGCGAAGAGCGCACCGGTGGTGAGCTGGCCGACGGTCAGCCAGCCCCGGAGGACGAACCATCCGCCGAACATCAGCGTCGCCCCGAGCACCACCACGTGCGTGGCGTTGACCACGGGGAAGAGCACCGTGCGCAGCCACAGCGTGTACCGCTCCCAGGCGGTCCACTCGGCGATGCGCCGCTCCGAGAGGGCGACCCGGCGCCGGCCGAGCCGGTGCGCCTCGACGGTCCGGCCCGCGTCCACGGTCTCCGCCAGCGCGGCGGCGACCGCCGCGTACCCGGCGGACTCGGAGCGGTAGGCCGCTCCGGCCCGCCGGTAGTACCAGCGGCACCCGACCGTCAGCAGCGGCGCGGCGACCAGCACCGCCACCGCCAGCGGCGGCGCCGTCAGAGTCAGCGCGCCGAGCAGCAGCCCGGCCCACACCACGCCCACCGAGAGCTGCGGCACGGCCTCCCGCATGGCGTTGGAGAGCCGGTCGATGTCCGTGGTGATGCGGGACAGCAGGTCGCCCGTCCCGGCGCGCTCCAATACGCCCGGCGGCAGCGCCACCGACCGCACCAGGAAGTCCTCACGCAGGTCCGCCAGCATCGTCTCGCCGAGCATCGCGCCGCGCAGCCGCACCAGCCGTACGAAGAACGCCTGCACGACGAGGGCGACGGCGAACAGCGCGACCGTGCGCCCCGGATGCAGGTCCCCGGAGCCGGACGACAGGTCCTCGACCACGCCGCCCAGCAGGTAGGGGCCCACCATCGAGGCCGTGACCGCGACGGCGTTGACCACGACCAGCGTGGTGAACGCGCGCCGGTGCCGACGCATCAGCTCGCGCACGTACGCCCGCACCGTCGCCGGAGCGCCCACGGGCAGCGTGGTGACCGACTCGGGCGCGGCCGGGTCGTACGCGGGGGGAGCGACGCCGATCATGAACGGGTGGTCCCTTCAGCGAGTTCTTCGGTCAGGTCCGCGGCGGTCTCGTCGGCCCCTTCCGCCGTCCCGTGGTCCGGGGCGAGGCGGGTGCCGGCGGCGCGCTCGTCGTCGGTCTCGCGCGTGACGACGGCCCGGTAGGCCGGTTCGGTGCGCAGGAGGTCCCGGTGCGTGCCGTCGGCCGCGACCCGGTCGCCCTGCACCAGCAGCACACGGTCCGCGCGGTCCAGCAGCAGGGGGCTGGTGGCCAGCACCACCGTGGTGCGGCCGCGGCGCAACCTGCGGACGGCGTCGGCGACGCGCGCCTCGGTGTGCGAGTCGACGGCGCTGGTCGGCTCGTCCAGCACCAGTACCTGCGGGTCGGTGACCAGCGAGCGGGCCAGCGCCAGCCGCTGCCGCTGGCCGCCGGACAGGGAGCGGCCACGTTCGGTGATCCGCGCGTCCAGCGGATCGGACACGTCCGCGGAACTCTGGGCCAGCGCGGTCAGCACGTCCCCGCACTGCGCCGCGTCCAGGGCCTCGGCGGGGGTCACCGCACCGGAGGCGGGCACGTCCAGCAGCTCCGCCAGCGTCCCGGAGAGCAGCACGGGGTCCTTGTCCTGCACCAGCACCACGCGGCGGGCCGCCTCCAGCGGCAGCCCGTCCAGCGGGACGCCGCCCAGCAGCACCGACCGCTCCTCGGCCCCGTCCGCGCCGCCCGCGGCCTCCTCACCGTGGGCGTGGCCTCCGAGCCGTTCGGCGAGCGTGCCCGCGGTGTCCGGGTCGCCGCAGACCACGGCGGTGAACTTCCCTTCCTCGGCGACGAGTCCGCTCGCCGGGTCGTACAGGTCGCCCGCCGGTTCCCCGGCCCGCCCGCCGTCCGCGGGAGCCCGGAGGCCCCCGTCCGCCGTGCGGCGCAGTCCCAGCACGCGTGCGGCGCGGCGCGCCGACGGGCGGGAGAAGGAGTAGGCCATGGCGAACTCCTGGAACAGCCGCAGCGGGAACAGCAGGAACGTCACCGCGCCATAGACCGCGACCAGTTCGCCCACGGCGAGGCGGCCGTCCGCGACCATCCCGGCGCCGTGCCACACCACCGCGATGAGCAGCAGCCCCGGCAGCGCCACCTGCACCGCCTCGATCACCGCCCACATCCGTGCCGTGCGCACCGCCGCCCGCCGCACCTCCTGCGAGGCCGACCGGTACCGGCTCAGGAACAGCTCCTCGCCGCCGATGCCGCGCAGGACCCGCAGCCCGGCGACGGTGTCGGCGGCCAGCTCCGTGGCGCGGCCCGCCTTCTCACGCTGCAGGTCCGCGCGCCGGGTGGCCCGCGGCAGCAGCGGCAGCACCGCCGCCGCCAGCGCGCACACCCCGCCGGCCACCAGCACGCCGAGCTGCGGCTCGTACACCACCAGGCCCACGCACACGCCGACCGCGGTGAGGAGCGCCGCACTGAACCGGGACGCGGACTCCACGCACCAGCCGATCTTCTCGATGTCGCCCGTCGACACCGCGACCACCTCGCCCGCCGCCACCCGGCGGGTCAGGGCCGCGCCCAGCTCGGCCGTGCGGCGGGCCAGCAGCTGCTGCACGCGCGCCGCCGCCGTGATCCAGTTGGTGACGGCCGTGCGGTGCAGCATCGTGTCGCCCACCGTCACCCCGGTGCCCAGTACGGCCATCAGGCCGCCGGCCTTCGCCAGGTCGGCTCCGGAGCCGTCGACGACCGCCTGCACGGCGAGCCCGACCACCACCGGGAACAGGGCGATGCACACCAGGTGCAGGAGCCCCCATCCCAGCGACTTCGCCTGCCCGGCGCGCTGCCGGCCGCCCAGCCACAACAGCAGCCGCAGCCCGGACCGCACGTCGGGAACGCCGGGATCGGTGAACGGTAGGTCGCGGATCTGCATGACGCCCCAAGGCGCTCGTACGGACAGGGAAGCGGTGCGGGAGGAAGAAGAGGGAGACATGCAAGGCTCGCCAAGGAGAGGGGGTCCGCGCAACGGGTTTTCCCGCGCGGACGGGCGCACGGTGATGCGACGATGGGGCGCATGCGGACACGTCCCGGAAGCAGCAGGAGCACGGTGCGGGCCTCCCACGGCCGCACCGTGCGCACGGCCGCCGCGGCCTGCACGACCGCCGTGGCGCTGTTGCTCGCGGGCTGCGGCACAGGCCAGGACACCCCGGGCGGCGACCGCGGCTCCCGCACGCAGGACGGGGGCGGGGAGGCCGCCCCCGAGGCGGCCGCGACCTCCGGTGCGCGGCACCTGCCGGGTGTCGGCGCCCGCTACCGGGCCCGGATACCCGAAGCCGCCGGGCAGGCCGTCGTGGTCCACGGCGAGGGCCGCGACTCGGCCCGCTCCCGGGTGGAGCTGTGGGCCCGAGGGGGCGAGCGGGACGGTGGGGACGAGCGGGACGGGCGCGGCGGCACCGGCGCCTGGACGCTGGAGAAGCGCTGGCAGGGCCACAACGGCAAACGGGGCTGGACCACCGACCACCACGAGGGCGACAAGCGGACCCCGGTGGGCGTCTTCACCCTCACCGACGCGGGCGGCGTCGACGCCGCACCGGCCGGCACCGCACTGCCCTACCTGCACTCCGCCGCGTTCACGCCGCCCGCCCACTGGGCGGACCGGACCGAGCACGACTTCGACCACGTCGTCGCCATCGACTACAACCGCGTCCCGGGCACCAGCCCGCTGGACCCGACCCGTCCTCGAGGCCAGGAGAAGGGCGGCTTCATCTGGCTGCACCTGGACCACGGCAGCGGCACCTCCGGCTGTGTCAGCGTGCCCCGGCGGGCGATGGAGTACCTGCTGCGCACCCTCGACCCGGACCGCCGCCCGGTCATCGTGATGGGCGACCGCGCGACGCTCCGCGACTGACCGGCGTACCCGCTCCCGGCGGCCGTGCGCGGGACGGCCGTATCCTCGGCCGGTGACCACCCCGGACCGGCGAGCCGGCCGCGGGGAGACCCCGGCGCCGCGAACCCGACCCGGTGACCGCCCCGGACCGGCAGCCGACCAGGAGAGGAGCCCGTTGCCCCGCGAAGCACCGCTGTGGAACCCGTCGCCCGAGGACCTGAAGACCGCGCGCGAGCAGCCCGCGCAGATCCGCCGCATCCTGCGCCTGTTCCGCCCCTACCGAGGGCGACTCGCGGTCGTTGGCCTGCTCGTCGGCGCCTCCTCGCTGGTCTCGGTCGCCTCGCCCTTCCTGCTCCGCGAGATCCTCGACACCGCGATTCCCGAGCGGCGCACCGGCCTCCTCACCCTGCTCGCGCTGGGCATGATCCTCATCGCCGTCACCACCAGCGTCTTCGGCGTCCTGCAGACGCTCCTGTCCACCACCGTCGGCCAGCGCGTCATGCACGACCTGCGCACCGGCGTCTACGCCAAGCTCCAGCGGATGCCGCTGGCGTTCTTCACCCGCACCCGCACCGGCGAGGTGCAGTCCCGCATCGCCAACGACATCGGCGGCATGCAGGCCACGGTGACCTCCACCGCCACCTCGCTGGTCTCCAACCTCACCAGCGTGGTGGCGACCGTCTGCGCCATGCTCGCCCTCGACTGGCGGCTCACCGCCGTCTCGCTGCTCCTGCTGCCGTTCTTCGTCTGGATCAGCCGCCGGGTGGGCCGTGAGCGCAAGGAGCACACCGCGCGCCGGCAGAAGCAGATGGCGGCGATGTCCGCCCTGGTCACCGAATCCCTGTCGGTCAGCGGCATCCTGCTGGGACGCACCATGGGCCGCGCCGACTCCCTCACCGACGGCTTCGCCGGCGAGTCCGAGCACCTCGCCCGCCTGGAGATCCGCTCCAGCATGGCCGGGCGCTGGCGGATGGCCACCATCGGCATCGTCATGGCCGCTCTCCCCGCCCTGCTCTACTGGACCGCCGGCCTGCTCCTCCACCTCGGCGGCCCCACGCTCACCCTCGGCACCCTGGTCGCCTTCGTCACCCTGCAGCAGGGCCTGCTGCGCCCCGCCGTCTCGCTGCTCTCCACCGGCGTGGACATGCAGACCTCGCTGGCGCTCTTCCACCGCATCTTCGAGTACCTCGACCTGACGGTGGACATCACCGAGCCCGAGCGGCCGGTACGGCTGCCCGCGCCGCGCGGCGAGATCCGGCTGGAGGACGTCTCGTTCGCCTACACCCCCGGCGGGCCGCCCACCCTGCACGCCCTCGACCTCACCGTGCCCGCCGGATCCAGTCTCGCGCTGGTGGGCGCCACCGGCTCCGGCAAGACCACGCTGGGATACCTGCTGCCCCGCCTGTACGACGTCACGGCGGGCCGCGTCACCCTCGACGGCGTCGACGTCCGCGACCTGGACTTCGACACCCTGGCCCGGGCGGTCGGCGTCGTGTCGCAGGAGACCTACCTCTTCCACACCTCCGTCGCCGAGAACCTGCGCTTCGCGCGCCCCGGTGCGACCGACGAGGAACTGGCCGCGGCGGCGCGGGCCGCGCAGATCCACGAGCACATCGCGGCCCTGCCGGACGGCTACGACACCGTCGTCGGCGAACGCGGGCACCGCTTCTCCGGCGGTGAGAAGCAGCGTCTCGCCCTGGCCCGTACGATCCTCCGCGACCCGCCCGTACTGGTTCTCGACGAGGCCACCAGCGCGCTGGACAACCGGACCGAGCGCGCGGTGCAGGCGGCGATCGACGCGCTCTCCGCGGGCCGCACCACGGTCACCATCGCGCACCGGCTGTCCACCGTCCGCCGCGCCGACCAGATCGTCGTCCTGGACGGCGGCCGCATCGCCGAACGCGGTACGCACGCCGAACTGCTGGCCCGGGGAGGCCGTTACGCCGCCCTGGTCCGGCGGGAGTCCGCAGACCCGGAAGGCCCGCCGGAGGTCGGAGCGGCGGAGCAGCCCGCGGACGGGCCGGGGGAGGACGCCGGAGCCCGGACGGGCAGCCCGGTCGCGTGACGTGCGGGCGGGTGACGTGCCGTCCGGAGGCGCGCCTCGGGGGAGCCGTCAGCCGGTGGGCCGCCGCTTGGGCGGGAACACGCAGAACTCGTTGCCCTCGGGGTCGGTCAGCACGTCCCACTCCCGGCCGCCGCCGCGCCGCCGCAGCAGCTTCGCTCCCAGGGCCACCATCTCGTCGGTGTTGCCGTAGACGTCGAGGTGCAACCGGTTCTTGACCGTCTTGGGTTCGGGCACCGGGTTGATCCACAGCACCGGCCCGTGGCCGGTCGGGTCGTACAACGGCACCGGCCACTCGTCCGGACGGCTCTCCCGGCCCGCCGGGGACTCCCGCCGCAGGTAGCCCAGCGCGCGGCACCACCAGTCGGCGAGCGCCTGGTGATCCAGCGCGTCCAGGGTCACGGCCTTGAAGCGAGCGGGCATGCACGCAGGGTACCGATCACCAGGAACCCCCGCATTCCGCCACTCAGCCGGTGAACGCCCGCGCGGGCAGCCCGTGCGGCTGGGCCTCTGCCAGCAGCTCCTCCGCTCCGCCGTCCACCCGCACCGAGAGCAGGAAGCGGTGGTCGTCACCCACACGGCGGGGCTCGAAGGCGACGTGCGCGAAGCCGGCGTCCGGCCCGCTGGCCGCGGCCAGCCGGTTCAGCTCCCGTTCCACCCGCTCCCACGCCTCCCCGGGAACGTACTGCCGCATCACCGAATGCCACACGACGGTCAGGGTGCCCGGCAGCAGCCGTACGCCGGCCAGGAACGCGTCCGCGTTCTGCCGCGCCACCGGGGCAGGCACCTCGGTCGCCCGCCGCAGCGCTCCCTCCAGCCGCGCCCTGCGCGCCGTCTGGTCCGGCCACAGGTACGCGCGCAGCACCAGCGCGCCGGCCGGGGACAGCGGATCGACCGGGTCCCGGTCGCAGCCGTACCGCTCGACCACGCGCAGCTCGGGCGTCCGGGCGACGGCGTCCGTCAGCCATTCCGGGACCGGCGGCTCCCAGCCGTCGCGAAGCTCGACGGGCGAGCCCTCGGGGCCCCACGCGAGGCCCGGCGCGGTCAGCCGGAAACCGTCCGCGAGCAGGTTGAGACCGGCGCTCGAACCGACCTCGAACAGGCGCACCGGCATCGGCCGCCGGGCTGCGGCGTGCAGCGCACCGGCCAGCAGCACGTTGGACCGGCCCACCTCGTTGGTCTGCGGCGGCCGCCCCATCCAGTCCCGCACGTGCGGCAGGCGCCCCGCCACCGCGGCGCGGAACGCCGCCCACAGCTCCGCCTCCCGCGCCGGATCGAACGTGCCGCCCGCGCTCGGGTAGTGGGCCGCGAGCGCCGGTGCGCGGCCGGTGAGCACCAGCGCGTGCACGCCCCCGAGCAGCCGCAGGGCGACCGCGTCCGGACCCGGCGCCTCCTCGTGCCCGGCCAGTGCCTCGGCGCACACTCCGCCGTCCCGCACGTCCCCGGCGACCCGGCGCAGCACCGCCGCGTAGAGCGGCGAGCCGAGTTCGCCGCAGGCCGCGGCCTGGAACTCGATCATGCGGACGAGGTGGGAGGACGCCATGAGCCGATGTTCACCCGTGCGGCGCGGTCCACGCAACGGCCCCCGGGGCCGCGAGGCGGTCAAGTGCCGCACCGCGGTGGCACCATGAACACATGACGGCACTGAGGCTGGTACGGGGCGACCTCACCGAGCAGCATGTGGACGCGGTGGTCAACGCCGCCAACTCCTCCCTGCTGGGCGGCGGGGGAGTGGACGGCGCGATCCACCGCGCGGGCGGGCCGGACATCCTCGCCGAGTGCCGCGAGCTCCGTGCCTCTCGCTACGGCGGCGGGCTGCCCACCGGACGGGCCGTGGCCACCACCGCGGGCCGCCTCCCCGCCCGCTGGGTCGTCCACACCGTCGGGCCGGTGCACAGCCGCAGCGAGGACCGCTCCGCGCAGCTGGCGTCCTGCTACCGCGAGTCGCTGCGCGTCGCCCGCGAACTCGGGGCCCGCACGGTCGCCTTCCCCGCCGTGTCGACCGGCGTCTACCGCTGGCCGGCCGACGACGCCGCACGCATCGCGGTGGCCACGGTCCGGGAGACCGTCGCCGCCGCACCGGACGCGTTCGCGGAGATCCGCTTCGTCGTCCTCGACGCCCCCGCCGAACAGGCCTTCCACGGCCTGCTCTGACTCCGCCGGCCGCACCGGGATGCGGGACCCCGCCCGGTCAGCCGAGCGGGTCGATCATCTCCACGGCCCGCAGCGCCGCCCCCAGCGCCGGTGCGTCGCCCACGTCCAGCGCGGTGTCGGCGAACTTCACGGCATGCTCGTCGCCGTGCTCGGCGGCCCGGGCGAACACCTCCTCGGGGCCCACGCCGTCCACCTCCCGTGCTCGGGCCGGTACCTCCGGGGTGTAGGCCGCGGTGACGGCCGCGGCCGCCGCCCATGCCGCCCGCAGGCTCGGCTCCCACAGCTGCGGAGCCAGCGCCGGGAGGGTGCGCAGCACGGCGTTGGGCGCGGTCGCCGCGTGCACCAGCATCACCGGAGACCCGTGCGCGTGGGTGCCGTACCGGTGGGTGGCGGCGCGCACCAGCTCGACCAGCCGCTCCCGTGCCGCCTCCGGCCCCGGCCCGCCGGGCCCCGTCCCACCGGGCCCCGTCCCACCGGGCCAGGCGGGCAGCTCGCCGAGCCGCGCCAGGCGGTCCCGGATGCCCCCCTCCTGCCGCACCGGCCGTACGGCGTCCAGCGCGGCCGGTGCGCCGTCCGGAGCCCGCACCGGACGCAGATCCTCCGGCAGCACGGCGTGCCGCGCCGCCCAGTAGCCCAGCGCATGGGCGAATTCGGCACGGCGCGGCGCGGTCTCCCCGTCGTGCAGGAGGGTGCGCACGGCGTGGCCCACCCGGATCACCGGGTGGGTGGCGGCGCCGCTGATGCCGGGCAGCAGCCTCGGCCACCACAGGCCGAGGACCTCGCGCCACGGCTGCTCGGCGGTCTCCCGCAGGAAGAAGTCCGTCCAGTCCGCCAGCCGCCGGTGGTCGCCGAGTGCCTCCCGCCACCCCGCGGCGCTGACCCGCTCGTACGGCCGCGGCGCCTCGTCCAGCCGGCCGCGGTAGCGGTCCAGCCAGGTGTGCACCGCGTCCGCCCGGCCGTGCCGGGCCAGGGCCTCCACGGCCATCGGCGCGTGGTTGGTCAGCCAGCCCTCGAACTCCGGGCCCGTGGCGTGCAGCCGGTCCAGCGCCTCGTCCAGTACTCCGCTGTCGTTCCCCATACGGCGACGCTAGGGGTGGGCCGTCCCGCCGCGACACGGCCGCCGGACGGAACGTTCCGGCCCGCCGGTCCTACGTCCGTCCCGCGCCCCTCCGGGCGTCCGTCCTACGACTGCGGGCCCACCAGGGCCCGAGGGGCGCTCAGGGCTGCTTGAGGTCGAACGGGTCGTGCTCGGAGAGGATCTTGTCGATGCGGGCCTGGTCGACCCGGTGGGTGACCTCCTGCGACTCCTGTCTGTCGCGCACGCACTTGGCGAGCGTGAAGGTCGAACTCACCAGGAACACCAGGCCGAGCGCCAGGAATCCGCGCTGCCAGGAGTCCACCGGCAGCCAGGCGATGCCGACTGCGACGCTGACCAGCGCCAGGGCGAAGGAGAGCGCGGCCTGCACGAAGAACGCGGCGGTCATGGGCCGCTGAACGGGTGTCGTCATGCTCCGATCGTGCGCCGCCGCCCGGCCGGGCGCATGAGTACGGCTACTCATCCCGGCCGTGCGGCGGCCCCGGTCACCAGCGTCGGTCCCGCGGGGAGGCGGGACCGGCCGCGCCGGGCGGCTCAGCGGTAGAGCAGGTACCGGCGGCGGGTGCGTTCGAAGTCCCGGACCTCGCCGCGCCAGGCGTCCACGCACTCCTCCAGGTCCGCGCCCGCGTCGATCATCTCGCGCAGCCGCGGCGAGCCGGAGAGCTTGTCGATCCAGAACGGACGCTCCGGGTCCCAGGAGTCCTCGCGCCAGGCGAACTCGGGGTAGCGGTGCGCCTCGATCAGCATGGCGACCGCGGTGGGGACGGGCCGGAACCGCTTCGGATCGGTCACGAAGACCTGCACGCCCGCGCAGTTCTCCCCGGTGTGCTTGCTGAAGGTGGGCTTGAAGTACGCCTCGCGGAACCGTACGCCGGGGAGGTCCAGGGCGTTGAGGCGGTCGCTCCAGTGGTAGTCCAGGTACGGCGCGCCCACCAGCTCGAACGGCCGTGTGGTGCCGCGGCCCTCGGAGATGTTCGTGCCCTCGAAGTAGCCGGTGCCCGCGTAGACGACCGCGGTGTCCTCGGTCGGCATGTTGGGGGACGGCGGCACGAACGGCAGGGGGCTGTCCGACTGCGTGGAGTACGGGTCCCAGCCGCGGCACTCCACGACCTCCAGCTCGACCCGGCCGCCGTCGCCCTCCTGGGGCAGCAGTTCGCCGTTGAAGTAGCGGGCCAGCTCGCCGACGGTCATGCCGTGCTGCTGGATGATCTCCTTCAGGCCGACGCCGGAGGTGTAGTCCGCCGTCATCAGCGGGCCGTCGGCCCAGCGTCCGATCGGGTTGGGCCGGTCCAGGACGACGAAGCGCGCGCCGATGTCGCGGGCCGCCGCCATCGCCTTGTACATGGTCCAGATGTAGGTGTAGAAGCGGACGCCGACGTCCTGGATGTCGAAGACGATCGTGTCGGCGCCGGAGGTGGTGAACAGCTCGCGCATCTTGGCGGTGTCGGCGCCGTAGGCGTCGTACACCGTCAGGCCGGTGCGCGGGTCGATGAAGGTGTCCTCCGACTCGCCGGCCTGCGCGCTGCCCCGGAAGCCGTGCTCGGGGCCGAAGACGCCGACGATGTTCAGCTCGTCGCGGGCGGCCATGGAGTCGACGATGTGGCCGGCGTCGCTCAGTACCCCGGTGGGGTTGCTGATCACGCCGACCTTGCGGCCCCGGAGCATGGACCACCGCTGGGCGGCGGCACGGTCCGCGCCGGTGGTGAGCCGGCGGTGCCGGTGGTGGCCTGCCGCGGCGGCAGGGGACGCCGCGGAGGCGGTCAGGGGTGCGGTGAGCGCGGCGGCTGTGCCACCGGCGAGGAGGGAACGGCGGGTAGGCATGGCCGGAAGCTATCCATGCCGGTCAACCGGGACAAGGGTCCACGCAGTACGCCAGTGGTCTACAACTCTGACGCCGCCGTGGCGCGCCGGTGCGACGCGGCGGGCCCCCCACCGGCACCGCCCCTCCCCGGGACGGGGAGGGACGGCGCCGGTCGGGGACGCGCGTCAGACGAGCCGGCCCAGGAAGTGGACGACGCCGGCGAGCAGGCTGGTGATCACGTTCATGGTGGTGCGTTCTCCTCGGTACTGCGGTCGATGGGACAGCTCCCCCGGGACGACTCCCCTCGGGAACCTCGGGGGAGGCGCGCGCACGGTCTGCAGCCCGTCGCTCGCGCATCGTCAGCATCCGACGTCACGCCCGTCCCGCGCGCCCCGTTCGCCCCACCCTCACGCGGACGTGTGGGCCGTCGTGCATCTGTACGGATTTCGACTTGCCCGTGGGTCCGGGCGGAGGGGGAGGATGGCGGTATGAGCGACGACGCCTTCCGTACTCACGTCCTCGAGATCACCACCGGCTCGGGCGAGTCCGTCACGGACCTGACCTTGGAATGCGAGGCGTTTCTCGAGCGGGCGGCCAGCGGCCGGGACGGCCTGCTCAACGTCTTCGTCCCGCACGCCACGGCGGGCGTTGCCGTCCTGGAGACCGGCGCCGGCAGCGACACGGACCTCCTCGCCGTGCTGCGCGACCTGCTGCCCGCCGACGACCGGTGGCGGCACCGGCACGGCAGCCTGGGCCACGGCCGTGACCACGTCCTCCCCGCACTGGTGGCCCCGCACGCCACCCTGCCCGTCATCGACGGCCAACTCGCCCTGGGCACCTGGCAGTCCGTCTGCCTGGTGGACACCAACCGCGACAACCCGGACCGGAAGGTCAGGCTGAGTTTCCTGGGGTGAACCCGCCACCCGTCCTGCCGTTGCGCCTGGCGGGGCCGGTCAGGTGGCCGGTGTCAGCCGCGCGCAGCGGCGGCAGGCGCGGGCCGAGGGCGCCACCACGGCGTGCGTCACGGCGGCGAGCGCGGCGGCGACCGGTGCCGTCCAGCTCGCCGCGAGGACGAGAGAGGCGGTCAGCAGCAGCGCGGCTGCGGCCATGGCCCCGCTCGCCGCCGTCCCCGTCCAGCCCACGGCCTGCGGCAGTCGCTCGGGGACGGGCAGCCGCCGCGCGAGGAAGCCGGTGAGCGCGAGGACGGCCACCGCGCACAGCGCCGCGACGCCGGCGACCTCGGCGAGCCGGAGCGCCGCGAGACGGAAGCCGTCGGAGAGGCTGAGACCCTGCCCGGCTCCGGCCTGTGTTCCGCCCGCCGCGTACCAGCAGACCGGCAGCAGCGGGGCGGTCGACGCCAGGGCGCGTGCGGTGTGGCGCGCCTGGGCCACCGTCAGTTCCCGCTGGCAGACCGGCCGCAGCTCCCGCGGGCTGCCGAACTCCCGCACCGCCCGCCGGAAGCCCTCCGTCCGGTCCGTGTCGCCCGCTTCCGTGTGCGCGTCGACCGTCTCCGCCAGGCCGTCACGGATCTCGGCGAGCAGGCGCCTTTTCGCGCGCACCGGCCCGTGCAGGCCGTCCGCGAGCTCCGTCACGAACGCTTCCACGTGGTCGGTCGGCGGTGCCTCGTGGGTCGTCATGTCGCCCTCCGCGGCGACCCGCCGGGGGCCAGGACGGAGCCGATCACCTCGGTGAACTCCCGCCAGGCCTGCCGTTCGCCCGCCAGGCCGGCGCGTCCGGCGTCGGTCAGCTCGTACCGTCGCCGCCTGCGCTCGCCCGTCGCCTCCCAGTTGCTGGTCAGCAGGCCGAGCCGCTCCAGCCGGTTGAGCGCCGGATAGACGGTGCCCGTCCGCAGGTCGAGCGCGCCCCCGCTGCGGCGCTGCACGGCGGTGATGATCGCGTAGCCGTGCAGCGGCCCGGGTTCGAGCACGGCCAGCAGCATTCCGTCCAGGTGCCCGCGCACCGCGTCCGTCTTCATGGGTAGGCAGCCTACACACTGCATAGGTCGGTGTGCTACCTATTGGCTGTCTACTCATTCTGGTCTGCTGTCAACGCCTCGGAGAGTCGTGCGATGACGAAACTGCTGCTGTCCGTCCACGTGCTCGCGGCGATCCTGGTGCTCGGGCCCATCGCCGTGGCCGCCTCACTCTTCCCGCGCCACGCCCGTGCGGCCGCGTCCGGCGGCCCGGCAGCGGCCTCCGCCGCTCTGCTGCACCGGATCTGCCGCGCCTACACCGTGGTCGGCGTCGCCGTCCCGGTGTTCGGCATCGCCACCGGCGCCCAGCTCGGCGTCCTCGGCGATCCGTGGCTGGTCGCCTCGCTCGTCCTGACCGCCCTGGCCGCGGCGCTGCTCATCGCCGCCATCCTGCCCGGCCAGCGGGAGATGCTGGAGCCGCTGCCGGACGGTGCACAGGAACCCTCGGAACACGAGGACCGCGCCCGCGCCTCCCGGTCGCAGGCGGCCCGACTCGGCATGCTCACCGGCGTGTTCAACCTGCTGTGGGCCGTCGTCGTGGTGCTCATGATCGTCCGGCCGGGCTCCACCACCGGAGCCTGAGCCCGCGGCCCCGCCCGCGGCACCCCACGGACCGACACGCGGGCGAGCAGCGCGCATTTCGGGGTGCTCTGCTCCCCGGCAGGCCGGCGGCGGTAGATTCGGCGCGCACAGGTGCGGCCGGCCCGGCCGCACCGACGACGGTCTGCGAGGGACGAGATGACTCGAGCGGCCTTCCCGGCCCGCTTCCGTGACGCCGGCGCCGCGGCCGAGGCCGCGCGCTGGGTGCTGCACGCGCACCGTGTCAGCGCCTGGGACCACGGCCTGTTCCACAAGGTCGCGGCCCGGCACTGGCCCGGCGGCGACCGGGTGCTGCCCAGGCTGAGCAAGGCCGCCAACCACGGCGGCCTGTGGTTCGCCGTCGCCGCCGGCATCGCCGCCACCCGCCATCCCGCCGCCCGGCGGACCGCCCTGCGCGGCATCGCCTCGCTCGCCGTCGCCTCCGCCACGGTGAACACCCTGGGCAAGCGCGCGGTACGCCGGGCACGGCCGATCCTCGACAACGTGCCGGTGGTGCGGCAGCTGCACACCCAGCCCGTCACCACCTCCTTCCCCTCCGGCCACTCCGCCTCGGCGGCCGCGTTCACCACCGGACTGGCACTGGAGAACCCCCGGTGGGGAGCAGCCGTCGCGCCGCTCGCCGCCGCTGTCGCGTTCTCCCGCGTCTACACCGGCGTGCACTACCCCAGCGACGTCCTGGCCGGTGCCGCGATCGGCGTCGGAGCCGCCTTCGCGGTCCGCGGACTCGCGCCCACCCGCTCCCAGCTGCCCACCCCCGCACGCCCGTTGTCCGACGCGCCCGCCCTGCGCGGCGGCAAGGGCCTCGTCCTGGTCGCCAACGCCTCCTCCGGGCAGCGCACCGCCGAGCCCGCCGACGGGGCGGACGACACCCCCGCCGAGGAGCCCGCCGGGCTGGCCGTCGTCCGCGCCCTGCTGCCGGACGCCGAGATCGTGCTCTGCGACCCGCGGTCGGACGACGTCGCCGCGGCCTTCGACGAAGGGGCCGCACGGGCGGCGGAGACCGGCGGCGCACTCGGCGTCCTGGGTGGCGACGGCACCATCAACTGCGCCGCGCAAGCCGCGGTGCGCCACGGTCTGCCGCTGGCCGTCCTGCCCGGTGGCACGCGCAACCACTTCGCCTACGACCTCGGCATCGAGACCGCGGAGGACGCGTGCCGCGCGGTGGTCGCGGGCGACGCGGTCGCGGTCGACCTCGCCCGCTTCACGCCCGGCCCGGGGCGGTCCGACGGCCACCCCGGCTACTTCCTCAACACCTTCAGCCTCGGCTCCTACCCGGAACTGGTCCGCATGCGGGAACGCTGGGCGCCCCGCATCGGCGCCTGGCCCGCCGGCGTCCTCGCCGCGATGCGGGTGCTGCACACCGCCGGCCCCGTCGAGGCGGGACTCGGCGGAAGGCAGCGGCCCATGTGGCAGCTGTTCGTCGGCAACTGCACCTACCGCGGGCTGGGCGTCGCCCCCGTGCGGCGCCACGACCTCGCGGACGGCCTGCTGGACGTGCGGGTGGTGCCCGGCGGGCGCTGGTCCCGCAGCCGCCTGCTCGCCGCCGCGCTCACCAGCGTCGTGGGCCGTTCCCCGGTGCACAGCACCGCCCGCCTCCGCCGGCTACGGATCAGCGACATACCGGACGGCACGCACCTCGCCTTCGACGGCGAGGTCGCCCGGGCGCCGCGCGAACTGCTGATCGACAAGCAGCACGAGGCGCTCACCGTCTACCGCCCGCTGGACCACGGCACCTACTACTGACCGCCTGAGCGCGTGGGGCGGCCGTGGCACGCCCCCGGGTGCGCCACCGCCGCCGCGAACAGGCGTCCCCCGCGCCCCGGAGCGCGCCTCGGCGTGAAGTCCGTCACCGACCCCGTCCGCAATTTGGTTGACCGAGGCAGAGGATGCTTTCCTCTTGTCGTATCCATATGCAGACAAGCGGGTCAGAGCTGGACCCGGAGGGAGGGCACGGACGGGCGTGGCGAAGGACGACGTGACCGTGGCGGAGCAGGCCGGCGACCGTTCCCCGCGGGGCGCCCGACGACGTGCCGCCCGGCCCTACCGCCACCTCGTGGCCCCCGACCCCGGCCGCATGCGGCTCCGTGCCGCCTCCCGCGCCGTCCTCGGCATCGGCGCGGCCGTCGCCGCCCCCGCGGCCGCCGGTCTCTCCCTGGAGGCCTGCGTCATCGCAGGCCTGGCCGCCCTCCTCGCGCTCTTCACCGTGACCGACCCGACCGTGCGCCGTCAGGCCGTCACCGTCGCGCTGCTGCCGGCCGTCGGCGTCCCCGTCCTCACCCTCGCACTCGCCCTCCGGGACGCACCCCTCCTCCGCGACGCCGCCTTCCTCGCCGTCGCGTTCGCCGGCGCCTACGCCCGCCGCTGGGGCACGCGCGGGCACGCACTGGGCGTCTTCGGGTTCATGATGTTCTTCGCCGCCCAGTTCCTCACCACCGGCCTGTCCGGAGCACCGGGGCTGCACGCCGCCCTGCTGCTGGCGGTGCTCGTGGTCTGCGCGGTCCGCTTCGGCCTCTGGTGCTACGAGCGCCGCAACCCGCCGCCCGCCGTGCCCGCGCCGCCCGGCGGGCGCGGACTGGCCCGCCCGGCCACCCGCCTCGCCGTGCAGACCGCCGCCGCCTGTGCGTTCGCCCTCGCCGCCGGGCAACTGCTCTCCCAGGAGCGCTGGTACTGGGCCGTCGGCGCCGCGTGGTGGATCTTCGTCAACACCGCGTCCCGCGGAGAGACCCTGGTCCGCGGCTTCCGCCGGGTGCTCGGCACCCTCGTCGGTATCGTGGCCGGCCTCTGGGTCGCGGTGCCCGTCGACGGCGGACCGGTGGCCACCGGCCTGCTGCTGTCGGTCTGCGTCTTCGGGATCTTCTACACCGCCGCGGTGTCCTACAGCTGGATGATGTTCTTCGTGACCGTCCTGGTCGGCCTGCTGTACGGCATGCTGGGCGCGCTCCACCCCGGGCTGCTCCAGCTCCGCCTGATCGAGACCGCCGTCGGCGCGCTCGGCGCCGGCCTCGCGGTCGCGTTCGTGCTGCCCGTCACCACCCACGCCGCCACCCACGGCTGGATCCGGCGCGCCGTCCACTGCGTCCACGCCTGCGCACGCGAGTCGGCGCTGCGGCTCGCCGGTGACGAGAGCGCGGACCCGGCGCGGCGCATCGCGGAGCTCGAAATGCTCCTCGACCGGGTGCGCACCTCGCTGGCGCCCCTGGTGCACCTGCTCAGCCCGCTGCGGGCTCGCCGCGCCCGCGCCCGGGAGGTGCTCGCCCTCCTCGACGACTGCGCCCGGCAGGCCCACGGGCTCGCCCGGGTGGCCGCCGACCCCGACGCCTCGCACGACGCGCGCCTCGCCGACGCCTGCCGCCGCGTCGAGGAGGCCGTGCACCGGCTCACCGGGCCCGCCCGGGACGCGTGCGCCGACGCCGACGGGACGGTCACCGGGCAGGACACCCCGTGCCGCCACCCCGGAGCCGACCGCGCGCTCGGCCACCTGCACGGCCTGGAGACGGCGCTGGTCGAGCTCGCCGTCCCCGTGCACGCCCCGCCCCGCGCACCGCTCACCACCGCCGCCTGACACGCTCCCCGGGCGACACGGCGCGCTGCGTCCCGCGACCCCGATCCCGATCCCGGGCCATGATCGGCTGCTACGGTCGCTCCCGGACGGCAGACCCGGCAGCCCCAGGGCGGAAGGCGGATCCGTGAGCACCGACCAGAGCAGCGGCACGCAGCGGCACGGCGACGGGTACGCCCCCGCAGGACGGGCGTACCTGGGGTCGTTCACCTCCGAGGGCGGACGCGGCATCACCACCGCCCGCGTCGACCCCGACGACGGCTCCCTGCGGGCGCTGCACCACACCGGCGACGCGGTCCCCGACCCCTCCTACCTGGTGGTCGGAGACGGGGTGCTGCACAGTGTGTGCGAGCAGGAGGACGGCGCCGTGACCGCCCTCTCGCTGGCCGACCCCGACCGCCCCTCCCCGCTGGGAGCCCCCGTGCCGGTGGACGGCGCCGGCCCCACGCACCTCACCCGCGCCGGACGACTGCTGTGCACCGCCAACTACGGCTCCGGCAGCGTCAGCGTCCTCGGGACGGCGGCAAACGGTACGCCCCTCGGACCGGCGAAGGTCCACCGCCACGAGGGCAGCGGCCCGGTCACGGACCGGCAGCAGGGCCCGCACGCCCACGAGGTCGTCGTGGACCCGTCGGGCCGCTACCTGCTCGCCGTGGACCTCGGCACCGACTCCGTCTGGGTCTCCGCGCTGGAGGACGACGACCTGCGCCCCCTCCACCAGGTCGCCCTGCGGCCGGGCACCGGCCCCCGGCACCTGACGTTCGGCCCGGACGGCACCCGGGCGTACGTCGTCGGCGAACTGCTGCCCACGCTCACGGTGTGCTCCTGGGACGCGGAGAAGGGGCGCCTGGAGCCGCTCGGCGAGACCCGGGTGGTGCCCGACGAGACCGGAGGAGAGACCTACCCCTCCGAGGTCGTCCTCCGCGGCGACGGCCGCCTCGCCTGGGTCGCGGTGCGCGGTGCCGACAGCATCGCCGTCCTCACCCTGGACGGGAACGGCGAGGAGGCGGAGCTGGCCGCGACGATGCCGTGCGGCGGCCACTGGCCCCGCGACCTCGCTCTCCACCCCTCCGGGCAGTGGCTCTACGCCGCCAACGAACGCTCCGGAGACGTCACCTGGTTCGACATCGACGCCCCGACGGGCATGCCGCGCCCCGCCGGCTCCCTCGCCGTCCCTGCGGCCTCCTGCATCGCCTTCGGGCCCTGACCGCGACGGCCTGCCCGCCGCAGACCCCGGCGAGGTCGCGCCGAAGGGCGCCGTTGGGTTCCGTGACAAGGTGACGCCCGCCTCAGGCCGGCTACCGTCCGTGCGCCCCGCCGCTGCGAGTGTGCGGTCCGCGCGGTCCCGGCCGCGCACGCAGCACGCCGAGGTGTTCCGTCTCGGGGAACGGGCGGCTGGGAGAGTCCGGGAAGAGCCCGGGCCCCGGACGGCTCCGGGAGGCCCGCACCGCCTCCGTCCGGCCCCGGAACGGAGCTTCCCTGCGTCGGCGAGTCGCCGGATACGACCCCGGACAGCCCGTCGCCGCCGTGCGGTGCCGCATCGCCGAGTCTCTTCCGGGCGGGTGGCGGGCTGTCAGGCGCCGCGCACCCCGGGGCGATGCGCCGCGCCCCCGGCGGCGGCGGTGGTGGTGGCACCGCCCCGCCCGGGGGCGCGGGTGAGGTCGTCGGCGGGGGCCGGCCAAGGACCGGTCAGCGGACGGGCATGCCCGGTGCCGGCTGCTGCGGAAGCCCGAGCTTCGCGCCGTACGTCGCGGCGACCAGCTTGCCCAGCGCCGGGTACGGCCCCAGCGGCTCCGCGGCGGCGCAGCCGGCCTCGTCCGTGGCGGCCTGGAGCAGCCCGGCCGGGATCTCCGGGCCGATCAGGCACGGCGCGACGGCGAGGTGCTGGGAGCCCGAGTCGCGCAGCTGCTGCGCGGCACGCGCGATCGCGCCCTCCTCGTCCAGCCCGGCGGCCAGCACCGGAACCGCCAGGCGGGCGGCCAGCAGCATGCCGGTGATGCCCGCGGCCTGGACGGCCTCCTCGCCGCCGAGGCTGGCGATGATGATGCCGTCCGCCGCCGTGGCCACCGTGAACAACCGGGCACGGTCCGCGCGGGCGAGCCCCGCCTCGGAAAGCTTCACGTGCACGGCCTCGGCCAGCAGCGGGTGCGGGCCCAGCACGTCGGTGAGCTCCGCGCCGGAACCGCTGTTCAGCACCGCCTGCCGTATCTGCCGCATGTGGGCGGCGTCCGGACCCGCCAGCAGCGGCACCACGACGGCCGGGAGCGCGTCGGAGACCTGCGCGTCACCGGGTGCGGTGCCTGTTGGGCCCTCCGCGCCGCCCTCGTGCGCCAGGGCGGGCGACGGTGCGGCCGCACGGTCGCCCGCGGCACGGGCCAGCACCTCGGCCAGGCCGGGGAACTCCTCGCTGCTGCCCTCCACGTATCCGATCCGCGCGTCCAGGCCGGGCAGCTCGGAGCGGGCGATGCTCACGATCTCCTCGGCGAGGCCACGCGTCGCAGAGGTCGGCTCCCCGGGCACGGCCAGCACCAGCGCCGGCGCGTTCTCCGGGGCGACCACGGGCTCCGGCCGGCGGTGCCGACCGGACTGGCGGGGACGCGGCATTCGTACGGGCAGGCCGTTGTCCGGCCCTGTGGGGGAGCTCATGCGCCCGCATGTTAATGCCTTGAAGGACCCTACTGTTCGAGCGGGGGTGAACGGTGACGAATGTCCCATTCGCACCGCGCGTCGCGCGGGCACGACTGTGCGATCCCGTCAGGCCCCGCTGAGCGGCGTGTGCACGGTGAGCAGCCGCTCGTCCACCGGCAGGCCCGGGGCGCCCGCCGCGCGCCGCGCGGCGAGCACCAGGGCTCCGTCCAGCGGATCGCCGGCGGCCGGGACCGTGCGGGCGTGCGGCAGCCGGACGGCCAGCTCCCGGCGCAGCGGCTCCAGCAGCACCTCGCCCATCCGGAACAGCCCGCCGGTCAGGGCCACCCGTGGTGCCTCCACGCCCGGGCCGGAGGGCGACGGGCCTTCCGGCGCGGGGCACACCGCGGCCGCGGACCGGGCGATCTCCCGTGCCGCGTCCGCCAGCACGGCGCGGGCCGTAGCGTCCCCGTTCCCGCCGGCCGGGTCGGCGGCGGCCGCGACCTGCGGTGCGAAGGAGGCGAGCAGCGCGGGCCGGTCGGTGCGGGGGTAGAGCAGGCCGGGCAGTCCGGCGGCGGGGCCGAACGTCTCCTCCGCGCGCCGCAGCAGCGCCGGGGAGCCGCCTTCCCGGCCGTCGTGGGCGCGCAGCGCGGCGTCCAGGCCCGCGCGGCCGATCCAGGCGCCGCCGCCGCAGTCGCCCAGCAGATGCCCCCAGCCGTCGGCCCGCCGCCAGGTGTGCAGGTCGGTGCCCAGGGCGATCATCCCGGTGCCGGCCGCGACGACAGCGCCGGGTGCGACACCCAGCGCCCCCGCGTACGCGGTGACGGCGTCGGCGGCGAGGAGCAGGCTCCGCGCGCCGAGAGCGCGGGCGAACTCCTCCGGCAGCAGAGCGCGCAGCTCCGTACCCAGGGTGGCCATGCCGGCCGCGCCGACGCACACCGCGGTCAGGCTGCCGTCCCGCCCGCCGACGCGGGCGAGGAGGGCCCGGGCCACCGGCACCACCTGCGCGGCGAGGTGCCGCGCGTCGATGCCCTCGGGACCGGTACGCACCGGCTCGCGGCACTCCTCGCGCACGGCGTCCGCGAACCCGCGGGCGACAGAGGTGACCCCGGCGGCGGGCGCCAGGGCGACGCGCAGCCCCGAGCCGCCGGAGTCGACGCCCAGCACCCAGCCGGCGCCGCCCGCGGTCACGGCAGGCGCCAGTCGACCGGCTGTGCGCCCTGCTGCGCCAGCAGGTCGTTGACGCGGCTGAACGGGCGGGAGCCGAAGAAGCCGCGATCGGCGGACATGGGCGAGGGGTGCGCGGACTCCACCGCGGGCACGCCCTTCAGCAGCGGCCGCAGGTTGCGCGCGTCCCGCCCCCAGAGCACCGCCACCAGCGGAGTGCCCCGTTCCGCCAGGGCACGGATGGCCTGCTCGGTGACTTCCTCCCAGCCCTTGCCGCGGTGCGCGGCGGGCCGGCGCGGGGCCGTGGTGAGCGCCCTGTTGAGGAGCAGCACGCCCTGCCGGGTCCAGGGAGTCAGGTCGCCGTTCGACGGGCGCGGCACTCCGAGGTCGTCGCCCATCTCGCGGAAGATGTTCTCCAGGCTGCCCGGCAGCGGGCGCACCTCGGGCGCGACGGAGAAGCTGAGGCCCACCGCGTGCCCCGGCGTGGGGTAAGGGTCCTGGCCGACGACGAGCACGCGCACCTCGTCGAACGGCTGCTGGAAGGCGCGCAGCACGTTCGCCCCGGACGGGAGGTAGGTTCTCCCCGCGGCGATCTCCGCCCGCAGGAAGTCGCCCATGGCGGCGACCCGTTCGGTCACCGGCTCCAGCGCCTTGGCCCAGCCTTGTTCGACGATCTCGTTCAACGGTCGTGCAGCCACGGGCGGTCACTCTACCGACTCGCCGCACCACCTCCCGACTCCCTCGACTCCGGCAGGGGTTGAGGTGCCTCAGCCGATCACCGCGGCCCGGACGCAGAGCACGTCCGGCAGATGGCGGGCGAGGCGGCGCCAGCTGTCACCCTCGTCGGCGCTGCCGTACACCTCGCCGTTGCGGTTGCCGAAGTAGACGCCCGCCGGGTCGGCGTCGTCGGCGCACATCGCGTCGCGCAGCACCGGCCCGTAGTGCGCCTGCTCCGGAAGACCGGCCTCCGGCGCCTCCCAGGTCGCCCCCGCGTCCCGGGTGCGGTGCACCCGGCAAAGCCGGTCGGCGGGCACCCGGTCGGAGTCGGCGTTGAGCGGGAAGACGTACGCCGTGCCCCCGCGGCGCGGATGCGCCACGACGGGGAAGCCGAAGTCGGAGGGCAGCGAGTCGCCGATCGACGTCCAGGTGCCGCCGCCGTCCTCGCTGCGGTAGACGCCCCAGTGGTTCTGGAGGTAGAGCCGGTCCGGGTGCTCGGCGTCGCGGGCGACCTTGTGCACGCACTGGCCGTACTCCGGGAAGCGCTGCGACTCGGGCAGGAACGTCGCCTGCACGCCCCGGTTGCACGGCTCCCAGCTCTGCCCGCCGTCCGCGGTGCGGTAGGCGCCTCCGGTGGAGACGGCGACCGTGACGCGGCGGGAGTCGCGCGGGTCGACGAGGACGGTGTGCAGGCCGAGCCCGCCACCGCCCGGCACCCAGTCCTTCCGGGTGGGGTGGTCCCACAGCGCGCGGACCAGCGCGAAGCTGCGGCCGCCGTCCTCGGAGCGGAACAGCGCGCCCGGCTCGGTGCCCGCGTAGACCACCTCCGGCTCGTCGAGACCGCCGGGCTGGAGCTGCCAGACCCGCTCCAGCGACGTGCCGGTGTCCTCCGGGAAGCGGACGGCGGGCCGCTCAGGCTCCTGCCAGGAGGCCCCGAGGTCGTCGGAGCGGAAGACGGACGGGCCCCAGTGCGCGCTGTCGCCGCCCACCAGCAGCCGGGGCGCGCCGCCGGGGCGGGTGTCGATCGCGACCGAGTAGACCGCCTGCGCGTTGAAGTGCGGGCCGTCGAACTCCCAGCCGTCCTGGGCGCGTCGTCCGGCGTCCCGGCGGGCCAGGAACAGGCCCTTGCGGGTACCTACCGCGAGCAGTACTTCCGTCATGCCTGGCCACCGCCTCGTGGGATGTCGCCCCGCGCCCGGTGCGCGGGGACGGTCGGGCCCGCGCCGCGCCGTGCCCGTCCCGGACGAAGGCACGCCGGGCGCGTACGGGAAGCAGTCTGCCCCAGCGCACTGACAACGGCCCGCTCGCACACGCCGCCGTCCCCGGCTGCCCGCAGGTCAGCCCTGCGCCGGCAGCGTGGCCGGCGGCAGAGGGGGAGGCCCGGCGGCGGTGGCGGGAGCGGTCTCGGCGGGCGGTACGCCGAGCTCCCAGTCCAGCCCGTACCGGTCGAAGAGCTCGGCGCGCAGCCGTGCCAGCGGCATCGGGGCGCCGGGCAGCAGGACCGCCACCACCGCCCCCATCAGGAGGGCGCGCAGCATCGGGTAGTCGGTGTCCGGGTCCTCGGACCCGTAGCGCACCATCGCCGTGCGGAGCAGCGCGGCGAGACGGCGCTGCTCGTCGCACTTGACGAAGCCCTCCTGCTGGAGGATCCCGGCCATGTGCGCCCGCATCAGCACCGGCCGGTCGCGGGCGAGCCCGAGGACCGCGTCGATCGCGCGGGCCAGCACCTCGCGGCCGGCGTCCGGGCCCTGCGGCACGGGCGGCCTGTCCAGGGCCTCGGCGAGCGTCAGGTGCATCAGCCGGTGCACCGCCGACTGGAACAGCTGCCGCTTGCCGGGGAAGTAGTAGGAGATCAGCCCCCGTGCGGAACCGGCCCGGTCGGCGATGTCGCCGAGCGTCGTGGCCTCGTATCCGCGCTCGCCCACCAGCTCCACGGTCGCCTGCAAAAGCCGCTCCCGGGAGCGTCGGCGCAACTCTTCATTGACCGATGCGCTCCGAGGGGACATCCTGTAACTCCTGCGTTGACTGGCTCAGAGCCAATATACTCAGCCGTACTCCGGGACCGGCCCCCTGCGGGGCAGCCGACGGCCCGGTACGACCGCCGATACCGGGGCGACGCGGGGGATCGTCCCGGTATCGGCTCTCGTCCCCTGGCGGGGGACGGGGCCGCCGACCCCCTCAGGCCGGCCCCAGCAGGTCGAGCAGCGGCCGCAGACCGTGCGGTCGCTGCTCGACCGGCAGATGGTCCACGGGGTGGTAGGCGCATCCCACGGCCGTCGCGCCCCCGTCGGCGCGCCGGTCGTCGCCCACCATGAGCACCTCCTCCGGTTCCAGTCTCAGCGCCGCGCACGCGGTACGGAAGAGCCGAGGGTCGGGCTTCTGCACGCCGTGCTCGAACGAGAGCACGTACTCCTGGACGAAGCCGTCCAGCGCGTGGCCGCGGAACACCGGACGCAGGTCCCAGCCGATGTTGCTCACCACCGCCACCGGGACTGCGCGGTCGCGGAGCGCGCCCAGGACCTCGAAGGCGTCCGGGTAGGGCTCCCAGGCCTCCGGTGTCATGTGCCGGTCGTACAGGGCGTCGTACAGGTCCTCCCTGGGCAGCGGCACCTGCCGGGCCAGCCCGGTGTACGCCGCCCGGTGCTGCTCCGCGCTGCAGTCGCGCTCCCACCACAGCCGGTCCAGGTGGGGCGGTACGGCCCGCGGCGGCGCACCGCCCGGCAGAGCGCCCGCCCGTTCGAGCCGCGCCGCGTACCCTGCGGCCTCCGCCCGGGGCAGCTCCACGCCCGACCCGGCCAGTACGGCGGCCAGCCACCTGACCGCGGGCTCGACGCGCAGCAGGGTTCCGGAGAAGTCGAACAGCACACCGCGAACCGTCATGCGGCGATCTTCCCCGCGGTCCGCAGCGCCTGCCAACTCCCGGCCGCCAACGCCGCCATGGCCAGGCCCAGGGCGACGCCGGACACGACGTCGGTCAGCCAGTGCACCCCCAGGAAGACGCGGGTGAGGGACACGCCCGCCACGGAGACCGCCGCCACCGCCGTCACGGTCCAGCACAGGGCGGGCCGGTGCAGCCGGGTCCAGGCCACCCAGGTGAGCAGGCCGCAGGCGAGGGCCGCCGTCATGGCGTGTCCGGAGGGCATCGCGGCGAAGTGGGCCGCGTCCACGGGGTTCTCCCACTGCGGGCGCTCGCGCCCGACGAGGGCCTTGAGGCTCTGCTGGACGAGGACGCCGAGCAGCATGGTGACGGCGAGGAGGAAGGCCAGGGCACGCGCTCCGCGCCACCAGAGCACCACGAACGCCAACGCGACCAGCACCCGCATGGTGACCGTGTCCCACACCCAGTCCGTGAGCACCCGCGCGGTGCCGGTCCAGCCGGGGTGGGAGAGCGCGGCGTCGTGCAGCGTGCGGGAGACACCGTCGTCCAGGTCGATCAGCGGCGGCCACCCGGCGACGACCAGCAGAATCAGGGCGATCCCCAGGCCGCCGCACACCGAGGCCCACACCCACGGCGCCGCCCGCCGCGGCGACGGCGCTCCGGCGGGGGGAGGGGAGGACGGAAGACGTGACGCAGCGGACATGGGGCGATCCTCACCCAGTCGGCCGCCCCGGCCAACAGGGCGCGCCCGACGGGCCGCGGGCCGTCGGCCGGCCGCGAAGCCGGCGAAGGGCCGGCGCCCGGACGATCCCGCGGTGAGCGGCCGGGGGTCAGCCCAGGGCGCTGAGTCCGGGGACGAAGGCCACCGCGAGCGGGATCAGCGGCACCAGCGAGGCGACCGCGACGGTCCGCAGCCTGCGGCTCACCGTCAGGCGCGGCGCCGGGGCGAGCAGCCGGTGGACCCGGGCGGGGACCAGGGCGCCCTCGGCCGGGCAGGGGCCGAACACGCCGCGGTCCTCGTTGAGTTCGACCAGGGCGAGGGCCGTGGTGAGGCGGCCGTGACGGCGGGAGGCGACGTCGTCGGCCGCCAGCTCGACCAGGCGGTGCACCTGGTCGCGGAACGCGGCGAAGACCGGCACCCGGGGGAAGCCGACGGCGAGGGCGGAGGAGCAGTTCAGCAGCCAGTCGTGGCGGGCGCGCGCGTGGCCCTGTTCGTGCTCCAGCACGGCGTCCAGCTGGCGCCCCTTCAGGCGGCGCAGCGCCGCGGTCGTGATGACCAGTTGCGGAACGGCCCCGGGCAGCCACCAGGCGTCCGCGCGGTCGCTCTCCAGCACCACCAGCGGTCCGCCGGCGCGGGTCTCCTCGCCGGGCAGCCGGGGTGCGCGGACCCGCAGTTCGCCGCGGCGCCGCTTCAGCCGCAGCCGCGCGTCGCGGATCTCCCGCAGCAGCATCGCCGCCGTCCACGCGCCGCCGCAGGCCAGCAGGAGGGCGACGGCGCCCGCCCACCCGTCGTACGCGCCGAGTCCGTACGCCTCCTGGACGCCGTGCGGCGCGGGCGCGAACACGTGGTCGCGCACCGCCTGCCAGGCGGCGGCCGCGGAGAGCGCCATGGCGAGGAGGCAGGAGAGCAGAACGCCCGCCACCACGCACTGCCAGGCCCACAGGGCCAGCACCGGTTCCCGGTCCGGCCAGGAGGAACGCGTGAGGACGCGGGGAGCCGCCGCAGCGGCCAGCGCCCCCAGGACCAGCAGCGCGAGCGGCACCAACATGGTCACAGCCTATGACCGTTCGCCCCGCACCGTACGGCCGCCCGCCGCAGGAGTGACGCATGCCTCACGCCGCGCGGGCGCGAGTGGCGCGGTCACGAGGCGGCGGACCGTCTCACGCGGCGGCGGGCGGCGCGGTCACACCGTGAGCAGCATGGTGAAGGAGCTCAGGGCCAGGGTGAGCCGGCACGCGTGGGCCATCCCCGCGGCGGGAGGAAGGCGCCCGACGGCGCCCGCGCCGCCCGCTCCGCTCCCTGCGGGCGCCGTGGCCGGGACCGCCGCAGCCGGGGCCGACCGGGCGCCGGTGTACAGCGCGAAGCCCGCGAAGTAGGCGAGCAGGGCGCCGGTCAGCACGGGTACGCCGCCGGGTCCCGCGCCGTGCCCGGCGTGCTGTCCGCCGCCTGCGGCCGCCATCACCACCGCCATGTACGCCATCGCCAGCGCCTCCAGCGCGTGGTGCAGGCCGTGCCCGCGGTGCCGGCCGCCGGTACGACCGGCCCGCACCGGGCGGGCCGACCACAGCGCCGCGGCCGCCAGCGCGCCGAAGAACACCGCGAAGGCGGCCTCCGCGACCGCTCCGGCGGGCCGGACGGGCAGCGCCATGGCAGCCATGGCCAGGCCCATCACCCCCTCGACGCGCGCCCCGCCGGGTGGCGGGCCGGCGGCACGTGCGGCTGTGCGCAGGCAGTACACCCCCGTGGCCCCGCACATCACGACCAGGAGCCAACTCACCACGGCAGGCCCGTGCATGACGCCCCCTCCGCGCTCGCCGTCGCACGGAGGCTTCCCTCACACCGGTGGCCGCAAGGCGGCGCACGGAGGCATCCGGAGGGGCGTGCGCACCCCGGCGTGCGCCCAGGGGCGTCCCCCGCCGGAGTCCGGCGCGGCGACCGGCCCGGACCACCCGGACCACCCGGACCACCCGGACCACCCGGATCGCCCGGACCTCAGAGGCCCGGGCGGTAGCGCATCGGGTGGTCGGCGGGCACCTCCACCACGCAGATCCGCACGCCGTCCGGGGCGGCGATCCACATCTCCTCCAGCCCCCACGGCTCCCGCAGGGGCGGACGCAGCACCTCGGCGCCCGCGGCGCTCAGCTCCGCGTGGGCCGCGGCGACGTCGTCGACCTGGAGCCACAGTCGCAGGCCGGGAGAGGACGGTTCCTCGGCGCGGCCGGAGATCTCCAGGAATCCGCCGCCCAGGAAGTAGACGGTGCCGCGCTCCGGTCCGGTGCCGAACTCGCGGGCCACCGCCAGGCCCAGCGTCCCGCCGTAGAAGGCGCGGGAGCGTTGGGGGTCGGTGGGCCGGAGCAGGATGCGGCTGCTCAGTACATGGACCATGGGGCCGGACGATAACGCGCTGCGGTTACGCTCCGGGGCATGGACAACGCCGACACCCGCACCGCGCTCGCCTTCCGTGCCGCCGAGGAGGCCGACGTGCCGGCGCTGGTCGCCCTGATCGAGTCCGCCTACCGGGGTGAGAGCAGCCGGGCGGGGTGGACCACCGAGGCGGACCTGCTGGGCGGGCAGCGTACCGACCCCGAGGGCGTCCGGGCCGTCGTCGCGTCCCCGGACAGCCGCATGCTCCTGGCCGAGGAGGACGGGGAGACGGTGGCCTGCTGCCAGCTGGAGAACCGCTCCGGCCTGGCCTACTTCGGGATGTTCGCCGTGCGCCCCGGTCTCCAGGGCGGTGGCCTGGGCAGGCGGGTGCTGGCGGAGGCCGAGCGCGCCGCCCGCGAGGAGTGGGGAGCCCGGGAGATGCACATGACGGTGATCGTTCAGCGCGAGGACCTGATCGCCTGGTACGAGCGCCGCGGATACGCCCGGACCGGCGAACTCAGTCCCTTCCCCTACGGCGACGAGCGCTTTGGCCTCCCGCAGCGGGAGGACCTGGCCTTCGAGCTGCTGGTCAAGGCCCTCGACTGAGCGGAACCGGACCGCTCCGGGCGCCCCGGGGGCGCGGCGCGGGGCCGCCGCCTCAGGACCGTCCGCGGCCCTCCGCGGTGTCCCGGGGCGTCTCCCGGACCGCGACGAGGATCTCCGGCCTGTCGGTCACCACGCCGTCCAGCTCCAGTTCGCGGGCGTGTTCCAGGTCCTCCGGGGTGTTCACCGTCCAGCTGATCACCTCGATGCCGGACTCGTGTGCCGCCTTCACGGTCTCCGCGTCGATGTGGCACAGCTCCAGGGAGACCATCACCGCGCCCAGCTCGCGGGCGCGCTCGGGAGCCGTCGGCGAGGAGCGCCCGGCGACCAGCACCAGCGGCATGTCGGGCAGCAGGGTGCGCGTCTCCCGCAGCGCCTCGTCGTGGAACGAGATCACGGTGACCCGCTCGTGCAGGTCGTGCTTCTCGATGGCCTCCGCCAGCACCCGGGCGGCGGCGGCGTCCTTGATCTCCGCCTGGAGCGGCGCCTTCACGGCCGCCACGACCTCCTCGAACACCGGGACGCGCTCGCCCCCGCCGGCGTCCAGCTCGCGCAGCTCCGCCAGCGTGAAGCCGGAGACCGGGCCGGTGCCGTCGGTGGTCCGGTCCACCTCCGCGTCGTGCATGACCACGAGCGCGCCGTCGCTGCTCAGGTGAAGGTCGAGTTCGATCACGTCCACCCCCTCGCGGTCGGCGCGGCGGAAGGACCGCAGGGTGTTCTCGGGCTCGACGCCCATCAGGCCGCGGTGGCCGACTGTGAGCATGGACACGTGAGCGCTCTCGCTTTCCTGCGGTGGCCGACGGCGGTGTGCCGCCTCAGACTAGCGGCCGTGGAGGGAAGTTCGGGGCCTCCACCCTGTCCACACGAACGGACCACACCGACAGGAAGAACAGCGGTATGAGGGGGGTCGAGCAGAAGAATTTCCGTGATCGCCACTTGAGGGGGTGACGTTCTCCCGATACCGTGGTCGTACGCGATTTTCTCCCGTGGAGGTCCGGTCATGACGGAAATTCTTTCGCCCAGCAGCGTGGACGGCCCCGCCGCGTCCACGGACCGGGTGGTGGACCACCCCGCCTGGCCCGTGCTCAAGCAGGCCGTCGAAGCGCTGCGGCCCGCCCAGTCCAAGGACGGCTCGATCGACTTCGCGGCCGAGGACGCCCCGGCCCGCGCCGAGGTCGAAGCCGGGCTGGAGCGCGTCGTGACCGCCGTCCAGGAGCTGGCACCGCTGGTGCCGCACGACGCCGCCTACCTGGAGGCCCTGGTCACCGACCTGCGCCGGTGGGCCGCGGACGGCTTCGGCGTGCCCGACTTCCTGGACTCGCTGCTCGCCTTCCAGCCCGCCCGGCAGCGCGCCGACGGCCTCCAGCACCTGGTCCTCTTCCCGATGTACACCCAGAACGGCAACCCCGACCGCAACCTCGAGGCCGTCGTCCTGCGCATGGTGTGGCCCGACTGGCTCGCCGAGCTGGAGCGCACCCGGTACGACAACCCGCTCTTCTGCGGCATCGCGTTCGAAGACTTCACGGCCGGCTACGACACCAACTCCGCGGTGCTCTTCCCCGAGACCATCGCCGTGCGCGAGGCCCCGGACCGCTTCACCTGGGGCGGCATCTTCTGCGACCGCGAGGCCGCCCGCTTCCGCCGCGTGATCGACGCCGCCTGCGAGGTGACCAGCCTGGAGCTGCCCGAGGACGCCAAGGGCCTCCTCACCGACCAGCAGCGCGCCCAGCAGGCGTTCGTGCTGTGGGACATGGTCCACGACCGCACGCACAGCCACGGCGACCTGCCGTTCGACCCGTTCATGATCAAGCAGCGCCAGCCGTTCTGGATGTACGGCCTGGAGGAGCTGCGCTGCGACCTGACCGCCTTCGGTGAGGGCGTCAAGCTCGAGGCCGACGGCGTCCCGCAGGGCCGCGACGTGCAGTACGCCATGCTGCTGGACCGCCTCTTCCGCTTCCCCGTCACCGGCGAGCGCAACCGCAACTACGACGGCCTGGGCGGCCAGCTGCTCTTCGCCTACCTCCACAAGCACGACGCGCTGCGCTGGACGGACAACAAGCTCACCGTCGACTGGGACCGCGCCCGCGAGGTCACCGTCGCCCTCCGCGAGGAGATCGAGACCCTCTACCGCGAGGGCATCGACCGCCCCAAGCTGGTGCACTGGTTCAAGGCCTACGAGCTGGTCTCCACCTACCTCGCCCCGCACCCCGGCTCGACCTGGGCCAAGGGCCCGGACGCGCTGGACCTCGGCCTCCCCCCGCGCAAGCTCGTCGACGACGTGCTTCCCGACGAGTTCCCGCTGAGCATGTTCTACGAGGCCCTTCGCAAGAAGCTCCGCGGTGTGATCGCATCGACCAAGGGCATCACCGCCGAGTCCGCCGCCCTCGCCGCGTGAGCGGTGGGACGACGGACCACGGGCGGCAGGCCGGAGTCGGGCCCGCGAGGGCACAGCGCAGAGAGGCGACCAGCATGACCAGTACCAGGACCGACGGCGGGACCACCGGCGGTGACGGAGGCCTGGACGGCGCGGTCGTCGCCGTCGCCGGCGCGGCCGGCCCCGCGGGCCAGGCGGCCCTGCTGCGGCTCGCCGAGGCGGGCGCCACGGTGGTGGCCGCCGACGCCGACGCGGAGCGGCTGGCGCAGGCCGTCGACGCGGCGAGGTTCGCGCACGGCGGCGCCACCGTCACCGGCGACACCGTCGACCTGCTCGACCTGGCCGCCACCCGCGAGTGGGTGGCGCGCACCGAGAAGGAGTTCGGCCGCATCGACGGCCTGGTGCACCTCGTCGGCGACTGGCGCGGCTCCGCGCACTTCGCCGAGACCGACCTCGGCGACTGGGACGTGCTGCACAACCTGCTCATCCGCACCGTGCAGCACACCTCACTCGCCTTCCAGGGCGCCCTGGAACGCAGCGGAAACGGCCGCTTCCTCCTCATCAGCGCCGCCGGAGCGAGCAACCCCACGGCCGGCAACGCCGCCTACTCCGCCTCCAAGGCGGCCGCCGAGGCGTGGACGCTGGCCCTCGCCGACGCCTTCCGCAAGACGGGGGGCGAGAGCCCGCCGCCCGCCGCGGCTGCCATCCTGGTCGTGAAGGCCCTGGTGAACGACCAGATGCGCAAGGAACGGCCGAACGCCAAGTTCAAGACGTTCACCGACGTCCGCGACCTGGCCGACGCCATCGCCGGGACCTGGAACCAGCCGACCGAGGAAGTGAACGGACAGCGCCTGTGGCTCACACCCCAGCCGTGACGGCCCCCGCGCGGGCGGCCACGGACGCCAAGCGGCACCACGACCCCGCGGTGCGCGGCTTCGCCAGCGACAACTACGCCGGCGCGCACCCGGAGATCCTGGCCGCCCTCGCGCTGGCCAACGAGGGCCACCAGACGGCGTACGGCGGCGACGCCTACACCGCGCACCTCCAGCAGCTGATGCGCTCGCACTTCGGCCCGTACGCGGAGACCTTCCCGGTCTTTAACGGCACCGGCGCCAACGTGGTCGCCCTCCAGGCGCTCACCGACCGCTGGGGTGCGGTGATCTGCTCCGACACCGCCCACATCCACGTCGACGAGTGCGGCGCGCCCGAACGCGTCGGCGGGCTCAAGCTGCTCACCGTGCCGACCGACGACGGCAAGCTCACGCCCGAGCTGATCGACCGCGAGGCGTTCGGCTGGGACGACGAGCACCGCGCCATGCCGCAGGTCGTCTCCCTCGCGCAGAACACCGAACTCGGCACGCTGTACACGCCGGACGAGATACGCGCCATCTGCGACCACGCGCACGAACACGGCATGAAGGTGCACCTGGACGGCGCCCGCATCGCCAACGCGGCCGCCGCCCTCGACGTCCCCATGCGCGCCTTCACCTACGCCGCGGGCGTGGACGTGCTCTCCTTCGGCGGCACCAAGAACGGCATGCTCTTCGGCGAGGCCGTCGTGGTGCTGAACCCGGACGCCGTGCGGGCGATCAAGCACCTGCGGAAGCTGTCCATGCAGCTCGCGTCCAAGATGCGCTTCGTCTCCGTCCAGCTGGAGGCGCTGCTCGCCAAGGACCTCTGGCTGCGCAACGCCCGCCACGCCAACACCATGGCCCAGCGCCTGGCCGCCGGCGTGCGGGCCGTCCCCGGCGTGGAGATCCTCTACGCCGTCGAGGCCAACGCGGTCTTCGCCCGGCTCCCGCACGACGTCAGCGAACGGCTCCAGAAGCGCTTCCGCTTCTACTTCTGGGACGAGACGGCCGGCGACGTGCGGTGGATGTGCTCGTTCGACACCACCCCGGACGACGTCGACTCCTTCGTGGACGCGCTCCGCGAGGAGATGGCCGCCTCGCGCTGACCGGTGCACCGTCGGCCCCCGGCGCCCCGAGGGGCGCCGGGGGCCGACGCGCTTCGTCACGTGTCGGACACCCATGGCATCCTTGTCCGTGACCGATCATGGACAGCCCGTAGGGGCTGGGCGCGTGCAGAGGACTCAGGGGGCGCACAACATGGGTGAGATGCGGGTCGACCTCAGCGAGCTCGAGGAGACCGTGCGCAAGCTCGGCCGGGTCACCTCCGCCATGGGCGAATCGGTGACGAAGAGCAAGTACAACACCTTCCTGCCCGACGGCGCCCTGGGCGGCGGCGGCTTCCAGGAGGCACGCGACCTCACCGGTGCACACGGCGAGATGAAGACGCACATCGAGGAGATCGTGCGCGTCATCAACGACGTCATCGCCGATTTCGGCACCAACACCAAGAAGGCGCACGGCAACTACCAGAACGCCGAGTACGACGCCAAGCACGGCATGGACAACGGCCAGGCGTGAGCGGCCTGGCAGCCAAGAACGATCGGGGGCGAGGGCGTAGATGAGCGACCAGGGCGGACAGTTCGGCTTCGAGTACGAGCAGGCGAACATGTGCTTCACCGGCGAGGTGAAGACTCCGTTCGCGACGGGCGAGACCATCGACTCGATGAAGGCGATGCTGGCCGACGCCAAACCGGGAACGGTGCTCGGCGTCGCCGACGCGTGGAAGCACCTCCACGACCACCTGGTGGGCGGCGGAGACAGCGTCAAGGGCGGCTTCGACAAGGCCGTCAAGCACATCCTGGAGCACTGGGAGGGCGAGTCCGCGGACGAGTTCGCCAAGAAGGCCCAGAAGATCAGCCGGCAGATCGCCGACTGCGCCAAGTACGCCAGCCACACCTCGATCGCCATGCGCAACGCGGGCGAACGGCTGAACGACGTCAAGCCGAAGGTCGACGCGATCGAGGTGCCCGGCGACGTCGACAGCGCGCTCAACGCGATCGGCGACGGCCTCACCCGCGACGACACCAAGTGGCGCGGCGAGATCCAGGGCAACGAGGGCGCCCAGCGCGCCCTGGACAACCACCACGACGACCTCTCGGCAGGCCGCGAGGAGCAGCTGAAGACCGCCGCCCTCATGGAGACGCTGGCACTGACGTACTCCTCCCAGGCCAGGACCATGGGCTCATGGGACAAGCGGAAGCCGGATGCATACGACAAGGAGGAGTTCCCCGGCGATCCTGGAGGGGTGGCCCCCGTGCCCATCATCGTGACGCCCGATATCGGGGGGCCTTCGGCTGTACCTGGCCGCGAAGGCAGGACCTCTGCCCCGGCCGCGAACGTCGGTACGCCCAAGACCGGCACGCCGAACATCTCTCAGGGACTGCCGACTTCCGGCACGAGACTCGACACCGTCGCTGGCGGCACGACCACGACCCCGGGGAATGGCGGAACGCCGGCGAGTGCGGGCGGCCGTGGCGCTCCTGCCGCAGGCCCAGCAGGGGGACCGGCGGGGGGAGTCCCAGGAGGTCCCGGCCTTGTGGGACGAGCCTCAGGAAATCGTGGAGTCCCAGCCGGCGGAACGAGTAGTGCTGGTGCAGGGACATCAGCCGGCCGCGGTGGCGCGGGAGCGGGTTCTGGGCCCGGTGGCCGAGCGACGTCGGGCAGCACCGGACGTGGCCCTCTGGCTCGGGAGCGTGGCGGGAAGCTCGACACACCGAAGCCGGGGAACGCCGCCGGTAGGCAGGGCGGACAGGGCCTGCACTCAAGTCGGGGCGGTACTCAGGCCGGACAGCGCGGGCGGAACGAGATGGGTGCCATGCGTGGCGGCGCTCCGATCGGCAGCAACCGGCGCCGGGACGAGCGAGAGAGTGAGGGGCAGCGTCCCGACTATCTCGTCGAGGACGAGGAGACTTGGATGCCGAGGCGCAGGAACGTAGCCCCGCCCACGATCGACTGACAGCGCGACGGCAGACTGAGGCCGTGCGTCCGCAGCCGTACCACCCCGCTGAAATGAGGACTCGACGGATGGGCATCAGGCGAAAGCTGCGTGTCATGAGCGTATCGGCGTTGGTCGCTGCTCTGGGGGTGATGCCGGCCTCCCACGCCGCCGCTGACGAAGTGAGACAAGCGCAGTGGCCGCTCACGACCCTCGAAGCGGCGCGTCTGTGGAAGGAGTCGAGGGGCGCTGGACAGGTCGTTGCCGTGATCGACGACGGGATCAATGTCGCGCACCCTGACCTCGAAGGCCGCATCCTGGACGGGAAGGACTTCATCGACGGAGGCTCACCAGCTCACCAGGACGGCGACTCCCATGGCACCGGCATCGCATCGATCATCGCCGGTCACGGCCATGGCCGTGGGGACACCGAGGGAGTGATGGGTCTGGCGCCTGAAGCGAAGATCCTCCCCATCCGAGACCAGGGTTTCGACGACACCATCGGCTACGCGGAGTCCATTCGCTACGCGGTCGACCAGGGTGCGTCAGTCATCAATATTTCGCAGAAGCAGGATCGCCCCCTGGCTCCCCAGGAAGAGTCCGAGGCCATCGCCTATGCGCTGAAGAACGACGTTGTCGTGGTCGGTGCCACTGGCAACGACGGAGGTGAAGTCGGATACCCAGCCGCCTATGCGGGCGTGGTGGCAGTCAGTGGTACCGACGAGGACGGCGCCTTCTGGACGGAATCGAGCAGCGGCGATCAGACCCTGTTGAGCGCGCCTGCAGAGGATGTCGTGGTCGCAGGCGGGACGAGTGACCCCAATGGCTACGGTATCGTCGACGGAACGTCCGCAGCCGCGGCCTACACGTCCGCAGCGGCCGCACTCGTGCGTGACAAGTTCCCCGACCTGACGGCCGGGCAGATCGTGAACCGGCTGACCGAGACGGCCGAGTTGCCGGCGTCGGTCGAGGGGGCACAGGTGCCCCACCCGCAGTACGGGTACGGCGTGATCAGGCCGCTCGCGGCGCTCACCGAGGACATCCCGAAGGGCTCGGAGTACGGGCCGCTCCGGATTCCGGAGGCGACCAAGGAAGCCCAGGAGCAGAAGGAACGCCTCGCCGAGTCGGCGGAGATGCAGAAGCAGGCCGACCGGAAGGCGATCATCGCGTGGTCGGTCATCGGGGCCGTCGGTCTGCTGGTGATCGCCCTCGTCGTCTGGCTGGTGGTGCGGCGCCGCCGCAAGCGGAACCGGCCCGGCGGGCCGGGAGGCCCGGGCGGGTTCCCGGGCCCGCCGGGGCCGGGACACCCGTACCCGTACCCGCAGCAGCCCTATGGGCAGCAGCCGCCGCAGTACACGTCGTACGGCACGCCGCCGCCCCAGGGTCACCCGGCACCGCCGCCGCAGCCGCCGCCCCGGTAACCGGGGCCCCGGCGGCCCGGCCCGCCGCAGGCGCTACGCGCCGTGCGGCTGGGGCGGCGGCGGTGCCGTGCCGCCCAGGTGCGCGGGGAGCCACCAGGTGTCCTCCGCGTCGCGCGGGGTGCCCGGGTACGCCCGCTGCGCGGCCTCCAGCAGTTCGCCGACCCGCCCGCGCAGGCGCTCGGTCAGCGCCGACGCGACCTCCCCGGGCTTGGCCGCCAGGGGCTCGCCGACCCGGATGCTGATCGGGAAGTGGTTGCGGCCGAAGTCCCGCTTGTGCCCCTTGGTCCACAGCCGCTGCGTCCCCCACAGCGCCATGGGGAGCAGCGGCACGCCGGCTTCCTGCGCCAGCCGGGCCGCACCGGACTTGAAGTTCTTCAGGGTGAAGGACTGGGAGATGGTGGCCTCCGGGAAGACGCCGATGATCTCCCCGTCGCGCAGCGCTCGCAGCGCGTGCCCGTAGGCGTGCTCGCCCTGCGCGCGGTCCACCGGGATGTGCTTCATCGCGCGCATCAGCGGGCCGGAGACCTTGTGCCGGAAGACGGACTCCTTGGCCATGAAGCGCACGAGCCGCTTCGCGGGAAGGGCGGCCAGGCCCGTGAACACGAAGTCCAGGTACCCGATGTGGTTGCTGACCAGCACCGCGCCGCCGCTCCGGGGCACGTGTTCGGTGCCGCCTATGTCGAAGCGCAGATCGACCGCCTTGAAGAAGCTTCTGGCTATGCCGATGACGGGCGGGTAGACGAGCTCTGGCATGCGGGGGCCCTTCTCGTCGCGGTGTGACATCCGCGACGGTGTATGAAATCCGGAGTACCTACGGGGACGTAACTTCCGGCCTCCGCGCATCGTGCCCGATCGCCGCACCGTAGACCACCGGCCCGTCCCGGCGGGGGGCGAGAGACTCGTCACCCGCCGCCGGTGCATCCTGGGAGTCATGAACGACGCACTGACGGCCGCCGCGCTCGGCGTGGACCGGCTGGGCGCACGGGCGACGCTCGTGCAGTTCTCCACCGCCTTCTGCCAGCCCTGCCGCGCCACCCGCCGCATCCTCGGCGAGGTGTCGGCCATGGTGGACGGCGTCGCACACGTCGAGATCGACGCGGAGGACCGGCTGGAACTGGTGCGGAGGCTGGAGATCACCGGGACGCCGACCGTGCTGGTGCTCGACGCCCGTGGCCGCGTCGTGCGCCGGGCGACGGGACAGCCGCGCAAGGCGGACGTCATCGGTGCCCTGGGAAGGGCGCTGCCGTGACGGCCGGAGCGCGTCCGGGCGGTGCGGTGAGCGTCGTGGGGCGGCGCGTGATTGAGTGGCCGTGTGGCCCGCTGGCCCCTTCCCGGCCCACGTTGGGAAGGTCACAGTTCGACATCCTTGCCAGCGGGGTACGTGACGGATGTACTGACGAGTAACAACGCCCGTTAACGCGTACTAAGCTGTCGTGCAGACCGGCCCGACCGGCCGGAACGCGTACACGACGAGCGCGTAGAGACGATGCAGTAGGAGAGCCGGCGTGAGCCTGAGGATCGTTGTCTGTGTGAAGTACGTGCCCGACGCCACCGGCGACCGGCACTTCAACGAGGACCTGACGACCGACCGCGAATCGGTCGACGGCCTGCTGTCGGAGCTCGACGAGTACGCCGTCGAGCAGGCCCTCCAGATCTCCGAGGACGCCGACGACGCCGAGGTCACCGTGCTGACCGTCGGCCCGGAGGACGCCAACGACGCGCTGCGCAAGGCGCTGTCGATGGGTGCCGACAAGGCCGTCCACGTCGAGGACGACGACCTGCACGGCACGGATGCGCTGGGCACCTCGCTCGTTCTCGCCAAGGCGGTGGAGAAGACCGGCTACGACCTGGTGATCTGCGGCATGGCCTCCACCGACGGCACGATGGGCGTGCTGCCCGCGATGCTCGCCGAGCGCCTGGGCGTGCCGCAGGTGACGCTGCTGTCCGAGGTCGCGGTCTCCGACGGCAAGGTCACCGGTCGGCGCGACGGCGACGCCGCCACCGAGCACCTCGAGGCGTCCCTGCCGGCCGTGGTCTCGGTGACGGACCTGTCCGGCGAAGCGCGTTACCCGTCCTTCAAGGGCATCATGGCGGCGAAGAAGAAGCCCGTGGAGTCCCTGGACCTGGACGACCTGGACATCGACGCGGACGACGTCGGCCTCGAGGGCGCCTGGACCAAGGTCACCGACGCCACCGAGCGTCCGCCGCGCACCGCCGGCACCGTGGTCGAGGACGGGGGCGAGGGCGGCAAGCAGCTCGCCGAGTTCCTCGCGGGGAAGAAGTTCATCTGACGGCTCCGGCCGTCTCCGCCCCCGCCCGCACGCCCCGTCACGATTTTCCGCAGGAGAAACGAAACCATGGCTGAAGTCCTTGTCTACGTCGACCACGTGGACGGTGCCGTCCGCAAGCCGACGCTCGAACTGCTGACCCTCGCCCGCCGCATCGGTGACCCGGTCGCCGTGCACCTGGGCCCCGGTGCCGAAGACGCCGCGAAGACCCTCGGTGAGTACGGTGCGGTGAAGGTGCTCGCCGCCGACGCCCCCGAGTTCGCCGACTACCTGGTCGTCCCGAAGGTCGACGCCCTCCAGGCCGCCTACGACGCCGTCTCGCCGGCCGCGGTGCTGGTGCCCTCCTCTGCCGACGGCAAGGAGATCGCCGCCCGCCTGGCCGTCCGCATCGGCTCCGGCCTGATCACCGACGCCGTCGACCTGGAGGCCGGTGACGAGGGCCCGGTGGCCACCCAGTCGGTCTTCGCCGCCGGCTACACCACCAAGTCCCGCATCACCCGCGGCACCCCGGTCGTCACCGTCAAGCCCAACTCCGCCGCACCGGAGGCCGCCTCGGCGGCCGGTACGGTCGAGCAGCTGGACGTCTCGTTCGGCGAACTGGCCCAGGGCACCCGCGTGACCTCGCGGAACGCGCGCGAGGCGACCGGGCGTCCCGAGCTGACCGAGGCCGCGATCGTGGTCTCCGGCGGACGTGGCGTCAACGGCGCGGAGAACTTCCACGTCATCGAGGAGCTCGCGGACTCCCTCGGCGCCGCGGTCGGTGCCTCCCGTGCCGCCGTGGACGCGGGCTGGTACCCGCACTCCAACCAGGTCGGCCAGACGGGCAAGTCCGTGTCGCCGCAGCTGTACGTCGCGGCCGGCATCTCCGGGGCCATCCAGCACCGCGCCGGCATGCAGACCTCGAAGACCATCGTCGCGATCAACAAGGATTCCGAGGCGCCGATCTTCGAGCTGGTCGACTACGGCGTCGTCGGCGACCTGTTCCAGGTGCTGCCGCAGCTCACCGAGCAGGTGAAGGCCCGCAAGGGCTGACGCCGCCCCGGCCGGGTCTCCCGCCGTCGCCGCACCGGGCCCCGTACGCCCCGCCTCCACGGCCGGGCGTACGGGGCCGGTCGCGTGTCACCGCCGCGGACGGCGCTTGACCGGGCGGGTGCGGGCGGTTAGCGTCCCAGCAGAACTTCAACGTTTTGTTGAGAAACGGCTTGCTTCCGGTCTCCCGGGAGAGAAGGGCGGCGGCACAGATGGCGCAGGACCAGCCGGTGGCGACCACGTTCGCAGCATCGACCACCCGGGACGCGGCCACGGCGCTCGCCGGAGTCGACGCCGAACTGGCGCGCCGCTACCCCGGCGACCCGGGGACCCGCCAGCCCGTCCACACCGTCTACGTCCCCGGGGACGCCGTCGACGAGGGCACTCCGCGCTCCTGGGGCGACCAGGCCCTCGAACTCCTCGACGCACACGCCCCGGACGCCCAGGCGTTCGCCGCCGTGCTCGGGCTCCCCGACGCACTGGCCGAACCGGTCCACCGGCGGGTGCGCGCCAAGCTCGCCCACCAGCCCGTCGAAGACCTGCGCATCGACTTCGAGGACGGCTACGGCCCCCGGCCCGACGACGAGGAGGACGCCGCCGCCGCCCGGGCGGCCCGCACCGTCGCCACGATCTGCCGCGACGCGGCGCCCGGCACCGCGCCCGTGCACCTCGGCATCAGGATGAAGTGCCTGGAGGCGGCCGTCCGCGACCGCGGCATCCGCACCCTCGACGTCTTCCTCACCGGCCTCGCCGAAGCCGGCGGTCTCCCCGGGCAGCTGGTGCTCACCCTCCCCAAGGTCACCTATCCGCAGCAGGTCTCCGCCATGGTGCGGCTGCTGGAGGAGTTCGAGCGCGCGCACGCGCTGCCGTCCGGACGCCTGGGCTTCGAGATCCAGATCGAGACCACCCAGTCCGTCCTCGGGCCCGACGGCACCGCCACGGTCGCCCGCATGATCGACGCCGCCGCCGGACGCTGCACCTCGCTCCACTACGGCACCTTCGACTACAGCGCCGCCTGCGGCGTCGGCGCGGCCCACCAGGCGCTGGACCACCCGGTGGCCGACCATGCCAAGGCCGTCATGCAGGTCGCCGCCGCCGGCACCGGCGTACGACTCAGCGACGGCTCCACCAACGTCCTCCCGGTCGGCGCCACCGCCCGCGTGCACGACGCCTGGCGGCTCCACCACGACCTCGTCCGCCGCTCCCTGGCCCGCGCCTACTATCAGGGCTGGGACATGCACCCCGGCCACCTGCCGACCCGCTACGCCGCCGTGTACGCCTTCTACCGCGAGGGCATGGAGCAGGCCGCCGCCCGCCTCGCCGCCTACGCCGCCCGCACCGCCGGGGACGTGATGGACGAGCCCGCGACGGCACGCGCGCTCAGCGGCCACCTGCTGCGCGGGCTGGACTGCGGAGCGCTCGACTCGGCCGAGGTCGCCAAGCTGACCGGGATGACCCGCGCCGACCTCGACGCTCTCGCCGGACGGCCCGCGGCCCGGTGACCTCCGGCCAACTCTCCGGCCGCCGGACGACGGACGGGCGGGGCCGCGTACTACCCCTGCGCGGGCGGGAGTTCACCCGAGCCGCGGGCCAGCAGACGGGTGGGCAGCGTCACCCGCCGCGGTGCGCCCGCGGCTCCGGCCAGCCGCCGGAACAGCATCCCGGCGGCGGTGCCGCCGAGCAGCGCGGGGTCCTGTGCCACCACCGTCACCGGCGGCGACAGCAGGTCGGCGAGCTCGAAGTCGTCGAAGCCCACCAGCGCCGTCGGGCGCGGCCGTCCCGCCAGGACCCGGACCAGTGACACCGTCACCCGGTTGTTGCCGGCGAGGAACGCGGTCACCGGCGCGTGACCGGTCAGGATGCGCTCCGCCTCCGCGCGTACCCGTGCGGGCTCCGTGGGGCCCAGGGAGACCCACGCCGGGTCGACCGGCAGGCCGGCGTCCGCCATGGCGGCGCGGTAGCCGCGCAGCCGCTCGGCGGCCGTCTGGATGTCCGGCCGGTCGCCCAGGAAAGCGATGCGCCGGTGCCCGTGCGCGATGAGGTGGGCGGTGCCCTCGCGCGCGCCGCCGGCGTTGTCGCTGAGCACCACGTCGGCGTCCAGCAGGCCGGGGGAGCGGTCCACGAAGACGGTGGCCACGCCGGCGTCCATCTCGGGCCGCAGATACCGGTGGTCGTCGCCCGCCGGCACCACCACCAGGCCGTCCACCCGCCGCGCGCACAGGGCCAGTACCAGCTCCCGCTCGCGTTCGGGGTCCTCGGCGCTGGAGCCGTTGATCAGCAGAGCCCCGTGGGCGCGGGCCTCCTCCTCCACGGCCCGGACGAGCGGCGCGTAGAACGGGTCGGCGAGGTCTTCCAGCACCACGCCGATGCTCGCGGTGCGGCCCTGGCGCAGCAGGCGCGCCCCGTCGTTGCGGCGGAAGCCGAGCGCGTCGATGGACGCGCATACCCGCAGCCGGGTGTCCGGTGCCACGCCCTCCTCGCCGTTGACCACCCGCGAGACCGTCTTCAGGCCGACCCGGGCGTGCGCGGCCACGTCCTTCATCGTCGGCCGCCCGGCGGGGCGTACGGCGGCCGGACGGGAGGGGCCCGGACGGGAGTGCGGCGGGGTCGGCTCGGCCACGGCATCCCGTCCTAGTCGTGTCGTCGTCACGCGCCGACGACACGGGCGCGCAGATGCGGGAGCAGCATACTCCGGGCCGTGCACGGAACTGGACAACGTTGTCATACTGGAGCGCCGACCCGCCCGCCCGCTCACCTCCGGAGACACGCACCGCCATGCACCACGACCTCGTCGCCGCCCTGGACATCGGCGGCACCAAGATCGCCGGCGCTCTCGTGGACGGCGACGGCGCGCTGTTCGCCCGCGTGCTGCGCCCCACCCCCGCACAGGAGAGCGGCGAGCGGGTGATGGCGGCGGTGAGCGAGGTCCTCGACCACCTCGCCGCGAGCCCTCTGTGGCCCCGGGTGGACGCCGTGGGCATCGGCAGTGCCGGGCCGGTCGACGCCCGCAACGGCACCGTCAGCCCGGTCAACATCCCCGGCTGGCGGGACCACCCGCTGGTCGACGGCGTGCGGCGGTCCACCGGGACGCTGCCGGTCACCCTCGTCGGTGACGGCGTGGCGATGACCGCGGCCGAGCACCTGGTGGGCGCCGCCCGCGGGCACCGCTCCGCCCTCTGCCTGGTGGTGTCGACCGGTGTGGGCGGCGGCCTGGTCCTCGACGGCCGCCTCCACCCGGGCCCCACCGGCAACGCCGGTCACATCGGCCACATCAGCGTCGCGCTCGACGGCGAGTCCTGTCCGTGCGGCGCCCGCGGCTGCGTGGAGCGCCTGGCCAGCGGCACCGCCATCGCCCGGCACGCCCACGCGGGGGGATGGCGGCCCCGGCCCGGTCAGGACGCGGGCGCCGCCGGCGTGGCCGCCGCCGCCCGGGAGGGCGACCCCGTCGCCACCGCCGCCTACACCCGGGCGGCCCGCGCGCTGGCGGCCGCGATCTCCGCGACCGCGGCGCTGGTCGAGATCGAGGTCGCGGTGATCGGCGGAGGCGTCGCCGGGGCCGGAGAGGCGCTGTTCGCGCCGCTGCGAACGGCGCTGGAGGACTTCGCCACGCTGTCCTTCGTGCGAGGGCTGACCGTCGTGCCCGCGGCCACCGGCACCGACGCCGGCCTGATCGGCGCCGCCGCGGCCTCCCGCACCCTGCTGCGCCAGGACGGCTGAGCCGCCGGGGCCCCTCAGGCCGACCGGTACGAGGGCGTGCGGGCTCCCGCGCCGGGCGCCGGAGGTGCGCCGGTGCGTTTCCCGCACGGGGTGGAGCGGGCACCGTAGGGAGGTCGAGAACGGGGGGCGAGGAAGAGGGGGATCTGTGATCGTCTGGTTGAACGGCGCGTCCGGCGCGGGCAAGACCACCACGGCGCACGAACTGCTCGACCTGCTTCCCGGGAGCACGCTCTACGACCCCGAACTGCTCGGCCCGGGCCTGCGCAGCATGCTGCCCCCGGACCGGGCGGCCGACGACGTGCGCGAACTCCGTTCCTGGCGCCGCCTCCTGGCGGACGGCGCCGCCGCACTCCTCACCGAGGTGCCCGGCCCGCTGATCACCCCGGTGTCGCTGCTGCGGCAGGACCACCGCGACGAGATATTCGGGGCGCTCGCCGCCCGCCGCATACCGGTCTGCCACGTGCTGCTGCACTGCGACGGGACCACGCTGCGGGCCCGTGCCGCGAGCCGCGCACCGGAGGCGGAACAGTCCGGCGCGTCGTCCACACGGTGGCCGGGTCAATGGGCCGCGTACGAGGCGGCGCTGCCCTGGCTGACGGCTGACGCGCACACCGTGGACACCGCCGGACGGACGCCCGCGGACATCGCCGCGCTGGTCGCGGAGGCGGTCGGCAAGGGCGCCGGCCTGCCGGGCATCGTGCAGACGCCGGAGCCGTCGGCCGAGACGCTCGCCGCCGGGGTGCTGCTCTTCGACGAGGACGACCGGGTCCTGCTCGTCGACCCCACCTACAAGCCCGGCTGGGAGTTCCCCGGCGGGATCGTCGAGCACGGCGAACCGCCCGCCCGGGCCGGCATGCGGGAGGTCGCGGAGGAACTCGGCATCGAACTCGCCGCCGTACCGCGGCTGCTGCTCGTCGACTGGGAGCAGCCCAAGCCGCCCGGCTTCGGCGGCCTCCGGCTGCTCTTCGACGGCGGGCTGCTCCCCGCGCCCCGCGCCGCCGAGGTGCTGCTCCCCGCCGCCGAGCTGCGCGGCTGGCGCTTCGCCACCGAGTCCGAAGCGGCCGGACTGCTGCCGCCCGTCCGGCACCGTCGCCTGACCTGGGCGCTGCGCGCCCGGGAGCGCGGCACCACGCTCAACCTGGAGGGCGGCGTGCCCGTCGGCGTGTGAGGTCGCGGAGCCGCCGCGCAGGGCGGGCACCGTCTTTCGGGGTCCTCGGCGTCCTCGGGCCTTCGGGGGCGCCTCCGGCGTACGCGGTACGGACGCGTACCGCTCGCGGGCGGCGGGCGCCCGCCCTAGCGTGACGGTGACGGCCGCCCCGAGCCAGGACGGTGCACCGCGCGCATGGACGACGACCGCTCCCCGTTCCGCGAACTGCTGCGGCAGGCGCAGGACCTGCTGCCCCGCGGCGGCCGGGCCGCGGTCGGGGCCGCCGCGTTCGCCCTGGTGATCGGCCTGACCCTGATCCGCACCGGGACCGACGCGCCGCCCCGCCCGCCGCAGCCGGACCCCGCGGCGGCCCGGTCCGCGGCCACCCCTCCCGGTGAGCCGTCCCCGGACCACCGGACGGGGGACGGTGCCCGCCGGCTCCCGCCGGTGCGCGCCCCGATCGCCGCCTCGCCTCCCCGGCGGGTGGTCATCCCCGCCGCCGGCGTGGACGCCCCCGTGACCCCCGTGGGCCTGGGCCCGGAGGGCCTGCTGGAGGTGCCGCCGCCGCAGGCGGAGAACCTCGCCGGCTGGTACGAGGGCGCCGCCACGCCCGGCGAACGCGGCACCGCCGTCGTCGTCGGCCACGTCGACAACGCGTCCGGACCGGCCGTCTTCTTCCGGCTCGGCGCCGTGCAGCGCGGATCCGAGGTCCGCGTGGCGCGGAAGGACGGCCGCACCGCCGTGTTCACCGTGTACGCGGTCGAGCTGCACCGGAAGGAGGCGTTCCCCGGCGACCGGGTCTACCGCGACACCGGGCGGGCCGAGCTGCGCGTCATCACCTGCGGCGGCGGCTACGCCGAGGAGACCGGCTACCAGGGCAATGTCGTCGCCTACGCCCGCCTGACCGGCGTCCGGTGACGTCGCGTCATCCGCGCCCGCCTCCGCCTGCGCGTCCCTGCCACCGCATCGCGGCGGCCGGCCCTCCCGCCGGGCCGGTCAGCCGCAGGCGGCGGCGTACCGCCGCAGGAACAGCGCCTCGGCCAGCGCCAGCGCGCGGAGCTCCTGCGGGCACACACTCTCGTTCACGGCGTGGATCTGCGCCTCCGGCTCGCTCAGCCCGATCAGCAGGATCTCGGCCTCCGGGTAGAGCGAGGCGAGGGTGCTGCACAGCGGGATCGACCCGCCCTGGCCGGCCGTCGCCATCTCCACGCCGTCGTACGCCTCCCGCATCGCCGCGGCCATCGCCGTGTACGCCGGGCTGGAGGTGTCGGCCGCGAACGGCTGCCCCCGGCCGACCTGCTCCACCGACACCCGCGCGCCCCACGGCACGTGCGCCTCCAGGTGAAGGACCAGCAGTTCGGCCGCCTTCGCGGCGTCCGTGCCCGGCGGTACGCGCAGGCTCACCAGCGCCCGCGCGGACGCCTGCACCGACCCCGTGGCGCCGACCACCGGCGGGCAGTCGATGCCCAGTACGGTCACCGCCGGGCGTGCCCAGAGCCGGTCCGCGACGGTGCCGGAGCCGATCAGCCCGACGCCGTCGAGTACCCGGGCGTCGCGCCGGAAGTCCTCCTCGGGGTATGCGAGGCCGTCCCAGGCGGCCGAGGCGTCCATCCCGTCGACCGTGGTCGAGCCGTCCTCGCCGCGCAGCGAGTCCAGCAGGCGGATCAGCGCCGCCAGCGCGTCCGGCGCCGCCCCGCCGAACTGACCGGAGTGCAGGTTGCCGGCGAGGGTGTCGACCTGCACCCGCACCATCGCCATGCCGCGCAGCGAGGCGGTCACGGTCGGCAGCCCGGCCCGGAAGTTGCCGGTGTCGCCGATCACGACCGTGTCCGCGGCCAGCAGCTCCGGGTGCGCCTCGGCGTAGCGCTCCAGCCCTCCGGTGCCCTGTTCCTCCGAGCCCTCCACGACGACCTTGACGCCCACCGGGACGCCGCCGTCCTCCTTCAGCGCCCGCAGCGCCGTCAGGTGCATGACCAGGCCGCCCTTGCAGTCGGCGGCGCCCCGCCCGTACCAGCGGCCGTCCTCCCGTTCGGTGAGTTCGAACGGCGGGGAGTCCCAGCCGTCCGGGTCCAGCGGCGGCTGCACGTCGTAGTGCGCGTAGAGCAGCACGGTCGGCGCGCCCTCGGGGCCGGGCAGGTGCCCGTACACCGACTGCGTGCCGTCGGGGGTGTCCAGCAGCGCCACGTCCTCGAAGCCCTCGGCGCGGAGCGCGTCCGCCACCCAGACGGCCGCCGCCTCGCACCCGCTGCGCGGGAACTGCTCGGGATCGGCGACCGACGGGAAGGCCACCAGCTCGGCGAGCTCCTCCCTGGCGCGCGGCATCAGCGACGCGACGGTGGCGGCGAGGGGGCTCTGCGGCATGGGAACGCTCCTTGTGGGGGCGACGTTGGGCACGGGTGTGCGGAGGAGGCACACGTGGGCGGCGGGTCGCGGCCGATCCTCCCACAGTCCGGCCGGCGGGCCGGGCGCCGTAGGATGCGGTCGCGACACCGCGCAGACGTGAAGAGAACGGGAGCCTGAGCAGCGTGAGCAGCGAGAACGGAGCCGGGGACAGCGAGACGGAGCGGACCGTGTGGGACGTCGTCGTGGTCGGTGCGGGTCCCGCGGGTGCCTCCGCCGCGTACGCCGCCGCCGTCGCCGGACGCCGGGTCCTGCTGCTGGAGAAGTCCGAACTGCCGCGCTACAAGACCTGCGGCGGCGGCATCGTGGGCCTCTCCCGCGACGCGCTGCCGCCCGGTTTCGAACTGCCGCTGCGCGACCGGGTGCACGCCGTCACCTTCTCGCTGAACGGCCGCCTCACCCGCACCCGCCGTTCCCGCCGGATGCTGTTCGGCCTGCTCAACCGCCCCGAGTTCGACCACGCGCTGGTGGAGTCGGCGGTGGACGCCGGCGCCCTGCTGCGCACCGGGGCGTCCGTCTCCCGCGTCGAGCAGCACGGACCGCTCGTCCCGGACCGGCGGACGGTCGCCGTGGTGCTCGCGGGCGAGGAGGAGCCCGTGCTCGCCCGGGCCGTGGTCGGCGCGGACGGCAGCGCGGGCCGGATAGGCGCCCACGTCGGTGTGAAGCTCGACCAGGTCGACCTGGGCCTGGAGGCGGAGATCCCGGTGCCGGACAGCGTCGCCGAGGACTGGGCCGGCCGGGTCCTCATCGACTGGGGCCCGCTGCCGGGCAGTTACGGCTGGGTGTTCCCCAAGGGCGACACCCTCACCGTCGGCGTCATCTCCGCGCGCGGTGAGGGCGCCGCCACCAAGCGGTACCTGGACGACTTCATCGGCCGCCTCGGCCTGGCGGGTTTCGAACCCAGCATCTCCTCCGGTCACCTGACGCGCTGCCGCACCGACGACTCGCCGCTGTCCCGCGGCCGGGTGCTGGTGTGCGGCGACGCCGCCGGCCTGCTGGAACCCTGGACGCGCGAAGGCATCTCCTTCGCGCTCCGGTCCGGCCGCCTGGCGGGCGAGTGGGCGGTGCGTATCGCGGAGGCACACGACGCCGTGGACACCCGGCGGCAGGCGCTCAATTACACGTTCGCGGTGAAGGCCGGTCTCGGCGTCGAGATGAGCATCGGCCGCCGGATGTTCACGGTCTTCGCCCGTCGCCCCGGTCTGCTGCACGCGGCGCTCACCGGCTTCCGGCCCGCCTGGACGGCTTTCGCCCGCATCACCCGCGGCGCGACCTCGCTGACCGAGATCGTCCGCACCCATCCGGTCGCACGCCGCGCCCTGGACGCCATGGACCGCCCCGCCCCGGCCCCGGAACCTGCCGGACCCGGAGCCGCGGACCCCGCCGGAGCCGCGGACCCCGCCGGACCCGCGGACCGAAAGGACTGACCGGGACCACCGGGCGGCCCCGCGCCGGGGACCGCGTACTCCCGGGGGAGCAGCCGAGGGCACCGCGAGCGGCGGACGCCGGGCGGGGGCCGCCGGCGCTAGCGTGGCGGACATGCACCGAGCCCTCCTGCGGCACCGCCCCCGCGGCGGCCCGCCCTGGCGGCGCCCGCCGGAGCCGGCCCGTCCCGACGCCCGCATCCCGTGGCGTTCCGCCCTGTTCCTGGCCGTCTTCACGATGGCCGGTGCGCACTTCGCGGCCGAGGGCCAGACCGGGCGGGAGCCGCTGGACCTCCTCGCCCGGCTGCTGCTGCTCGCCGGGCCCGCGCTGCTGCTGCTCCGCCTCCGCCTGCCGCGTTTCACGGTGTGCGCGGTGGCGGGCGTCTGCCTGGTCTACCTCGCGGCCGGCTATCCGTACGGCCCGGTGTTCCTCAGCGTCGTCGTCGCCGCGTTCTCCGCCGTGGTCTCCGGGCACCGGGTCGCCGCGTGGACGGCCCTCGGCACGCTGTGGGCCGGACACCTCGCCGCCGGGCTCTGGCTCCACCCGTGGCTGCCGCCCGAGGGTGACTCCGGCACCCCGCTGCTCCAGGCGCTCGTGGTCGGCGCCTGGCTCGCCGTGGTCGTGCCGGTCGCCGAACTGGCGCGGGTGCGCCGGGAGCAGTGGGCGCGGGAGCGGGAGGAGCGCGCACGTGCCGAGCAGCGCCGTGCCGACGCGGAACGGCTGCGGATCGCCCGCGAACTGCACGACGTCCTCGCCCACAGCATCTCCGTGATCAACGTGCAGGCCGGAGTGGGTCTCGCCCTCCTGGACTCCGATCCCGAACAGGCCCGCAGCGCGCTCACCACCATCAAGTCCGCCAGCAAGGAGGCGCTGGGCGAGGTGCGCCAGGTGCTCGACACCCTGCGTACCCCGGGCGCCGCACCGCGTGCGCCGGCCCCCGGGCTGGAACGCCTGCCCGAACTGGCCGAGCACGCGGCGGGAGCCGGACTGCGGGTCACCACCGAAACGGTGGGCGACGCGGCGCCGCTGCCGCCCGGGGCGGATCTGGCGGCCTTCCGCATCGTCCAGGAGGCGCTGACCAACGTCGTGCGGCATTCCGCCGCGCGCACCGCCCGGGTGCGACTCGCCCGCCGGCCGGGAACGCTGGAGATCACCGTCGACGACGACGGTCCGCCGTCCGGCGCGGACGGGCCGGACGGCGGCACCTCGGGAGGCAACGGCCTGGCCGGGATGCGGGAGCGGGCAGCCGTGCTCGGCGGCCGCATCGAGGCCGGTCCCCGCCCGGACGGCGGCTTCCGGGTGCGCGCCGTACTGCCCACGGGCCCGGCGGCGCACCGCACCGGGCCACGAGAGGAGACACCGTGATCCGCGTCCTGCTCGCCGACGACCAGTCGCTGGTGCGGGCGGGCTTCCGCGCCCTGCTCGACGCGCAGCCCGGCCTGGAGGTAGCGGGGGAGGCGGCCGACGGCCAGGAGGCGCTGGCCCGGGTGCGGGAACTCGCCCCCGATCTGGTGCTGATGGACATCCGCATGCCCGTGCTCGACGGCCTCGCCGCCACTCGCCGCATCACCGGGGACCCGGCGCTGGGCGCGGTGAAGGTCGTCATGCTCACCACCTTCGAACTCGACGAGTACGTCTTCGAGGCGATCCGCGCCGGCGCCTCCGGCTTCCTGGTCAAGGACACCGAACCGGACGAACTCGTCCGCGCCGTGCACGCCGCGGTGCAGGGAGACGCCCTGCTCTCCCCCGGGGTCACCCGCCGGCTGATCGCCGAGTTCGCCGCCCGGTCCAAGGAGCCGGACGCCGCCACCGCGCTCGCCGGGCTGACCGAGCGGGAACGCGAGGTCATGACCCTGGTCGGGCTGGGGTTGTCCAACGAGGAGATCGCCCGGCGCCTGGTCGTCTCACCGCTCACGGCGAAGACCCACGTCAGCCGGGCCATGGTGAAGCTGGGTGCCCGGGACCGGGCCCAACTGGTGGTGCTGGCCTACGAGTCGGGATTGGTCCGGCCGGGCTGGCTCGGCTGAGGAGCCGCCTCCCGGCGCTCGTGCCACTTCACCAGCACCCACACCACGCGGAGGATGAAGACCCACGAACCCAGCCACTGCGCCGTCCGCAGCCAGCCGTCGGAGGCGCCGTCGAACAGCGTCGGTGACGCCACCGCCAGGAACACCAGCCCGGCCAGCAGACCTCCACTGAGCAGCGCGAAGACGATCTCCACCGCCGCGGCCTCACGTTCGGCCCGCGGACGCGGCCCGCGGCCGTCCGCCCGCCGGGCCCTTCCTGCCTGCTGCTCCGCCTCCATGGGGGCATTGTGCCACCCGGCGCCGCGCCGCGGCATGTCCCCGCTCCACCGGAAGGGCCCGGTCAGGAACGGGGCTGCTTGCGCCGCACGTACAGCTGCTTGCGCACCCGCGCCACCACCGTTCCGTCACCGGCCGTGATCTCGGCCTCGAACCAGGGCAGGGCCTTGTCGCCGTCCGCGGTCGCTTTGCGGATCTCCTCCAGCCGGTCCTCGGTGACGGTGAAGCGCGCGAAGACGTCGCCGCGGCCGGGGGAGACGTACTCGATCTCGGCGGCCTTGTCCCACACGATGTAGTCCCGGCCCAGCCGGTGCACGGCGAGCAGCGCGAAGAACGGGTCGCTCATCGAGTACAGCGACCCGCCGAAGTGGGTGCCGAAGTAGTTGCGGTTGAGCCTGCCCAGCCGGAGCCGCACCAGGGCGGTGCTCCAGTCGTCGGCGATCTCCAGCACCCTGATGCCCGCACCGCGGTACGGCGGCCACCAGGCCAGCGCCCGGCGCAGACCGCGCGGGCTGGACAGGATCTTCTGCATGCTCCGACGCTACCACGAAGTTACTGGCGGGTAGCTCGCCGGGGTGTCCGCCCGGTCAGCCGATCGCCGAGGTCTGCTGCCACAGCGTGGCCACGGAGGCGTCACCCTCGATGCGCACCCCGTCGCCGTACGGCAGCCGGTTCCACAGGGCGAGGTAGAGCGTGGCCGCGGGCCCGCTCAGCCGGCAGTCGGTCTCCCCGTCCGCGCCGCGCTCCACCACAGGCGGCAGCTGCGACATTCGTACGGTCCACGCGCCCCCCGGCAGGTCGGACGCGCGGACCGCGAGCGTCACCGGCCGTTCGCTGCGCACCCGGCTGCGGGGCCGGGTGTGGAAGCCGGTCAGCAGCTCGTCGATGCCGTCTGCGGCGAACTCCGCTGTCACCGGGCCGAGTTCGGCGCCCGCGGCCAGTTCGGCGTCCACCCGGTGGACGCAGGTCTCGTGGGCCTGCCGGCGCGCCCAGAACGCCCGGGCGGAGGGGGAGCCGTCGAGGAACGACCAGCACTCCAGGTCTTCGCGTGCCTCCCGCAGGCAGCCGGTGAGCCGCCGGTGCCCGTCCCGGAACCACGCGGCCAGTTCGGCGTCCGTGACGCTCTCCTCGTCGATCGGGCGCGGTTCGGCACGTGCTTCGGCGACGTAACCGCCCGCCCAGCGGTGCACGTTGCCGGTGTGCAGCAGCAGGTCGCGCACCCGCCAGCCGGGGCACGACGGCACCTCGGCGTCCGGGCCGGCGCGCTCGGCGGCGGCGAGCAGGGCGGCGCCCTCGCTCTCGAGCGTGTCGATGTACGCGGCGGTCTCCATGCCCCGATTCTGCCCGTCCGCTCCGCCGGCGACGCGCACGGCACGGCGGTTCGGTGCCCGTCGGCTCCGGGGCGCGCCGGCTCAGATCACCCGGCGCGCGGCGCAGGCCACCGCGGCGGCGACGGCGGCGAGCGCGGCCACCGTGGTGAGCGCCGCCGTGAGGGACGTCCATTCGGCGACGAAGCCGATGGCGACCGGGCCGAGCAGCATGCCTCCGTATCCCAGCGTGGAGGCGGCGGCCACTCCGCGCGGCCCGGCCAGGGCGCCGGCCCGGCCGATCGCGACCGGGAAGATGTTGGCCAGCCCCAGGCCGGTGACCACGAACCCGGCGAGGGCCAGCCACACGTTCGGCGCCAGCGCGCCCAGCAGCATGCCCGCCGCCGCGGTGGCCCCGCCGGCCACCAGCGCCCGCACCTGCCCCAGACGCTGGAGCAGGGCCGTGCCGCTGAGTCGGCCCACGGTCATCGCCAGCGCGAACACCGCGTATCCGGCGGCCGCGAGGCCCGGGTCGGCGCCGAGGGACTGGGTCAGATGCAGGGCGCTCCAGTCGGCGAGCGCGCCTTCGCCGTACGCCGTGCACAGGGCGATCAGGCCCAGGACGGCGACGACGCCGCGGCGCGAACCGCCGGGACCTCCTGAACCTCCCGAACCGTCCGGGCCGTTCCGCCCGGTGCCCGTCGACGGCGGGCCGCTGCGCCCGGCCGCCGGGGGAGGGGCGGGCCGGGAGAGCAGGGCACGTCCGGCCACGGCCGTCACCGCCAGCCCGATCACGGCGAGCAGCAGGAGATGGCGGGTCGCCGACAGCGAGCCGGCCACCAGCCCGCCCAGGCCGGCGCCGAGCATCCCGCCGAGACTGAACGCCGCGTGGAATCCGGGCATCACGGGTCGTCGCAGGGCGGCCACCAGGTCGACGGCCGCGCTGTTCATCGCTACGTTGATCGCGCCGTACGCGCTGCCGAAGACCAGCAGCACCAGGCCCAGCGCCAGGGCGGAGTGGGTGAGCGGGGGGAGTGCGATGCCCAGCGAGACGAGCGCCGCGGACGCGACGGTGACGTGGTGGTTGCCGAACCGTCCGCACAGCCGCCCGGTGAGCATCATGGTGGCCACCGCGCCGGCCGACACGCCCAGGAGCGCCAGGCCGAGTTCGCCGGCCGAGGCGCCGGTCTGCGCCTTGATGGCCGGGATGCGGACGACCCACCCGGCGAAGAGGAAGCCGTCGAGGGCGAAGAACGCGGTCAGGGCGGTGCGGAGGCGGGCCGGTCCCGGGGCGGGGACGGGGGCGTCCGCGCACATGCGGTCCCCCTCCTCGCCGGTACGACCGGACCGGAGTTTGTTTATGTGCGGCACAAAGCCAGAATAGAGGGGTGACCCAGACGCGTACAACAAGGCTGGACAGGGGCCGGGGCGCCCTCGGCCCGGCACTCGCACTCGTGCACACCGGCCGGGCGCCCACGCGGGCAGTGCTGACCGCCGAACTCGGCGTGACCCGGGCGACTGCCGGCGCCGTCGCGGCCGAACTCGAGGCGCTCGGACTGATCACCGTGGACTCCAGTCCCGGAGCCGCCGTCGGCTCCCAGGGCCGCCCCTCGCACCGCCTCGCCGTCGACCCGGACGGCCCGGTCGTGCTGGCCGCGCAGGTGCACGCCGACGGCTTCCGCGCCGCCCTCGTCGGGCTCGGCGGCCGCATCGTGGCCACCGCCCCCGGCTGCATGACCGTGGACGCCGACCCCGCCCAGGTTCTCGGCGAGGTCGTCGAAGCCGGAGCCGCGCTGCTGCGCGAGACCGGGCGCCGCTGCGTCGGAGCCGGCCTCGCCGTCCCCTCCGCGGTCGCCGAGCCCGAGGGCACGGCCCTGAACCCGCTGCACCTGTCCTGGAAGCCCGGCGCCCCCGTCCGCGACCTGTTCACCCGCTGCCTCGCCGAAGCCGGCGTCGACGGCCCGCGGCCCGGCACCCCCGCCGCGGGCCACGCCGCGAACGACGTCAACCTCGCCGCGCTCGCCGAGCACCGGCACGGCGCGGGGCGCGGCGCCCAGCACCTGCTCGTCGTCGGTACCGGCCACCGCGGCGTCGGCGGCGCACTGGTCCTCGACGGCCGCCTGCACAGCGGCAGTTCGGGGCTCGCCCTGGAGGTCGGCCACCTGACCGTCGATCCGGAGGGCCGGCCCTGCCACTGCGGAAGCCGGGGCTGCCTGGACGTGGAGACCGACCCGCTCGCGCTCCTGGAAGCCGCGGGGCGCGCCCCCGGCCCCGAGGTGTCGCTGCTGGAGCAGGCACGCACCCTCATCCAGGCCGAGTACGCCCGCGACCCCGCCGTGCGGTCGGCGGTGGAGACGCTGATCGGACGCCTCGGACTCGGTCTCGCCGGGCTGGTCAACATCCTCAACCCCGACCGCATCGTCCTCGGCGGCCTGCACCGCGTGTTGGTGGAGACCGACGGCGACCTGCTGCGGTCCGTGGTCGCCGACCGCAGCCTGTGGGGCCGCAGCGGAGGCGTACCCGTGCTGGCCTGCTCGCTGGACCACAACAGTCTCGTCGGCGCCGCAGAACTGGCCTGGCAGCCGGTCCTGGACGACCCGCTGGGCACGCTGGGAGCCACGGCGTGACCGGCCCCGCCGCCGGCCCGGCCGGGAACGGACCGCCGTGGCACATCGGGCCCGGGGCCGAGCGGGATCTGCCGGCGCTGCCCGGCCTCGAGGCGGCCGCGGGTGAGGCTTTCCGTGCCCTCGGCATGGACGCCGTCGCCGACGACACCCCGCCCGCCCCGGAGGAACTGCGCCCGTTCCTGCTCTCCGGCGGCCTCCTGGTGGCCCGTGACCGGGAGGACGGCCCGCCCGTGGCCTACGCCCTGCTCGAGGTCGTCGACGGCTGCCTGCACATCGAGCAGGTCTCCGTCCGTCCCGACCACGCGCGGCAGCGCATCGGCCGTGCCCTGCTGGAGCGTGCGGCGGTCCGTGCGTCGGCCGAGGGCCTGCCCGCGCTCACCCTCACCACCTTCGCCGACGTCCCCTGGAACGCGCCCTACTACCGGCGCTGCGGCTTCCGCCCGCTCGCCCCGCGCGAGGAGACGCCGGGGCTGCGCCGCCTGCGGGCCCGGGAGGCGGCCGCCGGACTCGACCGCTGGCCGAGGCTCTGCATGCGCCGGGACCTCGAAACCGCGTCGTGGCAGGGGAAGTAGGCTCGCCGCATGTCTTCTCCACTCCTCGGCGACCACGAGTACGTGAGCCTGGCGACCCACCGCCGCAGCGGCACCCCGGTGCCCACCCCGGTCTGGGCCGTGCGCGACGGCGACGAACTGCTGGTGTGGACCCGCAGCGACAGCGGCAAGGTGAAGCGGCTGCGCAACGACACGCACGTCACCGTCACCCCGTGCGACGTGCGCGGCAGGATCGACGACGGCGCGGCGGCCGTGCCGGGCACCGCGCGGCTGCTGGAGGACGCCGCCGGGCTCCGCCGGGTCCGGCGGGCGATGGCCGGCAAGTACGGCTGGAAGTTCCGCCTCGTCGACTCCGGGGGCGCGCTGCTGCGCTTGGGCAAGCGCCCGCACACGGGCATCGCCGTACGCCTCGTGGAGACGCCCGCGTCCGGCTCCTGAACCGGATCCCGAACCGGGTTCCCGAACCTGAACCGGCTGTTCACTCTGCGCCGCCCGTACGTCCGCGGCGTCACCGCGCGGGCCGGCTACTCCGTCGGGTGCAGCCGGACTGCCGCCCGCCGTACGACGACGCCGCCGGCGTGCCGGGGCCACTCTCGGAAGCGACGCACACACCGCGACCGAAGGAGCCGATCGGCATGAACACTCCGGCGCACTGGGGCGACGGCGGCCCCGGACCCTGGATCCTGCTCCTCCCCCTGCTCTGGGCGGCCGTGATCGCGGGGGCCGTCCTGCTGCTGCGCCTCGTCCTCCCGCGTCGCGGAGGCGGCCCCTGGCGCGGCGGACCGCCCTGGCAGGGACGGGGCACCGGGGAGGCGAAGGACAGCGCGACCGGTCTGCTGGCGCGCCGTTTCGCCGCGGGCGAGATCGACGAGGACGAGTACTGGCTGCGGCTGTCCGTCCTCAACGAGAGCAGGGGCGAACCGGCCTGAGCCGAGGGCGGGCCGACCGCTTCGCGGCCCGCTCAGGCGTGCTGGGCGCGGGGCCGCCGTTCCCCGAGGGGTGCGGGCCCCGCGTCGTCCGCCGCGGGTACGGCCGCCGGCACCGCCGCCGCCCGAGTGCCCGCCGCCTCCGGGCGGGCCTCGGCGGCGGCCGCCTCGAACACCGGCTCGGCGGGTGCCGTGAACGGAGCGGGGAGGGTGAACCAGACGACCTTGCCCGAGCCGTCGTGCTGCTCGCGGATGCCCCAGCTGTCACTCAGCGCGGCCACCAGAGCCAGCCCCCTGCCGTGGGTGGCCGAGGTGTCCGACACGCGCAGGCTCGGCAGCTGCGGGTCGTGGTCGCGTACCGAGACCGTGAGCCGGTCCCACAGGAAGACCATCTCGACCGTGCAGTGCTTGTCCGGTCCGGCGTGCTGGTGGACGTTCGCCAGCAGCTCGGTCAGGCCGAGGGCCACCCGGTCGATCAGCGGATCGAGATGCCAGTAGCGCAGTTGCGCAGAAACGATCCTGCGGACCTGGCCGATCCGCGAGGGCAGCGCCTGGAACTCGACCGCGCAGTGCCTGCTCGGCCTGCTGTCTCGACTCATCACCACTGCGACTCCCAGGAAGGAGGAGGGCCCGATGGAAAACGCCGGAGGGGATCACTGAGGCGTACGCCGCATCCGGCCGTACGCCACGCCCTTCAGGGTGCGTCCGCGCCCGCCCGCCCGCAAATCGGGACATCCGTCCGGGGCGTCAGCCGCCGAGGACGCCCCGCTCCGCGGCGTCCTTGGCCCGCGCGGTCCGCACCGCGTGCAGCAGCCGGTCGCGGTGCCCCAGCCCCAGCCGCAGCAGGTAGCGCGTGCCGTCCACGGTGGCCAGCGCGCGCCGCGCGCCGTACCAGCCGCCGCCGCTGATCCGCACCCGCTCCAGCGGCGCGCTGTCGATCTCCCGGCCGTAGCTGGTCAGCAGCTCCAGCCGGCCGTTGCGCACCAGCACCCGTCCCGCCCGGGTCAGCGAGCGCAGCAGGCGCCCGATCCGCACGCCGGTCGCCACGTAGTCGGCCTCGCCCATGCCGCACCACCCCTCGTCGCTCATCGCACTGCTACCCCGCCACCGCCCTCCGCATCCCTCCGGGCCCCCGGCGGTGGCCCCCGCAGGCCCGCTCTATGCTCGCCCGATGAGCACCGCAGACGTGGACCGCAGCGACCCCGCCCACCGGACCTGGCTCGCCGAGGCCGTCCGCAAGGTCCGCGCCGAGGGCGCGCGCAGCGCCGACACCCACCTGCTGAGCTTCCCGCTGCCTCAGGAGTGGGGCATCGACCTGTACCTCAAGGACGAGTCGACGCATCCCACCGGCAGCCTCAAGCACCGCCTGGCCCGGTCCCTCTTCCTGCACGCCCTGTGCAACGGCTGGATCCGGCCCGGCCGGCCCGTCGTCGAGGCGTCCAGCGGATCCACCGCCGTCTCGGAGGCCTACTTCGCCGGGCTGATCGGCGTGCCGTTCATCGCCGTGATGCCGCGTACCACCAGCACCGAGAAGACCCGGCTCATCGAGTTCCACGGCGGCCGGTGCCATCTCGTGGACGACCCGCGCACGGTGTACGAGGTCTCCGCCGCCCTCGCGGTGGAGACCGGCGGCCACTACATGGACCAGTTCACCTACGCCGAACGGGCCACCGACTGGCGCGGGAACAACAACATCGCCGAGTCGATCTACCAGCAGCTGCGCCTCGAGCGGTACCCCGAACCCGCCTGGATCGTCGCGACGGCCGGCACCGGCGGCACCTCGGCCACCCTCGCCCGCTACGTGCGCTACCAGCAGTACGACACCCGCATCTGCGTCGCCGACCCGGAGAACTCCTGCTTCTTCGACGGCTGGGTCAACGACGACCCCGGCGTGGTGAGCCACCGCGCCTCCCGCATCGAGGGGATCGGCCGGCCCCGGATGGAGCCCAGCTTCGTGCCCGGTGCCGTCGACCGGATGATGAAGGTGCCGGACGCCGCAACGGTCGCAGCGGTACGACTGCTGGAACGGGCGATCGGGCGCAGGGCGGGCGGCTCCACCGGCACCGGGCTGTGGAGCGCGTTCAAGATCGTCGCCGAGATGCGCGCGGCCGGGCGCACCGGCTCCGTGGTCACCCTGCTCTGCGACCCCGGCGACCGCTACCTCGACAAGTACTACTCCGATACCTGGCTCGCCGAGCAGGACATGGACATCGCCCCGTACACCGCGACGCTCGACGCACTGCTCGCCACCGGACGCTGGAGCGAGCGGGCGAGGTAAGTATCCGGGGTGAGCGGTGGCGGGCGGGCCCGGAGGCGCCCGCCGGTGCGAAGCGTGCCCGTCAGGCGCTCCGGTCCGCCTCCTCGCCGGCCACGAGCACTCCCGGAAGGTGCTCCGCCATCTCCGCGCGCGTCGCGTCCGACAGCCCGCCGTCCGTCACCAGGGTGTCGACGTCCGACAGCCGCGCGAACGAACTGAGCCCCACCGTCCCCCACTTGGTGTGATCCGCGACCACCACCACGCGGCGCGCCGACCCCACGAACCGGCGGTTCGTCTCCGCCTCCGCGAGATTGGGCGTCGACAGCCCGGCGTGCGGCGCGATGCCGTGCACACCGAGGAACAGCACGTCGAAGTGGAGTGACCGGATCGCCGCGTCCGCCACCGGCCCGACCAGCGAGTCCGACGGGGTCCGCACCCCGCCGGTGAGCACCACCGTCGCCCCGTGTGCAGTGTGCGGGTCGCCGGGCGCCGGCCCCGCGGAGTGGAAGACGTCCGCCACCCGCACCGAGTTGGTCACCACCGTCAGGTCCGGCACGTCCAGCAGTTGCCGGGCGAGCTGGTAGGTCGTCGTGCCGCCGGACAGGGCGACCGCGCTGCCCGGGCCGGCCAGCCGCGCCGCCGCACGCGCGATCTCCTCCTTCGCGCCCGCCTCCAGCGACGACTTCACCTCGAAACCCGGCTCGTGCGCGCTCGCCTCCGCCACCGGCACCGCGCCGCCGTGCACCTTCTCCAGCGCTCCGCGGCGGGCCAGGACGTCCAGGTCCCGGCGCACCGTCATGTCCGAGACCCGCAGCCGCCGGGTCAGCTCTCCCACCCGGACCCCGCCCCGTCTGCGCACCTCGTCCAGGATCAGCGAGCGCCGCTGCTCCGCAAGGAGGTTGTGGTTGTCGGCCACCGCGCCCCTCCGTTCTTCACCGCACGTGCACCTGGCCGCCGTAACGCCTCATCCTCCCACGGCCTGCACACCACGTCCCGGCACGATTTCCGGGACCTTCCGGGGGAAGGCCTGCGCCGCGCCCCCGGCGGGCAGCATCCTGAGTGCCGACGCGCACATCAGCCCCGGGGGAGCGACATGCCGACCGAGCCCACGTCCCGCGCCCCGCAGCCCGGCACGCCCCGGGGCGGAGCCGAAGTCCAGGGGCCCGCACTGGAGTTGCTCGTGCACGGCGTCGGCGGCGCCACCCCGCAGGAGATGCTCGGCGACCCCCGCACCGAACGGGTCACCGGCGACGACACCGCCGCCGTCCACCGCCGCACGGAGGACGTCGGTGCCGAGGACCGCCCCCACTCCGGGCGCACGCCGGCCGTGGTGCCCGAGGCGTACTGCTGGTCCCACCTCACCTCCGGCAACAGCGCCCGCGCCCTGTGGCTGCTCCTGCTGCCGTTCATGATCGTCAATCTCGCGCACTGGATGCGCCCGTCCGCCGCCGGACGCCCGCGCCTCGTCCGGGCCCACGGCGCGCTGCTGCGGCTGCTGGCGCTCTCCCTCACCGTGCTGCTGGTCGCCGCCGCCTGCGAGGTCGCCCTGGGCCTCGTGGCGTGGCAGTGCGCCGGTTCGCCGGCATGCGCGGCCGAACGGTCCTGGCTCGGCTTCCTCGCGCCCGGCGCCGACGGCAGCGGCGGTTGGTGGTCGCAGCCCGGCCGGCGGCTCGCCCTCGCCGCGTCCCTGCCCACCGCGCTGACCGTGCTCCTGTGGTGGCTCTCCCGCCGCACCTGGAGCGCGTACGAGTCCCAGTCGCCCTGGCACGGCACCGACGGGCAGCCGGCGCCGGACGGCACGGTCCCGCCCGCACCCGCCCCGGACGGCACCGAGCGGCCGGACCTGTGCCTGCCCGGCTTCTGGTACGGCAGGCGCCTGGTCGCCCGGCTGCGCGCCGCCCACACCGCCGCCGGGCTCCTCACCGTCGCCGCCGCGCTCACCGTCGCGGCCGCCGGACACGATCTCCGGTCCGGCGGCGCCGCGGCCGTGGCGGGAACGGTGCTCGGGGCGCTGCTGGCCGCGGCCACGGCCACGGTCCTGGCCGTCGTGTGCGCACGCGGCCGCGGCGAGGGCTGCCCGGACGTCAGGCGGGACGGCCCGCTGGTGCGCCATCTGCCCGGGGCGGCCGCCGTGCTCCTCGCCCTGTCCGTGCTCTACGCCGCCTGGTCGCGGCCCGGCTGGCAGAGCGCGGGGCGGCTGCCCGGCGACGGCACGTTCGCCGTACTGGCCCTCGCGCAGGGCCTGCTGGTCGCCGGAGTCGCCGTGCTCGGCGTGCTGCTGCACCGCACCACCCGGGTGCCCCGCACCGCGCTGCGCGGCCTGGGCTCGGCCGCCACCGCCATGCTGGGGTGCGCGCTGGGGGGCGTCATGTCCGGCGGGGTCGCCCAGCGCGTCGCCGACTGGCTCGACGGCGGCGCCACCCCCGGTACCGGGGAGGGCCCCATCCCCGGCCCACCGACCGTGCTGACCTGGCAGGCCGCGGTGACACCGCTGCTCCTCGTCCTCCTCCTGGCCCTGCTGTGCGTGCACGCCGTACGGGTCTGGCGGACCGGCTCCCGCCTCGCCGCACACGCCCACCTGGCCTACCCGGGCGCCGAACCCGACGCGGCACGCTCCCGCAGCATCGGCCGGACGGTCGCCGCCGCCCGGCTCACCGACTCCGCGCCACGCGTCGTGGGCATCACCGCCCTCGCCACCCTGCTGCTGGGTGCCGCAGCCGTGGCCGGAGCGCTGCTCACCGGCCTCGTGCCGGGGGAGGCGGCGGACGGCACACCCGCGGTGCTGGACGGAGCCGCCGACACCGTGCAGGCGCTGGGCTCCTGGCTGATGGGCTTCGGCTTCCTGCTGCTGCTGACCCTCGGGCGCCGCGCCTACCGGGACGCCTCGACCCGCCGCACCGTGGGCATCCTCTGGGACGTCGGCACCTTCTGGCCGCGCGCCGCCCATCCGTTCGCGCCGCCGTGCTACGCCGAACGCGCCGTTCCCGACCTCGTGTGGCGCATGGCGACCTGGACCCGCCGCTACGGCGGCGGCCGCCTGGTCCTCTCCGGGCACTCGCAGGGCAGCGTGCTGGCCGCCGCGGCGGTGTGGCAACTCGACCCCGCCACCCGGCGGCAGGTCGCCCTGCTCACCTACGGCTCACCGCTCGCCCGGCTCTACGGCCGCTGGTTCCCCGCCTACTTCGGGCCCGGCCCGCTCCGCGCCCTGCACCGCGAACTGGACTGCTGGCGCAACCTGTGGCGCGCCACCGACCCCATCGGCGGGCCGCTGCGCCTCCCGGACGGCGACGGGACCGCGGTCGACCGCGGGCCGCTGGCCGACCCGCTCGCCTACGGCCGTACGGCCGCCTCTCCGCTGCCGGCGCCGATCCTGGGCCACGGCGCGTACCAGGCCGACCCGGCCTTCGCGGTGGAACGCGCCGCGCTCCTGGCCCGCCTCTGCCCGGAGGCACCGGGGGCACCGGAGGCACCTGCGAAGGATGTGGCGCCGTCCCCCGCCCCCGCGCTGCCCGCCCAGCACGCACCGGCCGGCCCGGAGAGCGACGGCGTTCACGGCCCTCGGGACGCCCCGCCCGGTCAGGACGCGGAGGCGCCCGGCAGGTCCTCCGGGTAGAGCAGCGTCAGGTCGTCGGTGTCCGGCTCGTCCAGCTGCGCCACCCGGCCGGCGTGCCGTTCCACCATGGCCTCGAACGTCTGCCGCGCGGTGCGGCCGTTGCCGAACGAGGGCCCCTTGGGCAGCGCCGCGAAGTGGTCCAGCAGTGCGTCCCCGGTGCCCTTCGCCAGGTGGTACTCGTGCTCGGCGGCCTGCTGCTCGACGATGTGCAGCAGTTCCTCCGGCGCGTAGTCGCCGAAGGTGATGGTGCGCGAGAAGCGGGACGCGACGCCCGGGTTGACGGCGAGGAACCGCTCCATCTCGGTCGTGTACCCGGCGGCGATCACCACGACCTCGTCCCGGTGGTCCTCCATCAGCTTCACCAGCGTGTCGATGGCCTCGCGCCCGAAGTCGCGCCCCGAGTCCTCCGGCGACAGCGCGTACGCCTCGTCGATGAACAGCACGCCGCCGCGCGCCCGGTCGAACGCCTCCTGGGTGCGGATCGCGGTCGAGCCGATGTGCTCGCCCACCAGGTCCACCCGCGACACCTCGACCAGGTGACCGCGCTCCAGCACGCCCAGCGCGTGCAGGATCTCGCCGTACAGGCGCGCCACGGTGGTCTTGCCGGTGCCGGGGGAGCCGGTGAAGACCAGGTGGCGCCGCGCGGACGCCGCCTTGAGCCCCGCCTGCTCCCGGCGGCGGCCCACCTCGATCATGCTGGTCAGCGTCCGCACCTCACGCTTGACGCTGTCCAGGCCCACCAGGCCGTCGAGTTCGCCCAGCACCTCCGTCGCCGGACGGGCCGCCTCCGCGGCCGGTGCCCCGGGCGCCGACGACGCGGCGGCGCCGGGCGCCTTCGCGCCACCGCCGCGGGGCGGCGGGACCGCCTCGGTGGCGGTCAGCAGCCCCGCGGTGGCGGGAGGGGCGGACGCCGTTGCCGCCGGGGGTGCGGGGGCCACAGTGGGGACTGCGGCGGGTGCGGCGCTCTCGTCGCTGGTGCAGTCCTCCACCACCGCGCCCTCCTCCGCGAACTCGTACCCGCCGCGTGCGCAGCGCTCGGTACGGCAGCGGCGCAGCGTGCTGCGGCAGCCGTCGATGACGTGGAAGCCGTAGCCGCGCGATCCGGTGACCCGGCAGCCGTGGAACGTACCGCGGCCCTCGGCCGACACGTACACACCGGCCTCCTCCGGGGAGGTCACCGTGCAGCGTTCGACGACGGGATCCGCGCCCTTCGTGACGATCATGCCGGTCGCGGTGGCGTCGACGGTGCAGTTGGCCAGGGTGCCGCCGCTGCCGTGGTCGCGGAACCACGCGCCGGTGGCGGCCTCCCGGATGCGGCAGTCGTCCAGCCGCACCGTGGCCCCGTCGCTCACCGAGACCGCGGTGCCGCGCACCTGCGTCAGGTCGCAGTCCAGGACGTCCACCTGCGAACCGCGGTCGAGGACGAACAGCGCGTCCGGAACGCCGTGCACCCGGCAGGAGTCCAGCACGGCGGAGGCGCCGTCGCTCACCCACACCGCCGGGTAGTCGCCGGTGCTGTCGTGTATCTCGCAGCCGTTGGCGTCGGCACGGGTGCCCGGGTCCCACACCGACAGGCCGTTGCGGCCGAACCGGCGGACCGTGGAGCGGGTCAGGGTGAGCACCGAACGGGATCGCAGGTCGACCGCGTTCTCCGGGATGTCGTGGATCTCGCAGTCCGCCAGGGTGAGCACCGCGTCGGTGTCGAGGGTGACGCCGTCGGCCGTGGTGCGGTGCACCCGGCAGTCGGTGAGGTGCGCGGTCGCACGGGCCGTGACCTGCACTCCCGCGCCCTTGATCTCGTACACCTCGCAGCCCACGGCCTCGGCGGCGCTGCCGTCGCCGTGGAGGGAGAGCCCGGCGCCCGAGGCGTGGTGGATGCGGCACCGCTCCAGCCGCGGGTGCGCCCCGTCGCCCACCGAGACGCCGGCCTGCCCGGCGGCCACCACCTCGCACTCCTCGTACACGCCGCCGGCCCCGCCGCTGACGCTGACACCCAGCCCGGCCGGGTTGTCCACGGTGCAGCGCCGCACGGTGGGGCGGGCTCCGCCGCGTACCTCCAGTCCCGCGGCGGAACGCGTCATGATGCGGATGCCGGTGAGCTCGGGCGCGCAGTCCTCGATCAGAAGCGCGGGGGCGGAGGCGTCCTGACCCTCGATCTGCAGGTCACGGACGGTCGCCGAGGACCGGACGGTGAGCGCGACGCCGTCCGGCGGAGCGATCCGCACCGAGCCGCCGCCCGCCCGCTCGGGGCCGCGCAGCGTCACGGCCCGTTCCAGGACCAGGTTCTCCCGGTAGGTTCCCGGGGAGACGGTGAGCACGTCCCCGTCGGCGGCCGCCTCCAGCGCCGCGGCGAGCGAACCGTACTCTCCGGTGCGGCGCCGCCAGCGGGAGGTGCCGGTGTGCGTGACCTGGACCGAGGCCTGTCCCATGGACTGCTGCGTCCTCACTTCGTGCGGGGGTTGCCATGACGTGCGGGGGATGCGGGGCTCCACCGTAGCGTGCGCCCACGCCACCCGATGACCGGTCAGCTGTTGCTGCCCGCACGGCCCCAGTCCGGGCCGATCCGCGCCCACTCGTCCTCCCACGCGGCATACCTGCGCCGCAGCAGCCGTGCCATCGCCGCGCGGCGGCCCGCCTCCACGGCCGCGCCGGTCAGCGCCCCCGCGACCAGGCCGGTCGCCACCGCGTAGGCGGCGGCCGTGCCGTGCGCCAGCGGAGGAGGCGTCAGGCTGCCCTCGGCGTCCGTCCAGACGCGGAACCGCTCTCCCGGGTCCATGGGTCTCGCGGCGTGCACCGTCCCGGTGTGGGTGACGCCGTCCGGGCCCTTCCAGAAGGCCAGCACCGGGTGGCTCTGCGGTCCCTCGTCGTCGTCCGCTTCGCCGGGAGCCGTGGGCGGGCGGTCCACCGGCTGCTTCGCGGTGGCCCACACCGCGTGGCGCTGCGCGTGCTCCTGCCGCACCAGCGCGGCGAGTTCGCCGTACGCGGCCGTGCCGGCGGCGACGCCGGCCAGCGGAACGCCGAGGAGCAGCAGCGCCAGTCCGCACAACGCGAGCCACGCCTCCGCGAGGTCGGAGCGGCGGCACAGTGGACTGCGGCGCCACGTCCACAGTCCCGCGATGCTCCGCACGTCTCGTGCCCCCTTCTCTTCCCCCGGCGGACTCTACTCCGGTGCTCCCGCCTGCGGGGAGTGGTGCGGAAGGCGCCCGTGACCGTCGCGCGTCCGGACTCCGTGCGCCCACCCGGACGACGCCCGGGGCAGGCCGTATGGTCGCTCACCGTGAAGGACCGGGCTGCTGTGGTGACGATGCGTCGAGAACGGCGCCCCGAAACGCCGCGTTACCCGCGGCACGCGGGGGACATTCCTTCCGGCTGCTTATCTTTCGAGCGATTGCGGACATCGTGAGCGCCTGGCTAACTTCGTCGCGCGGTGCGGGAAATTCCCGCAGCCAGAAGGAGATTGGTGGTCCTCCATGACGACTTCGATGGAATCGCATTCCGATAGCGACTACGTCGAAGACCAGCACCCCTCGAGCCTCGGAACCGCAGCCGCGCGGAATCTGGCCACCACCACCAAGACGGTCCCGCAGATGCAGGGGATCTCCTCCCGGTGGCTGCTGCGGGTCCTTCCGTGGGTACAGGTGTCCGGCGGCACGTTCCGGGTGAACCGGCGGCTCGTGCACACCCTCGGGGACGGCCGGGTGGAATTCGTCTCCACCGGTTCCGACATCCGCGTGATCCCCGCCGAACTCACCGAACTCCCGCTGCTGCGCGGCTACGCGGACCGCCCCGTGCTCGAGGCCCTGGCGGACCGCTGCGAACAGCGCGACTTCTCCGCAGGCGAGACCCTCGTCGAAGCCGGCGCCCCCGCGGACCGTCTGGTGCTCATCGCGCACGGCAAACTGCGCAAGGTCCGGCCCGGCAAGTACGACGAGGACACCGACCTGGGCGTCCTGGCCGGCGGGGACTACGCGGGGGACGCCGACCTTCTCGAGGAGCCGGGGCACTGGGAGTTCTCGCTGCGCGCGCTGACCGGCGGCACCGTACTCACCCTCTCCCGCGCCGACTTCGAGGACGTCTACGGCCGCTCCGACAGCCTGCGTGCCCACTGCGAGGCGGCGCGGGCCGCCCTGCCCGCCCAGCGCACCGCGGACGGCGAGTCCGAGATCGCGCTCACCGCGGGCCACAGCGGCGAACCGGCCCTGCCCGGCACCTTCGTGGACTACGAGACCTCGCCCCGCGAGTACGAACTGAGCGCGGCGCAGACCGTGCTGCGGGTGCACACCCGGGTGGCCGACCTCTACAACCAGCCGATGAACCAGCTGGAGGAGCAGCTGCGGCTGACCGTCGAGGCCCTGCGTGAGCGGCAGGAGCACGAGATGGTCAACAACCGGGAGTTCGGCCTGCTGCACAACGCCGACACCCGGAACCGGCTGCACACCCGCTCCGGGCCGCCCACCCCTGACGACCTGGACGAGCTGCTCGCCACCGTCTGGAAGGAGCCCAGCGTCCTCCTCGCCCACCCCAAGGCCATCGCCGCGTTCGGTCGCGAGTGCAGCAGGCGCGGCATCCAGCCCGCCAACGTCGACTTCGAGGGCCACGCGGTGCCCGCCTGGCGGGGCGTTCCGCTCCTGCCCTGCAACAAGATCCCGGTGTCCCGAGAGGGCTCCACCTCCGTCATGGCCCTGCGGACCGGCGAGCAGCGCGGCGTCGTCGGACTCCACCAGACCGGCATCCCCGACGAGTACCGGCCCGGCCTGTCCGTACGGTTCATGGGGATCGACGACAAGGCCGTCATGTCCTATCTGGTGAGCGCCTACTATTCCGCGGCCGTTCTCGTGCCCGACGCGCTGGGAATTCTCGAGGACGTCGAAATCGGCCACTGATCCTTCCCCCGGAAACCGCCGCACGGCCCGGAACCCGCGACCGCACACATCCCCCGAAGCGCAGAGAGGCAGACGTCCTTGACGACCCATCCGGAAACCGAGACCGACCACACCACCTCCGCGGAATCCGAGCCCACGAGTCTTTCGACTGCGGCAGCGCGGAATCTCGCGACCACCACCAAGACGCCCCCGCAGATGCAGGGCATCTCCTCGCGCTGGCTGCTGAAAGTCCTGCCGTGGGTGGAGACCAGCGGCGGCACGTTCCGCGTGAACCGGCGCATGACGCACACCCTCGGGGACGGCAGGGTGCAGTTCACCAACACCGGAGCGGCGGTGTCCGTCATCCCCACCGAACTGCGGGAGATCCCGCTGCTGCGCGGGCTGACCGACGAGGACGCCCTGCGGCAGCTCGCCGACCGCTGCGAACAGCACGAGTTCTCCGCCGGGGACACCGTCACCGACGCCGGCGGGCCCGTCGACGCGCTGCTCCTCGTCGCGCACGGCAAGATCCACCGGATCGGCCGGGGCAAGTACGGCGACGAGGCCGCGCTGGGCACGCTCACCGACGGCGACCACGCCGGAGACCAGGCGCTGACCCCCGAGCCGGGGGAGTGGGAGTACGGACTGCGTGCCGGCACCCGCTGCATCGTTCTCTCCCTGCCGCGCGCCGCCTTCCAGGAGGTCGCCGACCGGTCCCCGGCGCTCCGCGACCACCTGCACGCGTTCCTCTCGCGTGCCATCCCCCGCCAGAACCGGCGCGGCGAGGCCGACATCGCGCTGACCTCCGGCCACTCCGGCGAAACCGTCCTCCCCGGGGTGTTCGCCGACTACGAGATCGGGCCGCGGGAGTACGAGCTGAGCGTCGCGCAGACCGTGCTGCGGGTGCACAGCCGTGTCGCCGACCTCTACAACGACCCGATGAACCAGCTGGAGGAGCAGCTGCGGCTGACCGTCGAGGCCCTGCGCGAGCGGCAGGAGCACGAGATGGTCAACAACCGGGAGTTCGGCCTGCTGCACAACGCCGATCTCTCCCAGCGCATCCCCACCCGTTCCGGGCCGCCCACCCCCGACGACCTGGACGAGCTGCTCTCCCGGCGCCGCAAGACCGAGTACCTGCTCGCCCACCCCAAGGCCATCGCGGCGATCGGCCGGGAGATGAGCGGCCGCGGCCTCTGCCCGCCGGAGACGGAGCTGCACGGCACCCGGGTGCGTACCTGGCGCGGCGTGCCGCTGCTGCCGTGCAACAAGATCCCCGTCGCGGACGGCACCACCTCGGTGCTCGCCATGCGGACCGGGCAGCAGAACCAGGGCGTCGTCGGGCTGCACCAGACCGGCATCCCCGACGAGTACCAGCCGGGCCTGAACGTGCGGTTCATGGGCGTCGACGACAAGGCCGTCGTCTCCTACCTCGTCAGCGCCTACTACTCGGCCGCCGTGCTCGTGCCGGACGCCCTGGGCGTGCTGGAGGACGTGCAGGTCTGACGGCTGCAGGAGGTGCAGGTCCGGCGGCCGGCTCCCGGCGGACCCTGGCCGGGCGCGCCCGCGTGGCGCGCCCGGCTCACTCCTCCCACCGCCAGCCCGCGACCTCCGACAGGTCCGTGCCGTGCTCGAGGATCCAGGCATGGTGGCGGGACCGCACGTCCGCCATCGCCTGCCGCACGCCGGCCGCCCGCACCGCCAGGCCCGGCACCCGGTCCAGCACGTCCATCACCAGCCGGTACCGGTCCAGGTCGTTGCGGACCACCATGTCGAACGGCGTGGTCGTCGAGCCGGACTCCTTGTACCCGCGGACGTGCAGGTGCGGGTGCACGGCACGGCGGTAGGCGAGCCGGTGGATCAGCCACGGGTAGCCGTGGTACGCGAAGACGACCGGCCGGTCCCGGGTGAAGACGCCGTCGAAGTCGGCGTCCCGCATCCCGTGCGGGTGCTCCTGGTGCGGCAGCAGCCGCGCCAGGTCCACGACGTTCACCACGCGCACGGCGAGTTCGGGCACGTGGGCCCGCAGCAGCGAGGCGGCGGCCATGACCTCCTGGGTGGGCACGTCGCCGGCGCACGCGAGCACCACGTCCGGTTCCTCGCCGTAGGTCTCGGTGCCGGCCCACTCCCAGATGCCCACCCCGCGGTCGCAGTGCGCCCGGGCCTCTTCCAGCCCGAGCCAGTCGAAGCACTCCTGCTTCCCGGCGACGACCACGTTGACCGTGTCGCGGGTGCGCAGCACGTGGTCGGCCACGCACAGCAGGGTGTTGGCGTCCGGCGGCAGGTAGACGCGGACGACCTCCGGGCTCTTGTTGAGCACGTGGTCGACGAAGCCGGGGTCCTGGTGCGAGAAGCCGTTGTGGTCCTGCCGCCAGGCGTGCGAGGTCAGCAGGTAGTTGAGCGCGGAGATGGGCAGCCGCCAGGGCACCTCCCGCGCACTGTGCACCCACTTGATGTGCTGGCTCGCCATGCTGTCCACGATGTGCGCGAACGCCTCGTAGGAGGCGAACAGGCCGTGCCGGCCGGTCAGCACGTACCCCTCCAGCCAGCCCTGGCACAGGTGCTCGGAGAGCGCCTCCAGGACCCTGCCGTGCGGGCCCAGATGCTCGTCGGTGGGACGGGTGCGCGCCTGCCAGCCCTTCGGGGTCGCGCCGTAGACGTCGTCGAGGTGGTTGGAGGCCGTCTCGTCCGGCCCGAACATGCGGAAGTCGCGCCGCTCGTGGGTCGCCGACATCAGCTCGCCGAGCCAGCCACCCAGCACCCGGGTCGGCTCGTGCATGCTCGCGCCCGGCCGTTCGGGGTCCACCGCGTGCGGTTCGAGCGCCGGCAGCGGCAGGTCGCGCAGCAGGCGGCCGCCGTTGGCCTGCGGCAGCGCGCCCAGCCGGAGGTCGCCGGCCGGTACGCAGTCCAGCACGTGCGGCAGCGGCCGACCGCTGTCGTCGAACAGCTCCTCGGGGCCGTAGCTGCGCAGCCAGCCCTCCAGCTGCCGCAGCCGCTCACGGTCCTCCCGCACCCCGGCGATCGGGATCTGGTGCGCCCGCCAGGTGTCCTCCACCGGGACCCCGTCGACCGACGCCGGGCCGGTCCAGCCCTTGGGAGTGCGCAGGACGATCATCGGCCAGCGCGGCCGGTCGGCTCCGGTCTCCGCGCGGGCGGCGCGCTGCAGGGCACCGATCCGGTCCGCGGCGCTGTCGAACGCGGCGGCCATCGCCGCGTGCACCTCGAGCCGGTCGCTGTCCGGTGCCGCCGTCACGTGCACCGGGTCGTACCCGTAGCCCCGCATCAGGGCGTCGAGTTCTTCCTCGGGGATACGGGCCAGCACCGTGGGGTTGGCGATCTTGTAGCCGTTGAGGTGCAGCACGGGCAGCACCGCGCCGTCGTGGACGGGGTCGAGGAACTTGTCGGCGTGCCAGGAGGTCGCCAGTGGCCCCGTCTCCGCCTCGCCGTCCCCGATCACGCAGCAGACCAGCAGGCCGGGGTTGTCCATCGCGGCGCCGTAGGCGTGGGCCAGGGAGTACCCCAGCTCGCCGCCCTCCTGGATGGATCCGGGCACTCCGGGAGCGGTGTGGCTCGGCACGCCGCCGGGCGTGGAGAAGGCGCGGAAGAGCCGGGTCATGCCGTCGGCGTCGCGCGGCACGTCCGGGAACAGCTCGCCGTAGGTGCCCTCCAGCCAGCTCCCCGCGAGCACGGCGGGCGCACCGTGTCCGGGGCCCCACACGCAGAGCGCCTCCAGGCGCCGGTTCCGGATCAGCCGGTTCAGGTGGGTGTAGACCAGGCCGAGACCGGGACACGTGCCCCAGTGGCCGAGGAGCCGCGGCTTGATGTGCTCCGGGCGCAGCGGCTGGCCCAGCAGCGGGTTGTCGCGCAGGTAGAGCTGGCAGGCGGCGAGGTAGACCAGCGCGCGCCAGTGCGCGTCCAGCCGCTCCGCCTCCTCGTGCGTGAGCCGTGGGGAGGTCTGCATGCCGGAGGGGTACCAGGCATGCGAGGGGATGACACGTCGCGGGCGGCGCCCTCCCCCTGATGGGTCGCCGCCGCGTCGTTCCCCGGCCCCGCGGTGCGGAGTCCGGAGGTCAGTACCCCCGGCCCTGGTACGGACGTCCGTACGGGTCGTCGTAGCCGCCCGGCATCTGCCGCGGCGCGGCGGGACGCGGGGCCACGGGACGCATCTGGTGCTGCGGCTGCTGGCCGGCGCCCGGGTAGCCCTGCTGACCCTGGGGTCCGCCCTGCGGACCCGGGTAGCCGTAGCCGCGCGGCTGGCTCTGCTGCTGCGGGATGTACGGGGAAGGGGCCTGGTGGAGCGGCGCCGGCTGCTGGGCGGGATAGCCGTGCTGCTGCCCGTAGGGGTGCCCCTGCCCGGACGGGAGCGCGGGCAGCGCGGACGGCAGCGCGGGCAGGTGACTCCCGGTGTCGTACGCGGCGGGCACCCGGATCGGGGCGATCTGCGGGGTACCCCGCTCGGCCACGAGCATGTCGTAGATCGGGGTGTCGGGGAATGCAGGAGCAGCGTAGTAACCGCCGCCGTAGGTGCTGCGGGGGGAGGTCATAGTCCATAAGTTAAGCCCACGATGTGCTGGTTGGGGAGCCCGATAAGCGGGTCATTTTGCGCGTCACACGTGACCGGACGTCACCAATTCGAGCGAAAGAGGGAAGAAACGGTCGCACCGGTGCCTTGTGTTCGTGTAAAGGGCACGATCCGGCCAACATCGGGCCGGGTGTCACGTGCCGGCGTACGTCCGGCCCTTCCACGCGGCACCCGCGCCACGGTGGTGCCGCACCGCCGAGTCCACCGTCATCAGCAGGTACAGCACCGCCACCGCGGGCAGCGTCAACACCACCCACCACGGCACCCGGTGGTACCGCACGGCCGGCAGGTAGCTGAGCGTCATCAGCGCCCAGGCCGCCCAGCCGACGGCATGCCCGGCGAGCGCCGTCGCGGGCGGCGCCACGTACACCAGCAGCAGACCCGCCACCGTCACGGCCAGCAGCGACCGGCTGTGCCGCAGCTGGGCGTACGCGCTGCGCGCCACCATCGCCCACAGCGGAGCCAGTCCTTCGTACGGCCGCACGCTCGCCACCTCCCCCGCCAGGCCCAGCCACACCCGTCCGCCGCCGCGCTTCACCGCACGGCCCACGGCGACGTCGTCGATCACCGCGCCGCGAACGCTCCCGGGGAGGCCCGCCCGGTCGGCGGCGTCCGCGCGCAGCAGCATGCATCCGCCGGCCGCGGCCGCCGTACGGCCACCCGGCCGGTTGACCCGGGAGAACGGGTAGAGCTGCGCGAAGAAGTACACGAACGCCGGTACCACCAGGCGCTCCCAGCCGGTGGCCACCCGCAGCCGGGCCATCAGCGAGACGAGGTCCAGGCCGCCGTCGCGCGCGGCGCGCACCAGGGCGTGCAGCGAGTCCGGCGGGTGCGCGATGTCGGCGTCGGTCAGCAGCAGGTACGTCGCCGCGCGCCGCGAGCGGGCCACCGCGACGCCGTGCCGGACGGCCCACAGTTTGCCGGTCCAGCCCGGCGGGGGCGGTCCCGGGGAACACACGGTCAGCGGCAGCGCCCCGGGCGCCGACGCGGCCAGCGTGCGGGCGACCTCACCGGTCCCGTCGCTGCTGCCGTCGTCGACCAGGACCACCTCGGCCGGGCCCGGGTACCGCTGGGCGAGCAGCGAGGGCAGCGTGAGTGGCAGCACGGCCGCCTCGTCGCGCGCCGGCACCACGATCGCCACCGGCGGCCACGGCTCCCCGTCCGCACCCGCCCGGGCCCCGTCGCCCGCCGGGTCCGGGGGCGGCAGCCGCACATCGGTGCGCCAGAAACCGCCGTGTGCGAGAAGCAGCCACAGCCACGCCGCCAGTGACAGCCACGAGGTCCACGTCAGCACGCTCACCTGCGGCAGTCTGCCGCAGGGCGCCCGCACGCACCGGGAGCGCGGCGTGGCGATCGGTTAGAGTTCCGCCGTGAAGATCGCGCTCGTGGACTCCGGAATCGGACTGCTGCCCGCCGCGGCCGCGGTACGCCGCCTCCGTCCCGACGCCGACCTGGTGCTCTCCAGCGACCCCGACGGGCTGCCGTGGGGACCGCGTACCGCCGGCGACATCGCCGCCAGGGCCCTGGCCTGCGCGCGGGCCGCCGCAGCCCACCGCCCCGACGCGCTGATCGTCGCCTGCAACACCGCCTCCGTGCACGCCCTGCCCGCCCTGCGCGCCGAACTCGAGCCGCTGGTACCGGTCGTCGGCACCGTGCCGGCCGTCAAGCCCGCCGCCGCCTCCGGCGGCCCGGTCGCCGTCTGGGCCACCCCGGCCACCACCGGGAGCGCCTACCAGCGGCGGCTGATCGGCGACTTCGGCAACGGCGCCCGGATCACCGAGGTCCCCTGCCACGGCCTCGCCGACGCCGTCCAGTCCGGCGACGAGGACCGGATCGACGCGGCCGTCGCCGCCGCCGGGCGGCTGACCCCGGCCGGAGCCCGCGCGGTGGTCCTCGGCTGCACCCACTACGAACTGGTCGGAGCGCGTATCCGCACCGCCGCCGCGCACGAGGGCCCCCTCCCCGAGCTGTACGGCTCCGCCGACGCCGTCGCCGCCCAGGCGCTGCGCCGCCTCGACGCCGCGCCCGCCCCGCAGGCCCCGGCGACCGGCGGACTCACCGTCCTGCTCAGCGGCCGGCCCGGAGAGCTGCCGCAGGCGGCCCGCACCTACGCCGAGGGCCGTCTGCTCGCCGACGCGCTCCCCGCCCCGACGGGCCGCCGCCCGCCCGCCTGACCCCCGCCCGCCCTCCGCGGCGAGGTCCCTCACACGGACGAAGCCCCGCGGGGGAGGACACCGCCGGCCGCGCGTCACGTCCTAGAGTCGGGCGCATGGCGACACCCGAGTTCATCCGCGCGATCCGTGCCACCGCCGGTCAGCAACTGCTCTTCCTGCCCGGCGTCAGCGCGGTGGTGTTCGACGACGAGGAGCGGGTGCTGCTCGCCCGGCGCGCCGACACCGGCCGCTGGGCCATCATCGGCGGCATCGCCGAACCGGGGGAGCAGCCCGCCGACACCATCGTGCGCGAGGTGCGCGAGGAGACCGCCGTCGAATGCGTTCCCGAGCGCATCATCTCCGTCCAGGGCCTGGAGCCCATCCGCTACCCGAACGGCGACCGCTGCCAGTTCATGGACATCTCCTTCCGCTGCCGCGCCGTGGGCGGCGAGGCGCGGGTGAACGACGACGAGTCGCTGGAAGTGGGCTGGTTCGCGCAGGACGACCTGCCGTCCCTGGAGGAGTTCGCGGTGCAGCGGATCAAGCGGGCAGCACAGGAGGGCCCCGCCTGGTTCGCCTACGACGTGCCCGCGGGCGGCGCCCCCGCTCCCGAGGGGCCGCCGCCCGGCTGAACAGCCGTGCCGCCGGGCGGCGGGCGGGCCTCAGACCTTCCGGTACTCGTACGCGTCCCGTGCCGCCGCCGCGACCGCCGCACGGTCCGCCCCGGCCGACGCGGAGACCACCGCGGCCACGGCGCCCTCCACGAACGGGGCGTCCAGCAGTTCGCTGTCCTTCGGCAGCTCGTCCTCCGCCAGGAGCGCGCGTACGGTCAGCACCGCGCTGCCCAGGTCGGCCAGCAGCAGCACCCCGGCGCCCTCGTCCACGGACAGCGCCGCCTCCCGGATGGCGTCGGCGTCGGTGCCCAGCCCGCCGTCCGGCGCACCGCCCGCCGCCGCGACCGGCACCGACCCGCCGGTGCCCACCAGCCCGGACGCCATCTGCGCGACCGCGGCCGCCACCTGCGAGCTGTGCGAGACGAGCACCAGGCCGACCCGCGGCTCCTCCTGCTCACTCACCGGCGCCCACCGCCTCCGCCAGCGCCGTCACCAGCAGCACCGAGGACGCGGCGCCGGGGTCCTCGTGGCCCACGCTCCGCTCGCCCAGGTAGCTCGCCCGGCCCCTACGGGCCCGCAGCGGCACGGTCGCCGTGGCGCCCTCCGCCGCCGCCCGCCCGGCGGCGGCCAGCGCGTCGGCGAGGTCCTCCCCGGACTCCAGCGCCTCCTCCAGCGCGGTCAGCGCCGGGAAGAGCGCGTCCAGCATCGTCTTGTCGCCCTCGACGGCGCCACCCAGCTGCCCCACGGCCTCCACGCCGATGCGCAGCGCAGCCGCGACCTGCCGGCCGTCCGCCGCGGACTCGTCGCCGAGCGCCTTGCCCGCGCGGCGCAGCAGGGTGCCGTACAGCGGGCCGGAGGCGCCGCCGACCTTGGAGACCAGGAGCCGTCCGGAGAGCAGCAGCACCGGTCCGGGCCCGGAGGGCTGGTCGTCGCGCAGACCCTGCCGTACGGCCGTGAAGCCGCGCCGCAGGTTGGTGCCGTGATCGGCGTCGCCGATCGGCGAGTCGAGTTCGGTGAGACGGTCCGCCTCACGGTCCACCGCGTCCGCGGCGGCGTTCATCCAGCGCAGTGCGCGCGTGGTGTCGAGTACGGAACCGGGGGAGTCGGGCAAGGGAGTCTCCTGACACGTCGGGCGACGGAAACACGGCGGGCGGTACGGGGGTGCACGGCGGGTCCTAGGCGCCCCAGCGCAGCCCGGGGGTGGCCACGGGAGCGTCCCACAGCCGCAGCATCTCCTCGTCCGCCCGGCACAGGGTGACCGAGGCCCCTGCCATGTCGAGCGAGGTCACGTAGTTGCCGACCAGCGTGCGGGCCACCGGCACGCGGCGCTCCGCGAGCACCCGGTGCACCTCGCCCGCGAAGCCGTACAGCTCCAGCAGCGGCGTCGCGCCCAGGCCGCTGACCAGTGCGAGCACGGGCCCCTCCGGCCTCAGGTCGTCCAGCACCGTCTGCACCGCGAAGTCGGCGATCTCGCCCGAGGTCATCATGGCCCGGCGCTCCCGGCCGGGTTCGCCGTGGATGCCGATGCCCAGTTCCAGCTCGCCGGCCGGCAGGTCGAAGGTGGGGCCGCCCTTGGCGGGTGTGCTGCACGCGCTGAGCGCCACCCCGAAGCTGCGGGAGGACTCCGAAACCCGGCGGGCCAGGGCCTCCACCCGCTCCAGCGGCTCCCCGGCCTGCGCCGCCGCCCCGGCGATCTTCTCCACGAACAGCGTGGCCCCGGTGCCGCGCCGGCCCGCCGTGTGCGTGCTGTCCTCCACCGCCACGTCGTCCGCCACCAGCACGCTGGCGACCTGCACGCCCTCGTCCTCGGCCATCTCCTGGGCCATCTGGAAGTTCAGGACGTCGCCGGTGTAGTTCTTCACGATGAACAGCACGCCCGCCCCGCTGTCCACGGCGGCCGCGGCGCGCACCATCTGGTCCGGCACCGGCGAGGTGAAGACCTCGCCCGGACACGCCGCGTCGAGCATCCCGAACCCGACGAACCCGCCGTGGAGCGGCTCGTGGCCGGAGCCGCCGCCGGAGATCAGCCCGACCTTCCCGGCCACCGGCGCGTCCCCGCGGAGCACGATCCGGTTCTCGACGTCCACGGTGAGGTCCGGATGCGCGGCGGCCACGCCGCGCAGCGCTTCCTCGACCACCGTCTCCGGCACATTGATCAGCTGTCGCATGGAGTCCTCCCGGCTGGCACCGACACCGAACACCTCACTCAACCAGGCTCGCACCGGGTGGGGAACGGCGCGACACTCGGGGAATCCCTAGATCGCCTCCCCGCCCTCGTCGCCGCTCCCCCGGAGCCCCGCCCCTGGTCGGAGCGGGGGAGGGCCGTGTAGACAGGGGAGCATGCCAGACAAGCCCTCCTACGACGCCGTGATCGTCGGCGGCGGCCACAACGGCCTGGTCTCCGCCGCGTATCTCGCCCGCGCCGGTCTCTCCGTGGCCCTGCTGGAACGCTCCGACCACACCGGCGGCGCCGCCGTCTCCACCACCCCGTTCGCCGGCGTCGACGCCCGCCTGTCCGCCTACTCCTACCTGGTCAGCCTGCTGCCTCGGCAGATCGCCGACGATCTCGGGCTGCGCCTGCCGCTGCGCAAACGCGCCGTGTCCTCCTACACGCCCTCCGTCATCGGCGGCACGGCCGGCGGCCTGCTGGTCACCGACGACGACGCCCGCACCCGTGACTCCTTCGCCCGCCTGACGGGCTCGGACCGGGAGTTCGAGGAGTGGCAGGACTTCTACGCCATGACCGCCCGCGTCGCCGAGCGGGTCTTCCCCACCCTCACCGGTCCGCTGCCCACCCGGGAGGAACTGCGCGCGGCCGTGGCCGACGACGCGGCCTGGGAGGCGCTGTTCGCACGTCCGCTGGGCGAGGAGATCGAGCGGCGCTTCCGCGACGACCTGGTGCGCGGCGTGGTGCTCACCGATGCCCTGATCGGCACGTTCTCGCACGCCCACGACCCGTCGCTGGCCCAGAACCGGTGCTTCCTCTACCACGTCATCGGCGGCGGCACCGGCGACTGGGACGTTCCCGTCGGCGGCATGGGCGCGGTCACCGGGGCACTCGCCGACGCCGCCCGCTCGGCCGGTGCCGAGCTGCTCACCGGGCACCACGTGCACCGCATCGCGCCGGACGGCGCGGGCGCCGAGGTCCACTACAGCACCGGCGGCACCGAAGGCATGGTGGCCGCCCGGCACGTGCTGGTCGGCGCGTCACCCGAGGCCCTGGCCGCGATGCTGGGCGAGGAGCCCGCCGAGCGCGCCTCCGGGTCGCAGCTCAAGGTCAACATGCTGCTGCGCCGGCTGCCCCGGCTGCGGGACACCGCCGTGGACCCGAGGGAGGCGTTCGCCGGCACCTTCCACATCGCCGAGGGGTACCAGGCGCTCGCCGACGCGCACCGGCAGGCCGCGGACGGCCGGGTGCCGTCGGCGCCCCCGTCCGAGATCTACTGCCACTCGCTCACCGACCCCTCGATCCTGGGCCCGGAGCTGGTCGAGCAGGGCTACCAGACGCTCACCCTGTTCGGGCTGCTCATGCCCGGGGAGCTGTTCACCGGCGACAACGACGCCCGGCGCGCGGAGGTGCTGAAGGCCACGATCGCCCAGCTCGACGCCCACCTGGACGAGCCGCTGGCCGACTGCCTGGCCGTCGACGCCGAGGGGCGGCCCTGCATCGAGGCCAAGACGCCAGTCGACCTCGAACGCGAACTGCGGCTGCCCGGCGGCCACATCTTCCACGGCGACCTGGCCTTCCCCTACCGGGACCCCGACGCCGGGCGGTGGGGCGTGGAGACCGGGCACGCGGGCGTCCTGCTGTGCGGATCGGGCGCGGTGCGCGGCGGCGGCGTCAGCGGGGTGCCGGGGCACAACGCGGCGATGGCCGTCCTCGAGGCGGAGGGCCGGAAGTCCGGCTGAGCGTCCGCGGGCGCTCCCGCGCGGCGGGCGGTGTCCCGGGAGCCCCGGGCTCCCGGGACACCGGCGTCACTCCCGCTCGTCGACGATGCGCCTGATCTTGCCGACCGAGCGTTCCAGCGTCTCCGGTTCGGTGATCTCCACCGCCACCGAGACGCCGATGCCGTCCTTCACCTCGCGCCCGATCGTCTCCACCGCCTCCGTGCGTTGCTCCGGTGTCGCACCCGGCCGCGCCTCGGCCCGCACCGTCAGCCGGTCCATCCGGCCCTCGCGGGTCAGCCGCAGCTGGAAGTGCGGCGCCACACCGGGCGTCCGCAGCACGATCTCCTCGATCTGCGCGGGGAAGAGGTTCACCCCGCGCAGGATGATCATGTCGTCGCACCGTCCGGTGACCTTCTCCATGCGCCGGAACGCCGGCCACGCCGTCCCCGGAAGCAGCCGGGTCAGATCCCGGGTCCGGTAGCGGATCACCGGCATCGCCTCCTTGGTGAGCGAGGTGAAGACGAGTTCGCCCGTCCCGCCCTCCGGCACCGGCTCCCCGGTGACCGGGTCGACGATCTCCGGCAGGAAGTGGTCCTCCCACACGTGCAGGCCGTCCTTGGTCTCCACGCACTCCTGCGAGACGCCCGGGCCCATGACCTCCGACAGGCCGTAGATGTCCACGGCGTCGATGCCGGCGCGTTCCTCGATCTCCCGGCGCATCTCCTCCGTCCACGGTTCGGCACCGAAGATCCCGGTCCGCAGCGAGGAGGCGCGCGGGTCGACGCCCTGCCGCTCGAACTCGTCCAGCAGGGTGAGCATGTAGGACGGGGTGACCATGATGATCTCCGGACGGAAGTCCTGGATCAGCCGCACCTGCCGGGCCGTCATCCCGCCCGAGGCGGGCACGACCGTGCAGCCGAGCCGCTCCGCGCCGTAGTGCGCGCCGAGCCCGCCCGTGAACAGGCCGTAGCCGTAGGCGACATGGACGAGGTGCCCGGGCCGCCCGCCCGCGGCGTGGATGCTCCGGGCCACCAGGTCCGACCAGACCTCGATGTCCCGCTCGGTGTAGCCGACGACCGTCGGCTGACCGGTGGTGCCACTGGAGGCGTGCACGCGGCGCAGCCGTTCCCGCGGCACCGCGAACATCCCGAACGGGTACTGCTCGCGCAGGTCGTCCTTCACGGTGAACGGGAAGCGTGCCAGGTCCTCCAGGCCCCGGCAGTCCTCGGGCCGCACCCCCGCCGCGTCGAAGGCCCGGCGGTAGTGGTCCACGTTCTCGTACGCGTGGTGGAGCGTGGCGCGCAGCCGCTCCAGCTGCAACGCGCGCAGCTCCTCTCCGGACAGCCCGCGCGCGGCGTCGACGGCCTCGGTGACCTGCATGTGCATCGCCCCAACCGATCATTCGGTAGCTTGATCCCGTTCAAACAACCAGGAGGCGCCGAGGTCCGTCAAGGGGTCGCCGCCGGCGGACTCCGGGGCCCGCCTCAGGCCGGTCCGGCGCCCGCCCGACCGCACCGTGGCCCCCGGTGGCCGCGACGTACCATGGCGGGCATGTCCTTCCTCCGCCGCCGCAGCGCCCCCGTCCCCGCCGGGCCCGACTTCGACGTCCTGGCCATGGACCCGTCCGACTGGCCCGGGAACCTGGGCGCCGGACTGCTGCCCGCGCCGGACGGCACCTGCCAGGGCGTCTTCCTGCGCTACGACCTCTTCGGCGGCCGGGGCCCCGCGATGATCATCGGCAACCTCCCCGAGGGGTCTCCGTTCCGCGACCTGGGGGAGGGGCAGGTCCCGCTGGAGGTGGCGCAGTTGCTCGCCGCCCTGGAGAACGAGGAGCAGGTCGAGGTCACCGCCGTCGAGGACGATCCGGTGATGCACGAGGACAACCTGCTGATCGTCCGGCGCGTGAAGTGCACCGAGGAGCGCATCTCCTGCGTGCAGTTCGACCGCAGCGACGGCGTGCTGGTCACCATCGCCTCCTGGGACCGGCCCATCACCAGCGACCTGTACGCGCTGCTCAAGCCGCTCCCGCCGGAGATCTTCAGACCGTAGTCACGCGCACGTCCCGGGCGTCGACGATCGCGACCCGGTGCCCGAACTGGACCTGCACGTAGCGCCGCTCCCCGTGCACCACCACCGCCTTCCCGCCCGACGGGTCGTAGCTCTGCGCCCACAGGAAGCTGCCGCGGGTACGCAGGCCGACCACGTACCGCTGTCCCGCCTTCAGTTCGTACGGCAGCCGCTCGATGTCCTGCACGGGTACGTCCTCCGGGTAGGCGCCCGCCTCGGGGTAGGCGCGGCCGTACACGGCGACGGGACCCCTGCCCTCCTTCGGGGTGACGATCCTGCCCCGGGCGGGCACCGCCGTCGGCCGGTCCGCGGGGTTGTGGAACCAGGCCTTCCGGCCGAGATACCAGATCGCGGTCCAGTCGCCGTCGCGGCCGGCGAGAGCGTACTGCTGGCCCGTGGTGGCCCGGGCGCCGGTGTCGTTGACGCCGGTGGTCGACGGGTCGCCGTCCGGGCGCAGGCCGATGTCCTTCACCAGCGGGGCGTCCGGGTCGGGGGCGGTGTGCAGGCGGACGGCGGCGGAGCCGTGCGGGGCGCACGGGTCGCCGGAGTCGTCGCAGCGGGTGTAGACCGGCCGGTGCGCGTCGTAGTCGGGCAGGATCGTCACCATCTGCGCGCCGCGCCAGGAGCCTTCGGGGCCGAACGGGGCGCCGAGCAGGCGGAAGTAGTGCGCCCAGTCCCAGTACGGTCCGGGGTCGGTGTGCATGCCGCGGACGGCGGACGGGGTGGTGCCCGGCACGTTGTCGTGACCGAGGACGTGCTGACGGTCCAGCGGAATGTCGTACTTCTTCGCCAGGTACCGCACCAGACGGGCGGAGGAGCGGTACATCGCCTCGGTGTACCAGGCGTCCGGCTTCGTCAGGAAGCCCTCGTGCTCCAGGCCCACCGACCTGGCGTTGACGTACCAGTTGCCCGCGTGCCAGCCGACGTCCCGGGTCCTGAGGTGCTGCGCCACATGCCCGTCGGAGGACCGCAGGGTGTAGTGCCAGGAGACGTAGTCGGGGTTCTCGATCAGACTGGTGGCGCCGTTCCAGTACCCCTCGACGTCGTGCACCACGAGGTAGTCGACGGCGCCGACGGCCGGGCGCCGTGCGCGGTCGTGGTTGCCGTAGTCGGTGGAGCCGTCCTCCTTCTCCCATCGTTCGTAGGCCGCCGGCTGCCAGGTGCAGGACAGCTTCGCCGGGCACTCCACCGGGCCGTCCGGGGCGCCCGCGCGCACACCGGGCCCGGACGCCCGCCCGCCCCCCGGGCGCAGGGCCGGGGAGGGCTCGAGCTCCACCGGCTGCCCCGCGTCGGTGACCCTCCGCGCCCCTCGGCGCAGCACGGAGAACACCTCCTCGGCGAACGCGGCGGCCGCCGACTCGTCGTCCGCTCCGGAGTAGGCGGCGACCGCGCCGAACCAGTCCGCGGGGTCCTCGCTCGCCGGGAGACCCAGCTCCCGCTGCGCCTGCGCCAGCAGCGCCGCACCACCCGCGATGTTCGCCGCCGGATCCTCCCGCAGCCGCTCCGCCGCGATACCCGTCAGCTCCGCCGCCTCCGGCAACGTCCGCAGCCGCTCCGGCACCCGCCCGGCCTCCCGGCCCTCACCCGCCCGGGCGGTCTCAGACAGCCCCGCCACGTCCAGCGGCCGCGCCGCGTCACCCCGCGGATCCTCCGCACCCCCGTGATGGTGCTCCCCGGACTCCGCCAACGCCGTCCGCAGATCCGTCAGATGCATCGGCCCGTACCCGCCCGACACACTCGCCGCACCCGCATGCCCGTCCCACCGCGACTGCAGATACGACACCCCCAGCAACACACTCCGCGGCACCTCGTACCTCTCCGCCGCCCGCTGGAACGCCCCCTGGAGGGAGCCGGCCGGCGGCTCGGCCGGACGGGCGGAAGCGAGCACGGGAGCGGCGGCGGCCGTCTGCAGCAGCAGGGCGGCGGCGCAGATCCCCGCCGCGGTGCGTCCGCGCCTGCGTGAGGAGGGCGCGGCGGGGCGAGAGCCCCCGCCGGGGGAACGGGGAAGGGAACCGGATGAGCCGAACACGGCGGTCTCCTCGGCGGCTGGTGCGGTCCGGGTACCCGGGGAGGTATTGACCGCGGGGGCGGCCCCCAATCACCGCCGTCCGGGTACCGCACCGCCGCCGTCCCCGGCGCCGGGCGCACACCGGGGCGGCGGGTCAGCCGGTGCCCACCGCCGCACGTACCGCCCGGCGCGCCAGCCCGCAGTCGTCGTGCAGCCGGCGCAGCAGCAGCCGCTGCTCCTCACCGACGGTCATCGCTCCCGACCCGTCCGGGCAGGGAGCGGATCCGGCCGGGGCGGGACCCGGTCCGCGCATCGTGCGCTGCACCGCCGTCTCGTAGGTGCGGATCTCGCGGGTGAGCACGAGCATCAGGTTCACCAGGAAGGCGTCCCGCGCGGCGGGACCGGCCGCCTGCGCGAGCTGGCTGATCTGACGCCGCGCCAGCGGCGCGTCACCGAGCACGGACCACAGCGTCGCCAGGTCGTACCCGGGCAGGTACCAGCCGGCGTGCTCCCAGTCGACCAGCACCGGACCGTTCGGGGACAGCAGGACGTTGGACAGCAGGGCGTCCCCGTGGCAGAACTGCCAGGCCGCACCGGGCCGGCCGCCCGGATGCGTGGCCCCGTGCAGCAGTTTCTGCAGGTCGCCCATGTCCCGGTCGGTGAGCAGCCCCAGCTCGTGGTAGCGGCCCAGCCGCGCCGGATAGTCCAGCGGCCGGTCGAACGCCTCCGCCGGGGGCCGCCACATGTTCAGCCGGCACAGCGCTCCCAGCACCGTGCGTACGTCGTTCCCCGACGGAGTCTCGAACGGATGGCGCTGCAGTGCCGCGGGACGTCCCGGCATCCGCTCGGTCACCAGCATCCCGCCGTCCGGGTCGGCGGCCACCAGCCGCGGCGCCCGCACCGGCGGCCTGAGCCGGGTGAACGACCGGTACACCGCGCCCTCGTGCTGGAACCGCTCCACCCACGCGGGAGAGGCGTCCAGTAAACACTTGGCGACCACCGGCCGCGGCCCGACGGTTCCGGCCAACAGCACCGAACGGCCGCTGCGCCGCAGCAGTTGGACGGGCCGGAAGTCGGGGCAGACCCGGTGCACCGAGGCGATGACGGCACGCAGCTGCGCCCCCTGCGGGCCGGACAGGTCGAGCCTGCCGCTGAAGGGTGCCGGGCCTCCGGGCGCCCGGCGGTTCCTGCCCCCGAACTGGGTGGAACGGGGCCGGGGCGGGGCGGCCACGGGGGACGTTGCTGAATACATGGGTGAGCAGTTCCCTTCGTGCGCCGACGGCTGACGTGCGCCCCCCGGCCCGGAGGAGGGACCGGAGCAGACCGGTGCACCCTGGGGAATGCGGATCGCGACGGGACCGCTCCCCGGGCCGGGTGGCGCGTTCCTACAGGACACCCGTCCGCGGGTGGCACACCATCTGGCGAACCCTGGCGAACCCTGGCGAATGCTCGAAGCGGCGCCCGGTGCGGGCTACTGTCAACTCAGCCGAGAACCTGGGGGCTTGACGTGAACAAGGAACCCAACTCCCGTCTGGCGGACCTGTTCGGCATGGCCGGCTGGTCCAAGGGCGAACTCGCGAGACGGGTCAACCGGCAGGCGGCGGCCATGGGCCATCCGCAGCTGGCGACCGACACCTCGCGCGTGCGGCGCTGGATCGACATGGGGGAGACCCCGCGTGATCCGGTGCCGAAGGTGCTGGCAGCCCTGTTCACCGAGCGACTCGGCCGTGTCGTGACCACCGAGGACCTCGGGTTCCGCAGATCAGCACAAGCAGGGGACAGGCAGTCCGCCGACGGACTGCCCTGGGCCCCGGAGCGGATGGCCGCGGTCCTCACCGAATTCACGGGAATGGACCTCATGCTCAACCGACGCGGCTTGGTGGGCGCGGGCGCCGCGCTCGCCGCAGGATCGGCACTCAGCGGTGCCCTCCACGACTGGCTCCGGGCGGATCCCGCCTCGGCGGCCGGTTCCCTCCACAACCCCCTCGACCCCGACTCCACTCTCCTCGACCGCTACGAGGCCGCCCCTGTGGGTGTCCAGGAGGTCGAAGCCCTCGAGCACTCCGTCGAGGTCTTCCGCGCCTGGGACGCCGCCAGAGGCGGGGGGCTCCAGCGCAAGGCCGTGGTCGGTCAGCTGAACGAGGTGGGCGGCATGCTCGCCTACCACCACAGCCCGCAACTCCAGCACCGGCTGTGGGGCGTCGCCGCGAACCTCGCGGTCCTCGCCGGATGGATGTCCCACGACGTGGGCCTGGAGCCGACGGCGCAGAAGTACTTCGTCATCGCCGCGCACGCCGCGCGCGAGGGCGGCGACCGGCCGCGGGCCGGCGAGGCGCTCTCCCGGGCCGCCCGCCAGATGGTGCACCTGGGCCGCCCGGACGACGCGCTGGACCTGATGAAGCTCGCCCAGTCCGGTTCCGGTGAGGAGACGCTGCCCCGTACCCGCGCCATGCTCTGCACCGTGGAGGCATGGGCGCAGGCTTCCATGGGACGCGGTCAGGAGATGCGCCGCACCCTCGGCCGGGCCGAGGAGCTGTTCGCCTCCGACCCCGGCGACGTGCCGCCGCCGAGCTGGATGCAGATCTTCAAGGAGGAGGACCTGTACGGCATGCAGGCCCTCGCCTACCGCACCCTCGCCGAACACGACCCCGGCGTGGCCGGCCAGGCCCAGCTGTACGCCGAGAAAGCGCTCGCACTGCGCGTCGACGGCCGGCAGCGGTCCAAGATCTTCGACTACCTCACGATGGCGTCGGCCTGCTTCATCGCCGACGACCCCGACCAGGCCGACCGGTACGCCCGGCTGGCGCTGCTGAGCATCGGGCAGACGTCGTCCCACCGCACCTGGGACCGGCTGCGCGAGATGTACCGCCTGACCGGACGGTACGCGGGGCAGGGGGAGATCGAGGACCTGCGCGCGGAAGTGCGGCAGTCGCTCCCCAAGGCCCCGCGCGGCGCACGGACCAGGGGCGTGAGCGCCGTGTGAACGGCCCCCCGGGCGCCGGAAGCCGCCGTCAGGCGCCGCCGCGCGCTCACCGCTCTCGCGATCGCTGCTCCCGCACCGTCACCGCACCCGCGCGATCAGCACGCAGGCGTCGTCCTCGCGGTCCCGGCCGCCGAACTCCTCGACCACGGCCCGCAGACACTCCTGGGCGTTCCGTGCGGAGCCGATGCGGGGGGCCAGCGAGAGGAGCCGGTCCGCGGCCCGTCCCGGGCGCACCCCCGTCGTGCCGCCGCGCGCAGCAAGCCCTTCGGTGTGCAGCACCAGCACGTCGCCGGGCTCGAGGTGCTCGGTCCGCTCCCCGTACGCCGCCCCGTACGTGGCGCCCAGCAGGACGCCGTCCGGCGGGGACAACGCCTCTCCCGCGCCGCCGCGGAGCAGCAGGGGAGCGGGGTGACCGGACTGCGACCAGGCCAGGGTGCGCGTCGCGGCCTCGTAGCGGCAGCACAGCGCGCTGCCGAGCGCCGGCTGGGGTGCGGCGTCCAGCAGCCGGTTGAGGTGACCCATCAGCGGGCCGGGCCGGACGCCGGCGAGTGACATGCCGCGGAGCGCGCCCACCAACTGCGCCATGCCCGCCGTGGCGCTCGCGCCGTGCCCGGTGAGGTCGCCGACGGTGAGCAGTACCGCGCCGCCCGCGGCGGCGCCGTCGGAGAGCTCCAGGGCGTCGTACCAGCCGCCGCCGACCAGGGCGCCCTCCGCGGACGGCAGGTAGTGCGCGGCCAGGTCCAGGGTGCCCACCGGACCGCCGCGCAGCGGCAGTCGCTGCGAGCCGCGCCACGGCGGGAGGACCGCCTGCTGCAGTTCCACCGCGAGCCGGCGCGCGGTCCGTTCGGCGAGGCGCTCCTGCCGCACGGAGTCGCGGCTCTCCCGCACGGCCTGCTCGGAGCGGCGCAGTGCGCTGACGTCGCGCAGCACCGCCCACATCGAGGCGGTGCCGCCCTCGTCGTCGAGCACGGACTCGCCGGTCATGTGCACCGTGCGCACCCCGCCGTCGGGCCGCACGACGCGGAACTCGCCGTCGAGGGGGCGGCCGTCCACCAGGCAGTCGGTGACGGCGGCCATCAGCGGCCCCCGGTCCTCGGTCCACACCCAGGAGGGCAGCTCGTCCAGGGAGAGCGGACCGTCAGCCGCGGTGCGGCCGAAGATCCGGTACAACTCCTCCGACCAGCTCACCTCGTCGGTGAGCAGATCCCACTCCGCGCTGCCCACCCGCCTGACCAGCGACGTTCCCGACCCGGACGCGGAGGGGGACGTGTACGCCGCGGAGCCGGGCTGGGCGGGCACGCCCGGCAGGCCGTGCCGGGCCGGGGCGCCGGAGTCCGCGGGGCCGTCGCAGTCCGCGGGAGTGTCGGCGAGGCCGTCCCGGAGCTGGGCGAGCTGTCCGCCCAGATCGTCCGCCTGGTGCGCCGCCAGCTCCCACAGCGCCTGCTGCCAGCGGCGCTCCGGTGCGTCTCCGCCTCCGCCGTCGGGCCCGCCGCGGCGCAGGGCGTCTATACGGCCGCGCAGGCGGTCCGCCTGAGTGATCAGGGCCTCCAGCCCGCCGTCACCGGCGGATTCCGGCGGGTCCACGGGGGAAGAGGACGGCATGGGCACTCCGATGCAGAGGGGGACCCTCACGACTCTCGCACAACCGGCGACTGTGCGTAAGGGAATCGGCGACACCCGATTCGGTGGTGCTTCCGGCATATGTCGACGGCCATCCGTTTCGCTCCGACCGCTCTGCGCCCCGGGGAGGCGCCCGGGGTCCGCGCCCCGGGTGCCTTCGCCCCGGGCTGCGTGCCCTCCCGGCGCCCCGGAGGGTAGGCTGCGGCGCCGGACGGGGGAGACCCGGGGCCGGAGGAAGGGAAGGGGCAGGAGTAGAACCGCCGACGACGGCAAGACTGCCGGTCGAAGAGAAATCCCGTTGCCAGCTCGAGACCCCGCACCGGATGCTGACTCCCATGTACGTCGATCCCGTCGATTCAGACATAGCGCCCAGCGGTACGCTGCTCGGCCTCCTCCAGCGAGGCCGCGGCGACGGGACGCTGCACGCCCTCGCGGCGCCGCGCGCGGAGGCGCTGGCCGCGCTCACTCGCTGCGTGCTCCACGACCCCCGGCGCGACTGGCAGATCGAACACCGGTCGCTCTACTACGCGCGGCTGCACACGGAACTCGACGCCGGCCTCGACGCCGTGGAGGCCCACCTCTTCCACCCCGACGACGGTCTTCCCGGCGAGGGCATGGAGGAGCGCACCGGCCTGGCGCTCTCCGTCCTCGGCCACCTCGCCTCCTACGGCGACGCCGCCGCCCTGGGCCTGCTGCGCCGGTACGCCGTGTCCGGCGCCAACTGGCAGTGGGCGCTGGACGAACTCGCCGTCCGGGACGACGACGCCGGACTCCGCCCCCTCGGTCCGGCCGTCCTCGCCCGCTTCCCGCGCACCCCCGACGGCGACGCCGAACTGGCCGCCGCCGCCCGCGAGGCCTTCGAACCCCGCCCCTGGCGGCTGTGGGAGGAAGACCCCGCGCACCCCGCCCAGGCCGAACGCCTCCGCCGGGTGCGCGAGGCCGGTTCCTTCGACCGGTGGCAGCGGCAGCTGCGCACCAGCGGACCCCGTCCCGGCTGGAGCGTGCACGAGGTGCTCGCCTGGGCCCAGGAGGAGCCCGGCCCGCGCCGCGAGGCCGCCGCCGCGCGCTGCCTGGCTGCCGTCGCCACCCCCGAGGACCGGCCCGAGCTCCTCGCCGCCGCCCGCAGCGGCCCGGACGCCGCGCGCGCCGCGGCGATCCGTCACCTGGCCGAGCGCGACGACCCCGCCGCCCTCGACCTGGTGCAGGAGGCCGCCGACGAAGCCGCCGCCCTCGCCCCCTCCGCCTCGCCGCCCGGCCTGCTCGCCTCCGTACTCGACGCGTTCTCCCGGATGCGCGGCGCCGCCGCCCTCGACCGCGCCCGGCACTGGGCCGCCCGGCGCGACGACGCCCTGGGCACGGTCGCCGCCCGCATGCTCGCCTGCCGCGGCGGCGCGCAGGACGCCGACACCGTCCTCGCCGCGCTCCGCCGCACCGTGCGCACCCTCGGCCCGGACGCCGACGCGCTGGCCCCCCTCGTCGACGGCGCCGGCCGCCTCACCATCCGCTGCGCCGCACCCGTGCTGCGGCACATCTACCGCGAGACCGCCTCCTCCCAGCTGCGCGGCCGCGCGGCACAGGCCCTCGCCGCCACCGACGAGACCTTCCCCGCCGGCTTCGCCGTCGAATGCCTGTGGGACTGCGAGGAGTCGACCCGCGAGATCGCCGCCCGGCACGCCACCATCGGCGACACCCAGGTCGTCGAACGGCTGCGGAGACTGGCGACCGACCCGGCGGAGGAGGCCGGTGTGCAGAGCGCGGTGCGCGGACGACTGGAGCCCGACGGGACGTCCTGACCCGCCGGCCGACCGCCCACGCGCCGTTCGGTCGCTGTCGGTGGCACGCCGTAGGCTGTCCGTCGTGACCGAGCACCCCCCGGCGGCCCCTTCCGCGCCCAGCCTCCCACCGGCGCCCGGCCCCGCCGCCGACGAGGGCCTGGCCCGCCGGCTGAGGGCGCTGGCCTGCACCGCGCCGCTGCACGACCTCGACGTGCGGAAGGCCAACCTGGCCGGCGAGTACGGCACGTACGCCATGGCCGAAGTCGCCCTCGCCGCCATCGACCTGGTCACCCTCAGCATGGACTTCGACACCGGAGCCGACCACGACCGTGTCGTCTCCCGGCTGTTGCCCCGCGTCGCCGCGCAGGCCCCCCTGCGCGCCGCCGCCGAACACGAGCGCGTCGCCCGCTGGGTGCTGGAGAACCTCGTCAACGTCGGCAGCGTCGACCGGGGTTTCCGCACCGCCTACGGCACCTTCGACCCGGACGGCACCTACGTGCGCCGGGACTACGACTTCAAGCTCGTCGAGGAGGTGCCCGGGCCTGGCGGCGCCGTCTACCTGCGCACGACCGACGAGGCCGTCAACGTCCTCGTCGGGGCGCTCGACACCGATGTCACCAGCGCGCAGATCGCCGCCGAGGTCAAGCTCGAGGTGCTCATCAGCCGCGGCCGGCTCGCCGACGCCCAACTCGCCGCCGAACAGGCCCGCTACCGCACCGTCCAGTACGCCGAGACCCTCCGCCGCACCCTGGAGGCCACCCGGCGGAACGTGCGCGCGGTGGACTGGCTGCAGACCGTGCCCGACATGATCACCGAGGCGCTGCAGCACGTCGCGGACCGCTACCGGCACGAGAACGCCATCCTCACCAACATCCGCCGCGTCCGCGACGAGGCCACCGCCGAACGCGGGCCCGACCACAAGCGCCGCGCCGCCGAACTCGTCGACATCGTCAAGGACTGCATCCGGCGTCACACCCAGCTCCAGTCCCGGCTGCTGGAGGCGGGGCCGCTGTTCCGCGCCGAGCAGGACCGGCAGGCTTTCGCGCCGCCCGCCGCGCACTCCGGGATCGACCTCTACGGCCAGCTCCTCCACCCGGCGCTTCCCCTGCCGCTGGAGGCCGCCACCCGGGTCACCGACGCCTGGTTCGCCCACGGCACCGGCCTGCGCACCCCCGCCGCCGTACGCCTCGGCGACCTCACCGACCTGCTGCTCACCCCGCCCGCGCCGCGCGAACACCTGGGCGCCGAGATGCCCGAACCGGACCTCGTCGCGACCCCGGACGACAGCCGCTTCAGCGAAGAGCAGTTCGCCGCCGCCTGGGAGCTGCTGGACCTGCCCGCCGACGCCCCCCGCCGGCTGTCCGGACTGCTCGCCGACGCACGGCGCCGCGACCCCGAACTGCCCTATCTCGTCGCCCTGCTGGCGGTGCACGCCGCCAGCCCCCCGGTCGGCAGCGCCTACCGCCAGGGCGAGCAGCACCTGCTGTTCGCCGCCGACGACGGCACGGAGCTGGACGATCCCGAGTTCGGCGGCGCCGACCTCGTGGTGGGCACCGCGCTCCTCGACGCCGCAGGCATGACCGCCGACCGCACGGAGGCGGCGTGACGCCTCACCGCGGACCGCACCCCGGCCGACCACGCGGCCGCAGCCGAGCCACCACAGGAGCTGACCACCCGTGACCGACCACGGCGCTCACCACGAGGCGCCGACCGCCGCTCCCGACAGAGACGAGCACGCAGCCCGCCCGGCGGCCGTGACACCGGCGGACGCCGCCGACGCCGCACGGCTCGTCTCCTTCGGCCTGCATCCCAAGCTGCTGCCGGCCCGCGACGCCGAGTACGCCGAACTGCTGCGGCGCTACCGCGACGAGCCGCTGTTCGCCCGCCTCGCCGACGCCGTCGCCACCGGGCTCGGTCTCGTCGTCCTCGAGGTCTCCACCCGCGCCGGCATGGCCGTCGCCGCAGCCGAGGACTCGGTGTTCGCCGTCCGCATGGGCGACTACGCCCGCCGGGCCACCGCCGACTCGGGCGACCGGTTCCTGCACGGGCTGGCGCACCTCGCCGTGGCGGCCATGGCCTTCCCCCGCCCCGACGACCTCGCCGACGACGGCTACCTCGGCCGGATCACCGTCAACGGCGTCGACGCCTTCGTCCGGCAGGCGTGCCGCCGTCTCGAAGAGCGCGCCGCGGAGGCCGGCGAGAACACCGACCCCGCCACGGGCGCCCCCGGCCTGGAGGCCGCCTGGCGGGTCTACGCCCGCCGCAGCGCCACCGGCGCCACCAAGGACGCCCGCCGCCTGGCCGGTTCCACCACGGGCATCATCGCCAAGGCCGTCACCTTCCTCGTCGACTCCGGCTTCCTGCAGCGCACCGGCGACGAGTCCGGCGGCACCTACCGCACCACCGCCCGCTACCAGCTCCAGGTCCGCGACATGGCCGGCAGCGCCGCCATGGCCGAACTCCTCGAACTCGGCGTCGTCCCGGTCTCCGACGGCAGCGCCTCGCTGGTGCCCGCGGACGACGGCGACGACCTCGAACTGTCCGCCGACGCCGGCCTCCCGTTCCACTCCTGACCTCCCCGACCCGACCGAGAAGAGCCCCGCACACCCATGTACGAGCTGTCCCGGATCCGCCTCTACTCCATCGGTCCCGCCGGTGCGCGCTACGCCGACACCGTTCTGGACCTGCGCGGAGTCGGCGCGCCCGTGCCCACCCCGGCGCCGGCCCAGGCGGACTTCTTCGAGGACGACCCGGTCGGCCCGCCGCGCCGCCCGGCGCCCGCCGGCGTGCTCTTCCTGGAGAACGGCGGCGGCAAGTCGGTCCTGCTCAAACTGATCTTCTCGGTCATGCTGCCGGGCCACCGCAACACCCTCGGCGGCGCCAGTTCCGGCGTGCTCCGCAAGTTCCTCCTCGCCGACGACTGCGGCCACGTCGCCCTGGAGTGGCAGCACACCCGCACCGGCGAGACCGTCGTCGTCGGCAAGGCCAGCGAATGGCGCGGCCGCCAGGTCTCCGGCGACCCGCGGAAGTTCGCCGAGGCCTGGTACTCCTTCCGCCCCGGCCCCGGCATGAGCCTCGACTCCCTCCCGGTCGCCGAGTCCTCCGCCATGCGCCCCGCACGCGAGGGCGCCTCCACCGCCCGGGGCCGTCGCCGCACCATGAAGGGCTTCCGCGACGTCCTCACCGAGACCGGCAAGGCCTACCCCAACCTCGACGTCCACTGGGAGGAGATCCACGAACGCTGGAACGAGCACCTCACCTCGCTCGGCCTCGACCCCGAACTCTTCCGCTACCAGCGCGAGATGAACGCCGACGAGGGCGAGGCCGCCGGACTCTTCGCCGTCAAGAACGACTCCGACTTCACCGACCTGCTGCTGCGCGCCGTCACCGACACCCGCGACACCGACGGACTGGCCGACCTCGTGCACGGGTTCGCCCACAAACTGGGCCGCCGCGCCGAGCTCACCGCCGAACGCGACTTCACCGCCGGCTCCCTCGATCTGCTCCAGCGCATCGCCGACGCCACCGGGGAACGGCAGCGCGCACGCGACGTGCACGCCGGCGCCGAGCGCCGGGCACGTGCCCTCGCCCGCCGTCTGCACGCCCGCGGTGCCGCCGAGCGCGGCGACGCCGCGGCACTCGCCGAGCAGGTCGGCACCGCCGAGGCCGCCGTCACCGACGCCGAAGGCTCCCGGCACCGCGCGTCCCTGGTGGCTGCCGAGCTCGCCTACCGGCACGCCTCCCTCGCCCTCGCCGCGGGTGAGAAGGCCGCCGCAGCCCAGCGCCGTGAACTCGCCGACGCCCGTACCCTGCACGCCGCGTGGCAGGCCGCCGAGACCGTCCTCCAGTACCGCGCCGCCGCCGACCGGGTCACCCGCGTGGCCGCCGCCATCCGCGACGCCGAACGGGACGCGGCTCCCGCCCTCGCCGCACGCGCCGACGCCGCGGCCGCCCTCGTCCGGGCCCTGCACGCCGCCGCCCAGGACTCCGAGGAGTCCGCCGCCGCCCACGAGGAGCGCTCCGCCACGCTCCAGCAGCAGAGTGAACGCGCCCACCGCGACGCCACCGCGGCCGCCACGTCCGCCGAGCGTGCCCGCAGCGAGAGCGACCACCTCCGTCAGCGCCTCGCCGAGGTCGAGCAGGAGACCACCGAGGCCGTACGCGCCGGCTGGCTCGACGACTCCACGCCCGACGCCGACCCCGCCCGCGCCGCCCTCGCCGCCAGCGACGCCGAGAAGCAGGCCGTCGCCGCCTGGGACACCGCCCGGGAGGCCGCCCGGCGCGCCGCCGAGCAGGCGCGCGAGACCGCCGCCGAGCACGCCCGCGCCGAACTGGCCGCCGCCCGCGCCGCCGACGCCGCCGAGAACGCACGCTCCGCCCACGGCGCGGAGGTACGTGCCGCCGCCGCGCTCGGCACCGCACAACGACTCGCCGACCTGCTCGGTCTGCCCGCGGCTCCCGCCGACCCCGCGCCGACCGGGCTGCCCGCCCAGCGCGGCAGCCGCCCGGACGCCGACCCGCCCGGCGGCCCCGAGGACCGGAACACGCCGCTCACCGCCGAGGAACTCGACCGCAACGCCGACACCCTCGCCGGACTCCTCGACGACGCGCTCGCCACCGCGGAACGCCACCTGTTCGACCTGCGGACCGCCGCCGCCGAGGACTCCCGCATGCTCGGCGCCCTCGGCGACGGCGGGCTCCTCCCCCCGGGCGCCGACGTCACCAGCACCGTCGAGTTCCTCGGCGAGCACGGCATCCCCGCCCTGCCCGGCTGGCGCTACCTCGCCCAGGCCGTCGACCCCGCCGACCACGCCGCCGTGCTCGCCGCGCGCCCCGAACTCGTCGACGGCGTCGTCATCACCGACCCCGACAGCCACGCCCGCGCCCGCGAGGTGCTCGCCGGAGCATCCCTGCTGCCCCGTTCCGCCGTCGCCGTCGGCACCGCGGCCGCGCTGCTCGCCCCCACCCCCTCGCCGCACACCGCCGACCCCGACCGCGACCAGGTCTTCCTCGTCCCGCCCAACCCGGCCATGCACGACGAACGCGCCGCCGACGACGAACGGCGGCACCTGCGGGCCCGCGCCCAGCAGCGCGACGAGGAGATCCGCACCCGGGCCGCCCGCCTCGGCGACGACCGCGCGCTGGCCGCCCGGCTCGCCTCCTGGCGCGCGGGCTGCCCCGCGGGCCGCCTTCCCGAACTCGCCCGCGAGGCCGTCCGTACCCGCGAGGCCGCCGACGCCGCACGGCAGCATCTGGAACGCAGCGCCACCGCCCGTACGGAGGCCGAGGAGAACGCCGCCGAGACCGCCCAGGCGCGGGAGGAGACCCAGGAGCGGGCCCAGCAGGCCCGGCGCAGCGCCGACGCCCTGGCCGGCCTCGCCTTCCGCCTCCGCGAACGGGTGAAGTGGCAGGCGCGGCTCCGTGAACTCGCCGACGAGGCCGCCGAACCCGAGGGCGTCGCCGCCGACTGCCTGGAGCGCGCCCGCATCGCCGACGAGGACCGCAGGGCCGCGCAACGCGCCGCCGACGACGCCCACCGCACCGCCCGCGCGCTGCGCGCCGAACGTGCCGACATCGCGGGCGTGCCGGACGACCTCGACCTCGCCGCCGCACGCCCCGGCTCCTCCCTTCCGGCGCTGCGCGAGGCGTACCGCTCCGCCTCGCAGCTGTACGAGAAGGTGGGGGTGGGCACCGACCTGCGTGCCGAACAGGCGCGCGCCGAGGGCGACGAGAGTTCCGCCCTCGCCGCCCTGGAACGGCTCACCAACAAGGTCCGCAACCGCGCCGCGCAACTCCTCGACGGGCCCGAGGGCGCCGACGGTCCGTCCCGCCAGTCCGCGGCCGCCCGCGCCGAGGCACACGTTCAGCTGCTGGAGACGCGCGCCTCGGGCGCCAGCGAACAGCTCGGCAGGCTGCGCGGCGAGGCGGAACGCCTCGCCCCCGCCGACGGCGGGACCCACACCGAGCTGCCCGAGGCGCGAGTGCCCGGGGACGCGGAGGCCGCGCAGTCGCTCCTGCGCGCGGCCAACGCCGAACTTTCCGCCTGCGACGACGCCCTGGCCGCCGCGCGCGAACGGCACACCGGGTTCCTCCGCGCCCACCGCGCCGCCGAGGAGGCCACCGAAGCGTTCGACGAGACCTCCGCGATGCTGCGCGACCTGCTGCGCGATCCCCAGCACGCCGAGACCCCGCCCGACGAGGCGCCCGACCCCTACCCCGGCTCGCCGTCCGACGCCCGGCACTCCGCCGCCGAGGCGCGCCGCTCCCTGCGCGGCTGCGCCGCCGACCTGTCGACCGCGGAACAGACCGTGCGCGAGGCCTGCGACGTGCTGGTGCGGCACGCCAACTCCGCACGCTACGAACAGGTCCGCACCCCGGCCCGGCAGCAGATCCGTGAGCTGCCCGCCGCAGCCCTGCCCGACCACGCCGCCGCCTGGGCCGAGGCCTTCGCGCCCCGCCTGCGCGTCCTCACCGACGAACTCCAGCAGCTCGAACGCAACCGGGACGGCATCGTGGACCGGCTCCGCGGCCTCGCCGAGTCCTCCCTCGCCACCCTGCGCTCGGCGCAGCGCCTCTCCCGGCTCCCCGAAGGGCTGGGGGAGTGGTCCGGGCAGGAGTTCCTGCGCATTCGCTTCGACGACCCCGACCAGGCCACCCTCACCGAACGCCTGGGCGAGGTCATCGACGAGGCCACCCGGGCCGCGGTCGCGAAGAACTCCGACCTGCGACGCGACGGCATGACCCTGCTGCTGCGCGGCGTCCGGGCGGCTCTCCAGCCCCGCGGCGTGTCCGTGGAGATCCTCAAGCCGGACGCGGTGCTGCGCGCGGAACGCGTACCGGTGGGCCAGATGGGCGACGTCTTCTCCGGCGGTCAGCTGCTCACCGCCGCCATCGCGCTGTACTGCACCATGGCGGCGCTGCGCAGCAACGATCGCGGCCGGGACCGGCACCGGCACGCCGGCACCCTCTTCCTCGACAACCCGATCGGCCGCGCCAACGCCACCTACCTGCTGGAGCTCCAGCGCGCCGTCGCCGACGCACTCGGCGTTCAGCTGCTCTACACCACCGGCCTCTTCGACACCACGGCGCTCGGTGAGTTCCCGCTCGTCATCCGGCTGCGCAACGACGCCGACCTGCGCGCCGGCCTGAAGTACATCAGCGTCGAGGAGCACCTGCGGCCGGGGCTGCCCCGGCCGCAGGAAGAGGGCGAGCCGGTGGTGCACGGCGAGGTCACGGCGACGAGGATGTTCCGGCGTCCGGCAGGTGACCGGGACTGACCGGCCGCCCACGCCGCGCCACACTGCTGGGCTCCGACACCACGCCGTGCCGCTGGACCCACACCTGACGGGTGATCCACACGTCCAGCACGCTCCAGGTCGCCACCACGGTGCAGGCTATGGCGGCGAGTACCGCGGGGAACGCGAACCACACCTCCGCGAGCGAGCACAGCACGGCGATCACGACCAGGACCAGCGTCAGCGCGATGATCAGGACCGCCCGCACCGCTGCCGTACGCACCGGATCCGGCAACCGGGGCTTTGCGTACATGACTTCTTCACTCCCCCTCCACGCCGGGGTGCAAGCGCGACGATTCGCGCACTCCGCCGCCGCGACTTCCGCGCGTGGCCTGCGCCACAATCGTCCAGCATGCCGCAGGGCATCGACGGACAACTCCGGATGAGGCACCCTGTACCACCGGGTGATCGTTCGGACACACCTGCGAGTCCCTTCCAGGGTGGTAGTAGGCTCGCGCCGTTTGCTGATGAAACACGCCTCCGCGCGGAGGAGTTGACGTAGGGGAGGCCATGCGCTTTCGCGGCAAGTCGATCCGCCGGAAGATCGTGGCCCTGCTGCTCGTGCCGCTGGTGTCCCTCGTGTCGATCTGGGCGTTCGCCACCTATCTCACCGGCCGTGAGGCGTTCCACCTCCGCGCGACGGCCACCTCCATGGACGCCCTGAACGACCCCCTGCTGGAGGTGGTGCACGCTCTCCAGGGCGAGCGCCGCCAGGTCATGGTGCACCTCGCCGACCCGCGCCGCTCGGATGCCCTGAACCGGTTCGGGCGCGCCCAGCGCGCCACCGACCGGGCCGTCGGCGGGCTGCGCGCCACCGCGGGCCGCGACGACGTGCGAGGCGACCTCCAGCACGACACGCACGACCGGCTCGACGCCGTGCTCCGGGGACTGGACGGCCTGGGCGAACTGCGCCGCAAGGCCGGGAACAACACCCTCACCCGTGGCGGCGCCTTCCAGGGCTACAACGACCTCGTAGGCCCCTCCTTCACCCTCCTGACCTCCCTGCACGGCCTGCACGAGGAGCACCTCGAACAGGAGGGCAACGCCCTCGTCGGCGTCGCCCGGGCCCGCGAGTACCTGGCCCGCGAGGACGCCCTGTTGGCCGCGGCCATCGCGGCCGGGGAGATGACCAGCGGCGACCGCAGGGCGTTCTCCGACCGCATCGCCGAACGCAACCTCGCCCTCGAGACCAGCCTCCAGCAGCTCCCCGCCGAGGACCGGGAGGCGTTCCAGGAGTACTGGACCACCACCGACGGCCGCACCCTGCGCAGCTACGAGGACGCCGTCATCGCCGCGGGGTCCGGCGGCGCCACCGAGGTGGTCAACGCGCAGCGCTGGCAGCAGGCCACCGCGACCGTCCTGGACGACCTGGAAGACCTGCGGGCGCAGTCCCACCACCGCTACGACGAACGCATCCGGCCGGCCGCCACCGAGGTGTGGCTGCGGGCCGGCGCCGCCGGCGTCCTGGGCCTGGCCGCCGTGGTCGCCTCGCTGGTCGTCTCCGCGCGCGTCGGCCGCGGCCTGGTCCGCGACCTGAGCACGCTGCGCAGACAGGCCAACGAGTCGGCCGGGGTGCGCCTACCCAGCGTGATGCGGCGCCTGGCCGCCGGGGACCAGGTGGACGTGGAGACCGAGGCGCCGCGGCTGGAGTTCCCGCCGGACGAGACCGGCCAGGTCGGGCAGGCGCTCAACACCCTGCAGCGCGCCGCGGTCGAGGCCGCGGTGAAACAGGCCGAGATGCGGCGCGGCGTCTCCGAGGTCTTCGTCAACCTCGCCCGCCGCAACCAGGTGCTGCTGCACCGTCAGCTCACCCTGCTCGACACGATGGAACGCCGCACCGAGGACGCGGACGAACTCGCCGACCTGTTCCGCCTCGACCACCTGACCACCCGCATGCGGCGGCACGCCGAGGGTCTGGTCATCCTCTCCGGCGTCGCGCCCTCCCGTCAGTGGCGCAAGCCCGTGCAGCTGATGGACGTGGTCCGGGCCGCCGTCGCCGAGGTCGAGGCCTACGAACGCATCGAGGTACGCAGGCTGGCGCGGCTGGCCGTGGACGGCGGCGCCGTCGCCGACCTCACCCACCTGATCGCCGAACTGCTGGAGAACGCGACCGTGTTCTCTCCGCCGCACACCGGGGTGCAGGTGCTCGGTGAACGGGTCGCCAACGGCTTCACCCTGGAGATCCACGACCGCGGCCTGGGCATGCCCGCGGACGCCCTGCTCGATGCGAACCTGCGCCTCGCGGAGACCCCCGAGTTCGAACTCTCCGACACCGACCGCCTCGGCCTGTTCGTCGTCTCCCGCCTCGCGCAGCGGCAGGGCGTACGGGTGTCGCTCCAGCCCTCCCCGTACGGCGGCACCACCGCCGTCGTCCTCATCCCCGCCTCCGTCCTCAGCGAGCCCACCGGTCGTGAGGGCGGTCCGGAGACCGCGGCGGTGGCGAACGGCCGCCGCCCCCGCCCCAGGGCGCCGCTGTCCCCGGCCGGCACGGACTCCGGGCCGCTCGACGGACCCGTCGAACTCGAGGCCGCGCTCGCCGACCTCGACTCCCCTGACAGCGGCGGCGGTCTCTTCCGCCGCCCGGAACGCCCCGGGAGCCAGGACGCCGAGCACCAGCAGGCCGCCGAGGACCCGGGCGCGGTGCGCGAGGACCCGCCCGCCGGGGGGTACGGAACCGCCCCGGAGGCGGCTCCCGGAACCGTTCCGGACGGAGGGCCCGCCCCCGACCCCGCCGGGCTGCCCCGGCGGCGCCGGCGGACGCCGGTGCTGGTCTCCGACAACGGCCGCCGCGTCGAGGACGGCCCCGGCGGACTGCCCCGCAGGGTGCGGCAGGCCAGCCTCGCTCCGCAGCTGAAGGAGGTTCCCGCCCCGGAAGCGGACCGCTCCGCTGGGCAGGGTTCCGAGCCCGACGACCGGGACGCGGAGGAGGTGCGCAGCCGGATGGCCGCGCTCCAGCGCGGCTGGCAGCGCGGACGCGAAGAGACCGACACGCCGCCCGGTGGCACACCCGCCGCGGACCCGGCACCCGAGACCGACCACCCGGAGGGGGAGGGGCGATGACCTCACCGAACGCGGCCGCACGGACCACCGGCGCCGGCGGTGAACTCAACTGGCTGCTCGACGAGCTCGTCCAGCGCGTGGGCAGCATCGACAAGGCCATGGTGCTCTCCGGCGACGGACTGCCCCGGGGCACCTCCGAAGGGCTCAGCCGGGAGGACGGCGAGCACATGGCGGCCGTGGCGTCCGGCTTCCACAGCCTCGCCAAAGGCGTCGGCCGGCACTTCGACGCCGGGGGCGTCCGGCAGACCGTGGTCGAGCTGGACGAGGCGTTCCTGTTCGTGACGGCGGCCGGCGACGGCAGCTGTCTCGCCGTGCTCGCGCGTTCCGAAGCCGACGTCGGCCTCATCGCGTACGAGATGACGCTGCTGGTCAAGAGGGTCGGCGTCCACCTGGGCACCGCTCGTCGTTCCGACCTGCCCGGCGCGCGCTGACCAGGGGCCGGACGGGGATCGGTGGCATGACCGAGCGCTGGTTCGACGAGGCTGCCGGGCCGGTGGTCCGGCCGTACGCCATGACGCGCGGCCGTACCCGGTGCAGCCCCGAGGCGGCACGGCTGGACCTCATCGCCCTCGTCATCGCGCGGACCGCGGGCACCGGGGCCGGCGGCCGGCACGAGGACGATCTGCACGACCCGGCCCTCACCCCCGAACACGTGGACATCGTGCGGATGTGCCGCCGCAGTCCGCTGTCGGTGGCGGAGCTGGCGACCGACCTCGACGTGCCGGTGGGTATCGTCCGCGTCCTGGTCGGCGACCTGCTCGACGCGGACCTGGTCCGCGTCTCCCGACCCGTACCTCCGGCCGAACTGCCGGACGAGAACATTCTCCGCGAGGTGATCAATGGTCTTCGGGCGCTCTGAACGCGACCGCGGCCCGGCAGCCGCTCCCACCGAGTCGGCCGCCCCCGCCGAGCCCGTGACGCTGAAGCTGCTGGTGGCCGGCGGCTTCGGCGTGGGAAAGACGACTCTGGTCGGTGCGGTGAGCGAGATCCGTCCGCTCCGCACGGAGGAGATGCTGACCGAGGCGGGCCGCCCCTACGACGACACCGCGGGGGTGGAGGCCAAGTCCACCACCACGGTCGTCATGGACTTCGGCCGGATCACCATCAACGACGATCTGGTGCTCTACCTCTTCGGCACGCCCGGACAGGACCGGTTCTGGTTCCTGTGGGACGAGCTGGCGCAGGGCGCGCTGGGCGCGGTGGTGCTGGTGGACACCCGCCGCCTGGGCGACAGTTTCGCCGCCGTCGACTACTTCGAACGCCGCGGGATCCCGTTCACCGTCGCCGTCAACTGTTTCGACGGCGCCGAGCGCCACCCGGCCGAACGGATCCGGGAGGCCCTCGACCTCGACGCCGGGGTGCCGGTGATGCTGTGCGACGCGCGCGAGCGGGACTCCGTGCGTGACGTGCTCATCTCCGTGATCCGGCACGCGATGCGGGCGGCCGCCGCCGAGGAGGCCGCGACCGCCCGCTGAGCGCTCCGGGGCCTCAGCCCGCCGGCTCCTCCTCGTACCAGCCGAAGCTGCGTTCGACCGCCCGCTTCCAGTTGCGGTATTCCCGGTCGCGGACCGCCGCGTCCATCCTCGGAGTCCATTCCGCGTCCTGCCGCCAGTGCGACCGCAGCTCGTCCAGGTCGGACCAGACGCCGGTCGCCAGCCCGGCCGCGTAGGCCGCGCCCAGGCAGGTCGTCTCCGAGATCACCGGCCGGATCACCGGGACCCCGAGCACGTCCGCCTGGTGCTGCATCAGCAGGCCGTTTGCGGTCATGCCGCCGTCCACCTTGAGCGTGGTGATCTCCACGCCGGAGTCCTGGTACATGGCGTCGACGACCTCACGCGTCTGCCAGCTCGTGGCCTCCAGCACGGCGCGGGCCAGGTGCGCCTTGGTGACGTACCGCGTCAGGCCGGTGATCACGCCCCGCGCGTCGGACCGCCAGTACGGCGCGAAGAGGCCCGAGAACGCCGGCACGATGTACGCCCCGCCGTTGTCCTCCACGCTTTCCGCCAGCGTCTCGATCTGGTCCGCGGACGAGATGATGCCGAGCTGGTCGCGGAACCACTGCACCAGCGCTCCCGTGATGGCGATGGCCCCCTCCAGGCAGTACACCGGCCGCTCGCCGCCCAGTTGGTAGCCCATGGTGGTGAGCAGCCCGCTCTTGGAGGGCACGGGCCGGTTGCCGGTGTTCAGCAGGAGGAAGGAGCCGGTGCCGTAGGTGTTCTTCGCCTCGCCGACGTCGTAGCAGGTCTGACCGAAGACGGCGGCCTGCTGGTCGCCGAGCGCCGACGCCACGGGCACGCCCGCCAGCTGACCGACGGCCGTGCCGTAGGTCTCCGACGAGGAGCGGATCTCCGGGAGGACCGCCTCCGGGATCCGCATCGCCTCCAGGATCGAGGAGTCCCACTGGAGGGTCTCCAGGTTCATCAGCATGGTGCGTCCGGCATTGGTCACGTCGGTCACGTGCACGCCGCCGTCGGGGCCGCCGGTGAGGTTCCAGATCAGCCAGGTGTCCATGGTGCCGAAGGCGATCTCGCCCGCCTCGGCGCGCTCCCGCAGCCCCGGCACGTTCTCCAGCAGCCACAACGCCTTGGGGCCGGAGAAGTAGCTGGCCAGCGGCAGGCCGGTGCGGTCGCGGAAGCGGTCCTGCCCCACGTCGCCGCCGAGCTGCGTGCACAGTCCGGAGGTCCGGGTGTCCTGCCACACGATCGCGTTGTGCACCGGCCTGCCGGTCTTGCGGTCCCACAGAACGGTGGTCTCACGCTGGTTGGTGATGCCCAGGGCGCTGAGCTGGTCGGCGCGCAGTCCGGCCTTGGCCAGGGCTCCTGCGACCACCGCCTGGACCTTGGACCAGATCTCGGTGGCGTCGTGCTCCACCCACCCGGGTTTGGGGAAGATCTGCTCGTGTTCACGCTGGTCGACGGCGACGATGGCGCCGCCGGAGTCGAAGATGATGCAGCGGCTCGATGTGGTGCCCTGGTCGATCGCTGCGACGAAGGCGTCCTTCATGGTCGCGTCTCCCTGCTCAGAAGGCGAGTGAGTAGATTCCGGCTCCCACCAGGCCGCCGATGACCGGACCGGTCACCGGAACCCAGGCATACCCCCAGTCTGACGTCCCCTTGTTGGGTATGGGCAGCACGGAGTGGGCTATTCGGGGGCCCAGGTCCCGGGCCGGGTTGATCGCGTAGCCGGTGGGCCCGCCCAGCGAGAGGCCGATGCCGACGACGAGCAGTGCCACGATCAGGACCGTGCTGCCCGAGCGGCCCAGCTCCTTGGTGACCCCGAAGGCCAGGATGGGCAGCACCAGGGCTGCGGTGGCGATGATCTCGGTGACCAGGTTGGTGACCGGGTTGCGCACCTCGGGGATGGTGGAGAAGTTGCCGAGGGTCGGCTGCGCGGTCTCACTGTCGGCGTTCGCCGCGAACTGGGAGTAGTACGCGGCCCACGCCAGCACCGCACCGACGAAGGCACCGATGATCTGCGCAACGATGTAGAGCGGCGCCTTGCTCCATTCGCCGCTCTCGGCCGCGACGGCGATGGTCACGGCCGGGTTGATGTGGCCTCCGGAGAGGGGCAGGGCGGTGTAGGCGCCGGCGAGCACCCCGAATCCCCAGCCGAAGGCGATGACGATCCAGCCGGCTCCGTTGGCCTTGGAGAATCTCAGGTTGACCGCGGCGCACACGCCCGCGCCGAACAGGATCAGGATGGCCGTGCCGATGATTTCGCCGACGAAGATGTCCCCGTTGCTGAAATGGTCCACTGCGGCTCCAATCGACCAAGCGCCCGGGGCGGCTGCCCCGGGCGCGTGTGCGGGTGGGTCGTGCCAGGTGCGACGAGCGTGACGGCAGTGTTCAACCGGACCGAAGGGGCGTCAAGGTCGCCTACAAATTCACTCGTTCGAGTGAGCGTGTCGGCTCAGCGGTGACCGGTCACCGAGCGGGGCGAGACGGGGAAGTCGAAGTAGTCGTCCGGGAAGGTCTCCGGCTGGAAGGTGTAGTGCCACCACTCGTTCGGGTAATTGACGAATCCGACCTTCTCCAGACCTCGCTTCAGGAGCAGCCGGTTCGCCCGCTGCTCGCCCCGGATCCGCTCGTCGAGCGTGTGCGACAACGTGTCGAAGCAGTCGTAGCCCGTCCCCATGTCCAGCGACGCGTCCGGGAAGCGTTCCTCCTGCGGTGCGTAGCACGGCACCAGCGGCTCGCCCGGCACGTAGGGCCGGGTCGGCTCCACCGGCAGCCGCACCAGCGTCAGGTCCACCGTGCTGCCCCGGCTGTGCCCCGACTTCTCCGCGATGTAGCCGTCCTCGAACAACGACGCCTTGTCCACCCGGGGATAGAACTCCCGCTTCATCCGACGCTCGTCCAGGTCCTTCGCCCACTCCACGAAGTGGTCGACGGCGCGCTGCGGGCGGTAGCAGTCGTAGACCTTCAGCGTGTACCCCTGGCGGAGGAAGGCCCGTTGCGCCGAGCGCAGCGCCTTCGCGGCGTCCTCGGTGAGAATGCACATCGGCCACCGGTAGCCGTCGATCCGGCCGCCGACGAAGTTGTGCCGGGTGACGTAGCGGATGTCCTGGAGAATCGTCGGCGCGACCCGCCGCAGTGACACGAACGCGTCGGGAGCCTTCGGCTCCGGACGTGCGGCGGCGTGCGGGGCGGGCACCGCGGTGACCAGCAGCACCGCGGACGCGAGGCCCAACAGCAGGCGGAGCGGGGAGTGTCGGCGCATGCGCTCCTGCCTACCGCACCGCCGCCCTGCCGGGAAGAGCCCCCGCACCGGCGGGACGACCGGACGCGACCGCGCGAGCCGAACGCGGCCCACCTCCGGGCAGGAACTCCCCCTCAGCCGCGCACCCGGACCGGAAGGTCCACCCGGTGCCCGTCCTCGCCCGTCACCACCGTCCGGCCGGCGGCCTCCGACACCGTGAGCCGTTCCACCTCCGGCCGCGCCCAGGCATCGGCCGGCTCCCGTATCAGCAGGCCGCTGCCGGTCCGCCCGGGCGGCGGCCGCCACACCTCCAGCGCCGTCCCCCCATCCGGCACCGCCACCGGAACGGCCGCCCCCGCCCGCGCCAGCACCGGGACACGCTCCAGCGGCGCGTCCAGCACCACGGTGCGCCCGCCGTCGTACCGCACCCCGGTCGCCGTGTCGTACCAGCAGCCGCGCGGCAGCCGCACCGCACGGCGCCGCAGCCCCGCCTCCAGCACCGGCGCCACGAGCAGCGCGTCGCCCAGCAGGAAGGCGTCGCCGCAGTCCCGCAGCGCCCGGTCGGCGCAATGGTGCCACCACAGCGGCCGCACGTAGGGAGCGCCCGTCCGCCGCGCCAGATGCGCCAGCGTCACCAAGTAGGGAACCAGCTCCTCCCGGCGCACCGCCGCCGCCCGCACGGCCGCCAGAACCTCCCGGCCGTGGCCCCGCGGCCCGCGGTCCCCCGCCCCCCGCCCCGCATCCGGGCGGTCGCCGCCGCGGAACAACGGCAGGTACGCCGCCAGCTGAAAGCGCCGCACCAGCAACTCCGGTGACGGCCGGTCACGCTCGTCCCACGCCCCGGCCTCCGGCCCCGCGAACGGCACGCCGCACAAGCCGAGCCCGAGCACGGCCGCCAGCGAGGCCCGCAGCCCGTGCCAGTCCGTGACCGGGGCGCCGGCCGAGACTCCCCCGTACCGCTGGGAACCCGCCCAGCCCGCCTTCGACACCAGCAACGGCCTCTCCTGCGGACCCTGTTCCAGCAGGCCCGCCCAGCCCGCCTGCGCCATCGCGAGCCCGTACACGTTGTGCGCCTCCAGATGGGCGCCGCCGCGCCCCTCCAGGTCGTGCCGCACCCCCCGTGCCGCGTCCGCGTCCGCGAGGACGTGCGGCGACGCCGGCGCGTCGCCCTGGTGGCACGCCCCGGAGAAACCCTCGCCGACGAGCCCGGCGTACAGGCCGCCCCACCACTTGCGCACGCGCGAGTCCGTGAAGTCGGGGTACACCGACGCCCACGGCCGCCCCTGACGCCGCACCGTGCCGCCCCCGCCGTCCCGTACGAACGCGCCCAGCGCCGTGCCCTCCTCGTACAGCACACCGCCCGGCCGCGCCCACACCTCCGGCCGCACCGCGGCCGCGAGCCGCACCCCCTCCGCCCGCAGTTCCCCGGCGACCTCCCGCATGGCGGCTCCGGGCTCCCGGAAGCGCGCCCCGTCCGGAGTGGCGGCGCCCGCGCCCCGCCCGGAGCCGTCGTCCGCAGCCAGATGCACCCCGTGCAACGGCAGCCCGTGCTCCCGGTGCGCCGAGACGGCTTCCCGCACCTCCCGGGGCGACGCGCCGGACGGCAGCACGTGCTGGTATCCCAGCGCCCACACCGGCGGCCGGGCCGGCGTGCCGGTCAGCGAGGCCCAGCCGCGCAGCAGCCGGGCCGGCGTTCCGGTGATCACCCAGTAGCGCAGCGGCCCGCCCGACATCCGCACCTCGCAGCGGGCGTCCCGGTCGTGTCCCGACCCGGCACCCTCCTCCCCGTCCCGCAGCACCATCTCCCCGTCCCACGTCGCGTCGTGGAACACCAGGTGGCAGCCCACGTCCGCGACCACCAGCTGCACGGGCATCGTCACCGACGCGGCGCGCCCGCCCGCCCGGTCCACCCCCGCGTTCCACAACCGGTACGCGCCCGCCGGAAGCCGAGGACCCACCGGCGGGCCGCCCAGCCCGAAGAACCGGGCGTCCGGCGACACCCGCGAGTGCAGCACCCAGCGCCCCCCACCGCCCGGCTCCGTCTCCCACCAGCGCGGCGCCGCGTCCCGGCGCAGCACCACGCCGCCCGGCGTGCCCACCTCCACGGCACCCCGCCGCGAGACGGTGATCCGCAGCCGCTCTGACACCACCCGCCATCCGCCGTCGGTGTCCGGCTCCAGCACCGCGCGCGTGTCCGCCTCCGGACAGCGGCCGCCCAGCGCGTACGACGGCTCCGGCGCCGCCTCGTCCCAGCCGCAGAAGACAGCGCCGCCGGCTGCCACCCGCACCCGCAGCGCGGACCGCTCGAAACGGACCAGGCCACCGCCCGGCCTCGGCTCGGCCCCCACCGCCTCGCCCGGCACGCGCGCCCGTTCCCGCGGCCCGACCACGAAGCCACCCGCGTCTCCGCCCCGCCGCAGCGCCGACCGGACAGGACCCCACCGGCGGACCATCCCGACGACACCACCGACACCCGCAGACCGCACCCGGTCACGCCCCTTCATGCAGCTCAGCCTGCCACCAGCGGGCGCACCGGTCACCCTCGTTCAACAGCCGTTCACCGGGCGTCCGCCCCGCCGTCGCTCCCAGGGACCCCGGCGCCGCCCGCCGCCGGCCCTGTGCCCACCTCACATGCCGCATACGCCCTTTATGGGGGCGTCGGCCCTGGTGAAGTGAACGATCACATGGCATCGTCCTGCTCAGCCGCCGCGTACGCGCACACACCCCGGCACGTGCGCGGACACGACGCCCACGAAGCGCAGAGAACCACGGGAGCCGCCACATGACCGCAGCGCACAGCAGTCCGCAGCCCGACACGCCCGCACCGCAACCTCTGTGGCGTCCCGGGCCGGAGCGGATCCGCAGCGCCGCCGTCACCCGCTTCCAGGAATGGGCCGCCGACCACCACGGCGCGCCCCGGGGCCTCCCGGACGACCCCGAGGCGAGCTACGCCGCCCTCCACCGCTGGTCCGTCGAGGCCCTCCCGGACTTCTGGCGCGCCGTCGCCGCATGGTTCGACGTCCGCTTCGCCACGCCGTACGACACCGTCCTCGCGGACGATGCGATGCCCGGCGCCGTCTGGTTCCCCGGCGCCACCCTCAACTACGCCGAGCACGCCCTGCGCGCCGGCGAGGACCCCGCCCGCGCCGACGAGCCGGCCCTGCTGCACGTCGACGAGACCCACGAGCCCGTCCCCGTCTCCTGGGGCGAACTGCGCCGCCAGGTCGGCTCGCTGGCCGACCGGCTGCGCCGCCTCGGCGTCCGCCCCGGAGACCGGGTCAGCGGCTATCTCCCCAACACCCCGCAGGCCGCCGTCGCCCTCCTCGCCACCGCCGCCGTCGGCGGCGTGTGGACCTCCTGCGCCCCCGACTTCGGCGCCCGCAGCGTCCTCGACCGCTTCCAGCAGGTCGAGCCCAAGGTGCTGTTCACCGTCGACGGTTACCGCTACGGCGGCAAGGAACACGACCGCACCGAGACCGTCGCCGAACTGCGCCGTGAACTCCCCACTCTCGAAGCGGTCGTCCACATCCCCCTCCTCGGCACCCCCGCCCCGGAGGGGACGCTGGAGTGGGACGCCCTCACCGCGGCCGACACCGAACCCGTCTTCGAGCAGGTGCCGTTCGACCACCCGCTGTGGGTGCTGTACTCCTCCGGCACCACCGGACTGCCCAAGGCCATCGTCCAGTCCCAGGGCGGCATCCTCCTGGAGCACCTCAAACAGCTCGGCCTCCACTGCGACCTCGGCCCCGCGGACCGGTTCTTCTGGTACACCTCCACGGGCTGGATGATGTGGAACTTCCTCGTCTCCGGCCTCCTCGTCGGCTCCACCGTCGTCGTCTACGACGGCAGCCCCGGCTACCCCGACACCGCCGCGCAGTGGCGCGTCGCCGAACGCACCCGCGCCACCCTGTACGGCACGTCCGCCGCCTACGTGATGGCCTGCCGCAAGGCCGACGTCCACCCGGGCCGGGACTTCGACCTGAGCGCGCTGAAGTGCATCGGCACCACGGGCTCCCCGCTGCCGCCCGACGGCTTCCGGTGGCTGCACGACGCCGTCGCCGCGGACATGTGGATCGCCTCCGTCAGCGGCGGCACCGACGTCTGCTCCTGCTTCGCGGGCGCCGTACCGACCCTCCCCGTGCACATCGGAGAGCTCCAGGCCCCCTGCCTCGGCACCGACCTCCAGTCCTGGGACCCCCAGGGCAAGCCCCTCGTCGACGAGGTCGGCGAGCTCGTCGTCACCAACCCCATGCCGTCCATGCCCGTGCGCTTCTGGAACGACCCCGACGGCAGCCGCTACCACGACAGCTACTTCGACACCTACCCCGGCGTGTGGCGGCACGGTGACTGGACCACCCTCACCGGCCGCAACTCCGTGGTCATCCACGGCCGTTCCGACTCCACCCTCAACCGGCAGGGCGTCCGCATGGGCTCCGCCGACATCTACGAGGCCGTCGAACGGCTCCCGCAGATCCGCGAGTCCCTCGTCATCGGCGTCGAACAGCCCGACGGCGGCTACTGGATGCCGCTCTTCGTGCACCTGGCGCCCGGCGTCACCCTCGACGACGCGCTGCGCGACACGGTGAAGCAGACCATCCGCGGCTCTCTCTCGCCCCGCCACGTGCCCGACGAGATCATCGAGATCCCCGCCGTCCCGCACACCCTCACCGGCAAGCGCCTCGAAGTCCCTGTCAAGCGCCTCCTTCAGGGCACAGCGCTGGAGAAGGCGGTCAACCCCGGCTCCGTCGACGACGTGGAACTCCTGAGGTTCTACGAACGCCTCGCCCGCGAACGCACGACCTGACCGGCAGGACGGCGGGCCGGCCCTCCCGGGGTCCTGGGGACCCGGCCCGCTGTCACACCCCCCGACTACGGTGAGTCACGTCCAGTCTTACCGTCAGTGAGGGGGACCATGTCGCACACCCGAAGCCGCAGGCGACGCCGCCACCAGGCCCTGCGCACCGAGACGCCCAGCACCGTCGCCGTCCTGACCACGGAGACGGACTTCACCGCGATGCGCGGCTACCGCAGCTTCGCCTTCGACGACTACGCCGCCTACCTGCAGCACGTCCAGGCCCTCCTCCGCCACCTGTCGGGACAGGGCCTCCACACCCGCGTCGCCCCGTTCGACCCCGACCGCTTCGCCGCCTACTGCCTGCGGGACGGTCTCGACCCGGACGCCCCCGTCAGCCGCACGCGCTACACCGCGGAGATCGCCGGCACCGGCCTCACGGTGCCCTACGACGGACAGCCCTGCCACGACCTGCTGCCCCTGCTCCGGGCCTGGCGTGCCCGGGACGCCGTGTGGGACGAAGCCGACCGCGTCCTGGACACCCTCGGCGGGGGCGAAGCCCCCCTGCACACGGCCGCCGAAGCGCTCGACGCCCTGCTCACGGCGCTCGGAGCCGGTACCCATCACCTGGTGTGCAGCGTCGACGGACCGCGCGCCCCGCTGCTGGCCGTCCTGCACACGGACACCGCGGCCGACGGCACCTGGGAGCTCGCCGAGTCCGACGTCCTGCTCTTCTGCTCCGTCCTCGCCGCAGGACTGGCCACCGGCTCGCCCGGCGGGCTCGTCACCCGCACCACCCCACCGGCCTGCCGTGGCGACCGCCCGCGCGAGACCGTGCGCGGCTGGTGCCTGCACCGAGGCTGGCTCGCCCCGCTCACCGAGGCCCAGGTGTTCAGCGCCTACTGCACGCACGCGGAGACCGGTGAACCCGTACCGCCCGAGCCCGGCGTCACCTACGCAGCAGGCGTCCCGCTGTCCCGCACCGCACCGGGCGGCGCATGAGCCCGCCCGGCCCGCGGATCACTCGCCGGAGAGCACCGCGTGCGCTGCGGAGCGCGCCTGCCCCGCTCCGTCCGCGGCCCGCGCGGCCGAGGCGGCCCGCTCGCACTGCGCGAGCGTGTGCCGCGCCAGAGCCTCCCGGACGTACGGAATCGCCGACGCGCCCATGGACAGGCTCGTCACGCCCAGCCCCGTCAGCACGCACGCCAGCACCGGGTCCGCAGCCGCCTCCCCGCACACCCCGCAGCCCTTGCCCTCCGCGCGCGCGGCTTCCGCGGCCAGTGCGACCAGGTCCAGCAGCGCGGGCTGCCACGGGTCCTGGAGCCGCGACACCGCGCCCACCTGCCGGTCCGCCGCGAACGTGTACTGCGCCAGGTCGTTGGTGCCCAGCGACAGGAACTCCACCTCCTGCAGCACCGACCGGGCCCGCAGCGCGGCCGACGGGATCTCCACCATCACGCCGCACTTCGCCCGCAGCCCCACCGCACGGCAGACCTCGGCGAACGCCGCCGCGTCGGCACGGTCGGCCACCATCGGGGCCATCACCTCGAGGTACACGGGCAGCCCCGCCGCGGCCCTGGCCAGCGCGGACAACTGATCCCGCAGCACCTCCGGGTGGTCCAGCAGCGCGCGAAGACCGCGGACCCCCAGCGCGGGATTGGGCTCGTCGGCCGGGGTGAGGAACCCGAGGGGTTTGTCGGCGCCCGCGTCCAGGACCCGCACCACGACGCGTCCCTGCGGAAAGGCCTCCAACACCTGCCGGTACACCTTCGCCTGCCGCTCCACGGACGGCGCCGCCGCACCGTCCTCGAGGAACAGGAACTCGGTGCGGAACAGCCCGACCCCCTCGGCCCCCGCCTCGACGGCGGCCTGCACGTCCGCCGGGCTTCCCACGTTCGCCAGAAGCGGGACCTTGTGGCCGTCCGAGGTGGCGCCGGGCCCGCTGACCGCGGCGAGCGCCGTCAGGCGCTCCCCGGCGGTCCGGGCCAGCATCGCCTGTTCCGCTTCCGAGGGGTTGACCGTCACCTCACCGGTGCTGCCGTCGACCGCGATGACCGTGCCCTCCGCCAGCTCGCCCGCACCCGGCAGCGCCACCACGGCGGGCACCCCCAGAGCGCGGGCGAGGATGGCGCTGTGGCTGGTGGGGCCGCCTTCCTCCGTGACGAACGCGAGCACCTGCGTGGGGTCGAGCAGCGCGGTGTCCGCCGGAGCGAGGTCCCGGGCGATGAGCACGAAGGGGTCGTCGCTGTCCGGGACCCCGGGCATGGGCACCCCCAGCAGCCGGGCCACGATGCGGTTCCGCACGTCATCGAGGTCGGCGACGCGACCGGCCACGTACCGCCCCGCCCCGGACAGCAGAGCCCGGTAGACGGCGAAGGCGTCGTACACCGCCCGTTCCGCGCTGCTGCCCACGGTGATGCGGCGCTCCACGTCCGCGATCAGCTCGGGATCGCGGGCCATCATCGCCTGCGCCCCCAGCACCCCCTGTGCGTCACCGCCGGCGAGCTGGCCCCGCGCCTCCAGGTCCGCGGCGACGGCATGCGCCGCGGACCGCGCGCGCTTCTGCTCCCGTGGAGCATCGTCCCGCCCGATCCGCTTCGCAGGGGGCTCCAGCACGGCGGTCCCCATGTGCCGCACCTCGCCGACGGCCAGGCCGTGGCTCACACCCACACCCCGCAGGGTCGCGTCCATCCGGCTCAGCTCCAGACGAAGAGGGGGGCCCCGGAAGTGACCGTGCCCTCTTCCACCAGACCCGTGAGGGAGCCCGTCGAGGCCTCGAGCGCGATCACGGGGGAGAGGGGAGACTTGCCGGCGCGCTCTACGGCTCCGGGGTCCCAGCGCACGATCGCCTGACCGCGCTCGACGGTGTCCCCCTTCGTCGCCACCAGCTCGAAGCCGTCCCCGTTGAGCTGCACGGTGTCGATGCCCAGGTGGACGAGTACGCCGCGGCCCCCGGGGTCGACCACCACGAAGGCGTGCGGATGCAGGGAGACGACGATCCCGTCCACCGGGGAGACGGCGACCGTGGGAGCTCGTCCCGGGTCCACCGCGGTGCCGGGACCGACCATCGCGCCGGAGAACACGGGGTCCGGCACGGCCGGCAGGCCGACGGCCCGACCGGCCATCGGCGACGTCACTGTGGTCATGGGAAGCCTCCCAGTACACGGTCTCGAGCGGGCCGCCTCCCCCGACTCGAGCGGGGATGCGCCATCGTTCAGCAGGGTAAGTCATCGCCCGGCAGGACCGCTTGCGGCGCAGCGGGCGGGAGGGTGGACGGCGATTTGCCTCCGCCACGGCAGCGCTGTACTGTCGTCCCCCTGCTCGCAGCCGAGTGCGGCGGGCAGTTTTCGACACACCTCCTTTCTCCTCTCGTGAAGAGAATCGGGATGCCGCACGTCTGCGGCGGCCGAATTTCGGAACAGGGAAATGGTTCTGATAGTGTCGGGGACACCGAAGGGAAGCGCCCGGAGGAGCCTGTGAAAGGGTTCCGATGGAAGCGTCCGTTCCTTGAGAACTCAACAGCGTGCCAAAAGTCAACGCCAGATATGTTGATACCCCGTCCCCCTGTTTGTGGGGGCGTGGTTCCTTTGAAACACAACAGCGAGGACGCTGTGGATCGTCGGGTTATTCCTCCGGCGGTTCCGCTCTCGTGATGTGTCGACCCGGATATCCGGGAAGCATTCACGGAGAGTTT